>JANOFM010000226.1:0-1821 GCA_031413635.1 Alphaproteobacteria bacterium | reverse complement strand
TTTCAGAACATAGGGTTTTTGTGCATGGCGTGCGAAGAAAGCGCCGAGCATGCGCACCGCCTCGACAAGCTCCGCGCGATCCCATTTGTGCGGCGGTACCAATATCTCATTGAACGTCAAAGGTTCGGAGTAGACGACGATTTGCTCATGATGTTTCAGGAGTTGGGAGGCGAGCGTCGACCCGCACCGTGCCACATGGAAGATGAGTCCAGCCGGTGCCGTAGTTGAAGACGTCTTGTCCAGATCGCCCTTGGGAACTTCAATCCTTACTTGCTGCGCCGGGACGCGCGTGACGGTCTGCTGCAGAAAGGGATCGTGCAGCTGCTCAGGCTCGATGCTCCGAAGCTCGAGGTGCAATCCGGTGGGGCCAAGCACTGCACGCGTCGGCAGGCCGATCTGATGAATGTCTTGCATGGGATCGCAAATCGCCCGCTTCGTTCCTGGTCAGCGTACATCGGTCTCAACGATTGCGCCCATTTCCAACAGTTTCCGAAGAACAACTCGAAGTTCGTCTTCATCAACAAAGGGATGACGCGCCACTAGATCGTCGAAGGAACACACCCGCTGTTGAAGTAGCCAAGTGACAGCGGGGCCGGTTGCCCCAACAGAGAGTTCCGATTGGCCAACGACCGCGAAGATGCCGTCGTCCCGGCGGACGACCTGACCACCGCTTGCGCTCGAATAGAATTGCGCTCTTTTGATCCCGGGCAGTTCGAAGCCCGCCGGCGATCTTCGAAAGGAACGCTGATGATTCAGAACGTCGATGGCGAAGGCCTGCGAATTAATTAGCCCATCGAGGCGCCGAGAGAGGCGGGCCAAGTGTTCCTTTAGCGCGCTGGCATCGTTGGCGTCCGGCAGAAAGGCCCTGAACTCGCTTTCGGTCGCGGCGACTTTCTCCAGCAGCTTAAACAACGACAGGCCGTTCGGCGGTTTGACGTAGTAAGTGATGTGAAGCGACGCTGCGGCGCCGGTGATCGCGTCATGGTACTGGCCGCGCGGCAGATACAGGATGTCGCCAGGCTGCATCGGGGCTTCGAACAGAAGCTTCCCTCGGCTGTCGACCAGCCATTTCTCGGGCTCGATGCCAGGGGGCAATGGGGCGATCGGATTGTCTGCCCTTGCTTCGTAGACATGCCACAGCTTTTCGCCCTCGGCCTGAAAGGCAAACACGTCGTGAAGGTCGTAGTGCGTGCCGAAGGCCTGCACATGCTTGAACGAGCAATATGTGTTCGCGCCCGAGCTGGCGGCGAATTCGCGCTGCAGCATTTGAGTGATGGCGGCTACTTCCGGGCAGACATGGTTGATTTTGTTCGCGACCAAGCTGGCGCCGAAACCAAGCAGTGCTTTGACCTTTCTTGGATCGGCCGGTGCTTTGGCACCGGCTGCCAGATCCGATAAGTTGCAGTAGTTTTCGCGCAGCGCGGGCCGGTTCTTGTAGAAGAGCTTTAGCGTGTCTTCGTTCCAGAACGGAGAGAGATCGAGCGCCTCATTGAAACGCTTCCATGGCAGCGGGTTCTCCGCCGCACGACCTTGGCGGCGAATGTGAAGCGGTTTCTTGCCGTAGTATTGCGTCTTGAATTCGACGACATCGAACGGCGCAATGAAGTCGGCGAAAGTAAGCATGCAATTTAAATAGCACCCGCGACTGCTGGGTGTCGAGCAATGGCGCGCGTCATGCGGCTTTCATCATGAACCGTCGGCTGCCGCCCCGCCTTGGCCGTCGTCGGGGAGACGCGAGCGCACCTGTTCAAGGTGCTTGGCGTAGTGCCGCCAACGCCCCGACGAACGCTGATACAGCGGCTCGCGCACCTGCCAAACGCT
>JANOFM010000225.1:0-3929 GCA_031413635.1 Alphaproteobacteria bacterium | reverse complement strand
CGCACTGCGCGCCATCAACCGCGCGGCGACGTTGACCCCATGCCCCAGAATGTCGCCGTCCGGCTGTACGACCACGTCGCCCAGATGCACGCCGACGCGCACGCGCGGCACGCAGGTTTCGGCCAGCGCTAACGCCGCTTCTACCGCGGCGTGGCCCGACGAAAACTCAAGCATGAAACCGTCGCCGGCGGTGTTGAACACCCGCCCGCCATGTGCGGCGGCAATGCGCTCGATCACCCCGCGAAGGGCCGCGACTTCCGCGATGGACGCCGCTTCGTCGCGCTCGGTGCGCGCCGAATAGCCCGCAACGTCAACCGCAACGATGGTTGCCAATTTACGGGGTTGAGCGTCGTCGGCCATGCCGCCATTCGGTTGGGACGTCCAGTCCCACCGATGCTACGCCACCCGCACGCCCAACGCCAATGGAAGCCCGATTTGCACCGAACCGCGCGGCCAGAGGCGCCCGCTTACACATTTCCGTTGCAGACGAACGAGCCGCCGCCCGCTAAAGTTCGAGCTATCGTCATTCCAAGAAACGTCAAAGGGAGCAGAAACAATGAGCCACGCCCACAAACGCAGCGAAGCCGACGTCGACCATCTCGATCCGCGCCTGAACCACCTCGCGATGTCGCCGGAGTCGCAACCGCTCTTCAACGCGGTGAAGAAACACATCGCCGAAAACGTCGCGCCGATCGAAGAAGAATTCCACCGCTTGGGCGAAGGCCGCAAGGACCGCTGGTCATGGGCGCCGGGCCAACTCGAACTGCTCCAGACCGCCAAGAACAAAGCGAAGGCCTCGGGTCTTTGGAACTTCTTCCTCCCGCACGCCGAGATCGGCCGCGGCCTCACCAATCTCGACTACGCCTACATCGCCGCCGAACTGGGCAAGCACCCGCTGGCGTCGGAGTCGCTGAACTGCTCCGCCCCCGACACCGGCAACATGGAAGTGATCGAACGCGTCGGAACGCCGGCGCAGAAGGAACGCTGGCTGAAGCCATTGCTCAACGGCGAAATCCGTTCGGCCTACGCGATGACGGAGCCGGGCGTCGCCTCATCGGACGCCAAGAACATCTCGATGCGCGCCGAGCTCGTCGGCAACGAATGGGTTCTGAACGGCGAGAAATACTACATCTCCGGCGCCGGCGACCCGCGCTGCAAGATCATGATCGTGATGGTGAAGTCGAGCCCGAACGCCGCCGCGCAATTCCAGCACTCGCAAATCCTCGTGCCGATGGACACGCCCGGCGTCAAAATCCTGGGCGCAATGTCGGTCTTCGGCGAAGACCACGCCCCGCGCGGCCACATGCACCTCAAGTTCGACAACGTGCGCGTGCCGCAAGACAACATGCTGCTCGGCGAAGGCCGCGGCTTCGAAATCTCGCAGCTGCGCCTAGGGCCGGGCCGCATCCATCACTGCATGCGCTCCATCGGCCAAGCCGAACGCGCGCTCGATCTGATGGTGAAACGCGGCGTCTCGCGCGAAGCCTTCGGCAAGCCGCTGATCAATCTCGGCAAGAACCTGGAACTGGTCTCCCGCGCCCGCATCGACATCGAAGCGATGCGCCTCATGGTGCTGAAAGCCGCGCGCGCGATGGACGTGCTTGGCAACCGCGAAGCCCGCGTCTGGGTCTCGATGGTCAAGGCCATGGTGCCCGAACGCGTCTGCCAAATCATCGACGAGGCGATGCAAATCCACGGCGCCACCGGTATCTCGCAATGGACGCCGCTCGCCGAAATGTACGCCCACCAACGCCACCTCCGCTTCGCCGACGGCCCGGATGAGGTGCACCACATGGTGGTCGGCCGCGCCGAACTTCAGCGGCACTAAAGTCAGGGCGCCCGCACACCCTAGAGCTCTCAACCATGACCTTCGACGAGATCAGGGCATCAGGCGGGTGTTTGCCTCGCCCGGTGTCCGGGAGTAGTGGGCCGAAAACCGGTTTGGCTTTTGCGCCGAGTTTCGCACCTATGTCGCCAAGCTGACGCGATCCGCGGCGTAAACGCTATGGCCCTTTCAGATCGGATTCATCCTCTGAATTAATCCTTGCAAATCCGGCATATAGTGCCTAATATGCTAGTTATGATTCCACGACGCGCCACAAAGATCACTGAGGAAGCCCTTAATCGATCTCCGTCCGTCGCCATTCTGGGGCCCAGGCAGGTCGGCAAGACAACGCTCGCTCGGGCCATTGCCGAAAAGCACCGGGGATCGGTCTATCTTGATCTGGAGAGGGCGGGAGACAGAGCGCGTCTCGCCGACGCCGATGCCTTCCTCGGACCCCTTGCGGGATTGCTTGTGGTCATCGATGAGGTGCATCGCGCCCCGCACCTGTTTGAAGAATTGCGCGGTCTTATCGATCGGCGGCGTGCCGCAAAACATCGAACGGGTCAATTTCTCATACTGGGGTCGGCCTCTATCGACCTGCTCAAGCAATCCTCGGAGACACTTGCCGGTCGCATCGCCTTCGTCGACATGGCGCCGGTTTCGATAGACGAGGCGCTCGCCTACGACCCAGGGAGCATCGATCGGCTTTGGCTGCGCGGCGGCTTTCCCGACAGCCTGCTCGCGCGCAGCGATTCCGCGAGCTTGGCTTGGCGCGAGGACTTCATCCGTTCCTATCTTGAGCGCGACATCCAACAATTCGCGAGCGGCGTCAGCGCACAAACAATTGGGCGTCTGTGGACCATGTTGGCACATACCCAGGGCGGGTTGTTCAACGGATCGCGCTTCGCCGGCAGTCTGGATGTCTCGGCAAGGACGGTCGGCCGCTATCTTGATCTCCTTGAAGGATTGCTCTTGGTGCGCACGCTGCGGCCATGGCGCGCGAATGCCGGAAAGCGCCTTGTCGCCGCGCCTAAAATATACCTGCGCGACAGCGGCCTTGTTCATGCGCTGCTCAATATCAAAACCCGGGAAGAGCTCTTGGGACATCCAGTGGCAGGCGCCACTTGGGAAGGGCTCGTCATCGAAGCGATCATCGCGGCGACGCCCGTTCGGGCGACGCCGTGGTTCTATCGCACAAGTGCTGGCGCCGAGATTGATCTTGTTCTCGAACTCGCGCCCAAACGGCTCGCAGCCTTCGAAATCAAACGGAGCGCGCCGGCGGGCGCCCCAGCGAATTTTAGGGCGGCTTGCGACGATATCGGAGCCGAGCATCGTTTTGTGGTGTATCCCGGACCCGAGTCCTATTCGATGGGCCACGGCGTCAAAGCGCTCGCGGTGCAGGATATCGCCAAGGTTGTGGGTGACCTTAAGTAACGTGCCTCAATATCGCCGAGCTAGTTTTCAGCCTCGTCAATTCGAGCCAGAAGATCCGCCATGATCAAGGACTTGCTGAATGGCCCCGTTGCGACCGTCCTCTCCGACATGGCGTCGCCCGCCACCGGCCACCGCGAGACCGATCACCAGCGCGAGTTGGCGCTCTGCGAAGCGGCATTGGAATTCGCCATCGAAGTTCTCAAACCAGGCGGCAGCTTCGTCTGCAAGGTTCTACCCGGCGGCACCGAACGCACGCTGCTGGAAACCCTCAAACGCCGCTTCACCAAAGTCATCCACGTCAAACCCCCAGCCAGTCGCGCCGACAGCGCCGAGATGTACGTACTGGCGATGGGATTTCGACAATAAAACCCTGTCATCCCGGCCAAGCGAAGCGCGAGCCGGGACCCAGGAGTGACGGAACGCCGGGGTCGTCACTCCTGGGTCCCGGCTCGCGGCTAACGCCTCGGCCGGGATGACAAGCTTTGGTTTAGTCGAGCCACTGTGCCGCGCTTTACATCGGCCGTGCCAGGCGCTACACGCTCCTCGCAACTCGAATCCCGAGTGGTTCATTGACGAAAGGGATCGGCTTGCAACTCCGCGAAGCTTTGACATTTGACGACGTCCTGCTTGTGCCGGGCGCTTCCGACGTGTTGCCGGGTCAGGCCGACAC
>JANOFM010000224.1:0-5833 GCA_031413635.1 Alphaproteobacteria bacterium | reverse complement strand
GAGCAGGCCTAGGATCGGCAGCTTGAAGCGCAGCAACGCGATGGTGGCGATTGCGGCCAGCGCGAGGGCGACGGGGTCGAGCGTCGCGAGGTCGGGGATTTGTAGGTGGAACGGGCCGAAGTCGCGGGTTTCGACTTTCGCGAAGACAACGTGGAGCGCGAACCAGATTGCGAGGTTGAGGATCACGCCGACGACGGCCGCCGTGATGGCGGCGAGCGCTGCCGAGAGCGCGCGGTTTTCGCGTACGCGTTCGGCGTAGGGCGCGCCGGCGAAGATCCACAAGAACGACGGTGTAAACGTGACCCACAGCGTAATGACGGCGCCGAGAATGCCGGCCATCAGTGGGTCGATGCCGGCCTGGCGAAAGGCGGCCAGGAAGCCGACATGCTGAAGCACGAGGATCAAGGGGCCCGGCGTCGTTTCGGCAAGCGCCAAGCCTTCGAGCATTTCGGCGGCGGTCAGCCAGTGATAGGTCGCGACCGCCTCCTGCGCCACGTAGGCCAGCACCGCATAGGCGCCGCCGAAGGTGACGATCGACATCTTGCTGAAGAAGATCGCAAGAGCGGCGAACACGCTGTCGTCGCCCAGTGTCGCGATCACCAGTGCGACCGGCAAAAGCCAGATGACCAGCCAAGTGACGACGGTGAGTGCGGTTTGGCCGCCGGTTGCGCGGGTATGCGCGAGTTCGCCGCGCGCGAAGGCCGCGTCCACGGCGCCTTCGGCGATGACGATTTTCGCGGCGTGACCCGAGGCCTGGAACTGATCGGGCGCCAGGCGCATGCCGAAAAAGCCGGCGAGGGCGGCCGCCAGCACGACGATTGGGAACGGCACGGCGAAGAAGAAGAGGGCGACGAAGGCGGCGGCGGCGATCCACGGCATGGCCGCGCCGGTGAAGGCGCGTTTGGCGATGCGGAAGATCGCTTCGACGACGATGGCGAGCACGGCCGCCTTCACGCCGTAGAAAATCGCGTCGACGATGGCGAGATCGGCGTAGTTCACATAGAGGATGCTGAGCGCGAGCATGACGAGCGCGCCGGGCAGGATGAAGAGCAGGCCGGCGGCGAGACCTCCCTTCACGCCGTGCATCAGCCAGCCGATATAGGTTGCAAGTTGCTGGGCCTCGGGGCCGGGCAGCAGCATGCAGTAGTTCAGCGCATGGAAGAAACGCGCGTCGCCGATCCACTTCCTTTCGTCGACAAGAAGTTTGTGCATCAGCGCGATCTGACCAGCCGGACCGCCGAAATTGACGCAGCCGATATAGGCCCAGAGTTTGAGCGCCTCGCGGAACGAGGGCAGAGCGGTCATGCCGTGGCTTTCGCGTACAGCGCGGTCGCGTTCCGCCAATCGATGGCGGCCATATAGGCGTCGACATAGGCGCCGGCTTTGGCGCCGTAGTCCATGTGGTAGGCGTGCTCGTACATGTCGAGCGCGAGAAGGGGGCGGGCGTTGGCCGGTGCGTTCGTGTGGTCCGCGGCCCAGCTGTTCACCAGACGCTTGTCGCGCGGCATATAGTTGAGGGTCACCCAACCAGAGCCGCCGCCCATGGCCTTGCCCATGGCAGCGAACTCGGCACGCCAGTCCGCGATCGAGCCGAAGTCGCGTTCGATTGCCTGTGCCAGTGCGCCGGTCGGGTCGCCGCCGGCGCCGAGCCCCGCGAAGTAGAGTTCGTGCAGGTTCATCGAATTCATCGCCACGAGTTCTTCGCGCTTTAAGCCGTTGACCGTGAAGTTGAGCGCGGCCGGCCAATCGAGGGCTTTGAGTTGAGCCGCGATGGCGTTCAGGCGCTTTACGGCGCCGGTGTAGTTGTTGTCGTGGTGGCTGGTCAGGAGTTTTTCGGACATGCCTTTGATCGCAATCGGATCGAACGGCATGGGCTTGACGTCATAATAGGTCATGGACTTTGCCTTGGTCGCGGCGTGCGCGGCGGTTGGATGGTTGACGATGGCCACCACCGTTATGGCGGCTGCTGTTGCGACCAAAATTTGGCGCCGGTCCTGTTGGTTTGGCATGGGTGCTCCCTTCGGCGCCTCGATGTTACGCGATTTTTGGCGGCCAGTTGTGCGTTTCGTCTTGGGCCTTAAGACTCCAGGCGTAGAGCGCGTCGTACATCACCAGGCCGTGGCGCAGCATTTCACGGTCGTCGGCATACATGTGCGAGAGGCCGAGCGAGATCGCGTAGAGGCCCGGCGATTGCGGCGTCAGGTCGAGGCGGCCGGTGTCGGCGCCGCGCACGATTGTGGCGAGCCGATCGAGGGCCGGCGCGGTGAGGCCGAAGCGTTCGACGAAAGCGTCAAACGAGCAGCGTTCGCCGTTGTGTTCGAACGGTGCGCCGGGAATGTCGTAAGCGACGGCATGTTCGCTTTGAGCGGTCGCGAAAACGTCTTGGACGGGAACGTAGAGAAATTCCGCCTTTGGGTCGATGAAGCGCAGGATCAACCAGGGACAGGCGATGCGGTCGATTTTCGGGCGCTCGCGCGTGACCCATTTGGTCGGGCGGCGGGCGGCGAACAGTTTGTCCAGTTCGTGCGAGATTATGGCGGACATGATTCAAGCCCCTCGTGTCGTAACGAGGCAGAGCTTGGATGGACGACCATCTGAAAACACCGGGAGCCTGCCGCTATCCCGATCGTCGCAAGATAGTACCCGGCGCGACGATGTTCAAGGTGTTTACATCCAGCGCTTTGCTTCTTGGATTTCCATCGAGGCCATGTAGATAAACAGGCCGCCGAAAATCATCATGAACATATTGTTGGGAAATGCGTAGGCGATTAAACCGAAGCCGATGACGACGCCGAGATAGGCCACGATCAGGCGGGCGCGGGCGGCCGGTATTACATAGGAAAGAAGGGCGCGGGTGATGTGGCCGCCGTCGAGCGGATAGCCGGGTAGCAAATTGAAGAGTGCCAGAAACAGGTTCGCATACCAAAGGTACCAAACTTGGACATAGGTATGCGCGCCGTCCTCGGCGTTGGCGAGCTGGTCCAGCCAGAGATATAGCAACCCCGCGATGGCGAGGTTTACCGCCGGGCCGGCGAACGAAATGATGGCGTCTTCGTGCGCCATCTTCGGCGCACGCGAGAGGCGCGCATATCCGCCGAAGAAATGCAGCGTGACGTCGAGCGTCTTAATGCCGAAGGCGTAGGCGGCGAGCGCGTGTCCGCATTCGTGCAGGAAAACGCAGACGAACAACAACACGACGAAGGTTAGCTCGTTGAGCGCGCCCTGCGTGCCGCCTTGCTCCAAGCCGCGGACGACGTAAATCGCCGCCAAAAGCAGCAAGCTGACATCGAAGCGGACGAATACACCGAAGAAGCTGCCTAACGGAACCGACGAACCCATTGTGCTCTCGCTCTTGTCGGTTAGGCGGCGCCGAAGACGCGGCGGAAAATCGTGTCGACGTGTTTCAAGTGATGGCCCAGATCGAACAGCGCTTCGAGGTCGCTTGGTTTGAGCGCCTTCGTCACATCGGCGTCGGCTTTCAGGTTTTCGAGAAAAGATTTTCCGGTGCGGCCGTGATGCATGTTCTGCCAGACGGGCATGGCGTTGCGCTGGACCTGGGCGTAGGCGTCTTCGCGGCTGACGCCTGCTTGGGTGAGCTCCAGCATGACGCGCTGGCTGTGAACGAGGCCGCCCAGAAGGTCGAGATTGCGCTGCATGCGAGGGGGATAGACGACGAGTTTTTCGATCACTTCGGCGAGGCGGTTGAGCGCGAAGTCGAGGGTGATGGTGGCGTCGGGGCCGATCATGCGCTCGACCGAGGAATGCGAGATGTCGCGCTCGTGCCAGAGGGCGACGTTTTCCATTGCGGGCTGGGCATAGCTGCGCACCATGCGGGCGAGGCCGGTGAGGTTTTCCGTCAGCACCGGGTTGCGCTTGTGCGGCATGGCGGAGGAGCCCTTTTGGCCCTCGGAAAAATATTCCTCGGCTTCCAAGACTTCGGTGCGCTGCAGGTGGCGGATTTCGGTGGCGAGGTGTTCGACGGAGCTTGCCACCACGGCGAGCGCCGCGAAGAACGCGGCGTGACGATCGCGCGGGATGACTTGCGTCGAGACCGGTTCGGGTTTCAGGCCCATCGCCTTGGCCACGTGGTCTTCAACGCGCGGGTCGATTTGCGCGAAGGTGCCGACGGCGCCGGAGATGGCGCAGGTGGCGATTTCTTCGCGTGCGGCGACGAGGCGGCGGCGGGCGCGTTCGAACTCGACATAGAATCCCGCGAGCTTGACGCCGAAGGTGGTGGGTTCGGCGTGGATGCCGTGGCTGCGGCCGATGGTGGGCGTTTGCTTGAATTCGTGCGCGCGCTTCTTGAGGGCGGCGAGCAATTTGTCGGTGTCGGCGATGAGAATGTCGGCGGCGCGCTTGAGCTGCACCGCGAGGCAGGTGTCGAGCACGTCGGACGAGGTCATGCCCTGATGCACGAAGCGGGCGTCGGGGCCAACGAATTCCGCCAAGTGCGTGAGGAAGGCGATGACGTCGTGCTTCACTTCGCGCTCGATGGCGTCGATCTTGGCGACGTCGAATTTTGCGGCGCCGCCTTTTTCCCAGATGGTCTTGGCCGCCGCCTTCGGGATGACGCCGAGCTCGGCCAATGCGTCGGCGGCGTGGGCTTCGATCTCGAACCAGATTTTGAATTTCGTCTCCGGCGACCAGAGCGCCGTCATGTCGGGGCGGGAATAGCGGGGGATCATGCGATCGCTTTCAACGACTCTTCCAAAATCGACAAGCCCTCATCGAGCACGTTGTCCTCTACCGTTATCGGCACCAGCACGCGGACGCCATTGCTGTAAAGGCCGCAGGTGAGGAGGATCAGGCCGCGTTTCAGCGCTTCGGCCGTTAACTTCTTCGTGCGCTCGGCGTCAGGTTCTTGGCTGCCGCGCGATTTCACCAAATCGAAGGCGACCATGGCGCCGAGGCCGCGAATGTCGTCCATCGGCGGCAGGTCGTTGCGCATCGACATTTGTTTAAGGCGTTTCATCAGCTTGTCGCCCAGTGCGACGGCTTTGTCGAGGATGTGTTCTTCCTTGATGACGTCGAGCACCGCTAGCCCTGCGGCGCAGGCGACAGGGTTGCCGGCATAGGTACCGCCGAGGCCGCCGGGTTCGGGCGTGTCCATGAGGGCCGCGCGGCCGATGACGGCGGAGAGCGGCATGCCGCCGGCGAGGCTTTTGGCCGTCGTGATGAGATCGGGTTTAACGCCGGAATGTTCGATGGCGAAGAGTTTGCCGGTGCGTGCGAAGCCCGATTGGATTTCGTCGGCGATGAGCATGATGCCGTGCTTGTCGCAGACCGCGCGCAAGCTGCGCATAAAGTCGAACGGCGCGGCGTAGAAGCCGCCTTCGCCTTGCACGGGTTCGATGATGATGGCGGCGACGCGCGCGGGTTCGATGTCGAACTTGAACAAGTTCTCGAGCGCGGCGAGCGCCTCGGCAGATGTGTGGTGGTGGCTAACAATGGGGAATGGCAGGCGGTAGACGTCGCCCGGCATTTCGCCGAAGCCTGCTTTGTAGGGCACGACCTTGCCGGTCAGCGCCATGCCCATGAACGTGCGGCCGTGGAAGGCGCCGGAGAAGCTGACCACGCCCGAACGTTTCGTGGCGTAGCGCGCGATCTTGACGGCGTTCTCGACCGCTTCGGCGCCGGTGGTGAAGAAGATCGTTTTCGCAGAACCTTCAATGGGGGCGAGCGCGTTCAGCTTTTCGGCGAGCGCGATGTAGCTCTCATAGGCGTTGACCTGGAACGCGGTGTGGATGGCGTTGGCAAGTTGGGCTTCGATCGCCTTGACCACTTTCGGGTGGCGGTGGCCGGTGTTCTGCACGCCGATGCCGCCGACGAAATC
>JANOFM010000223.1:0-3006 GCA_031413635.1 Alphaproteobacteria bacterium | reverse complement strand
CAAGAATGACCAGACCATCGCCGAACTGATCGCCTATAACTGGCCCCGTACACTGTCGATCAGCGGATCAGCCATATTTACGATCGCCATGGTTTTGCAGGCATTTACTGCGGCCTGACACGGTGCAATCCGCAGCTTTATTTGCGAATTCCGGGGACTTTCACCGCCTGCTTTCCACCGGTCTCCCGGCGAACTATCATGTCCCCTTATTCTCATTCCTAGGTATATTTCAGTGACAGTGCTGGACTGCACCCCTTGAGTGAGACACGATAATTTCGGTTACAGTGGTTGGCATAGTTTCGTTCAGTTGGTTTGGTTTTGCGCGAAAGCGGTTTCGAATTCAAGCGGTGAGCGGTATCCCAGGGCGGAGTGCAGGCGCTCTTTGTTGTAGATATTGTCGCAGTTCGGGGGACACGTCATGATCTTCTCACCAGTGCCGGTAGCCGTGTAGTCAATCTGAGGCGGTGGCGTGACCGAAAAGCGCGTAGTGACGGACCGATTTTCCTTCTATCTCACTTCCACGAGCCGCTCGCCGGCCGTCAGTCTCAACTCGATCGCTGGCCAAAGCGGATCAAGCAAGCGCAAGAGATCGCGCGTCGTGCCGTTGCCGGTGCGCAACCATAGAACGCTCGGACCCGTCTCGGTGCGGCGGACGAGATCGGCGAAATCTTCGTCCTTGCTCACGATGACGGCGCCCGTTTCGCCGGCGCGAAGCCACACTGCGGCATCCTTTACTTGCGCCAAACCAATGTCGAGCACGTGCTCGGCGTTGTGGCCCTTTGCGACGATCCAAGCTGCAAGCGCTCTGGGTAGGTTTGTGTCGACGACGAAGCGCACGCGCCTCTAACTCGCGCCCACCAACACGGGATGGTCGACTTGGACCGCCGCGTACTCCAAGCAGGCGCGAATATCCGCCGGCTCAAGGAACGGATAGTCGGCCAGAATTTCGGGCTCGCTCGCCCCGCCCGCCAACATGTCGAGCACGTCCTTCACGCGCAGACGGTATCCGCGAATGCACGGCCGCCCGCCGCACTTGTCGGCTTCGAAGGTGATGCGGTGAATCTCGCTGGCCATGCGTCGATTATGCGGGCGAAAGGCATTGGGAGCAAAGCCCTGTCTTTTCGAGCGCAGCGCGTTCGGCGTGACGTCTGCAAGGGGCGGGCGGGACGCCCGCGGTCCCAGGGGTTGCGCGAGATTTTCGGCGTGGCGGCGTGTGGTTTTGTTTTGGCTGTTTTGGGTGAATTTTCTTGACTTCGTTCACTTTTTGTTCTATGTACCTAGCCTCATCACCATCAGGGGTAGACGTCATGCGGTTCGCATCGTCGAGGCCGGTCATCGCGGTTTATGGCGAGGCTGCTTATTGGGCTTCGGATGATCGTGGGTCGGGTCTTGGCCGTTATGAAGCGGTGTGTCTGCCGCCGCAGGGTGATGGCGACCGCGCGTCCGCTTTCATCGAGTTTCCGGCGAAATTGAGGGCGCGGCCTGTCGTCTTTTGGCCGGGGCCGGGCTCGCAAGGGTTGGCGTTGGCCGAGCGCGATGCGGCGGTGCTCGCCGATGGGATCGCGTCCGCCGTCGGCGTCGCCGTGGCGCCGGCGCTGCCGGACAGCGACTTCGTGCTCGGCGAGACGCCGATCGACGAGGGCGCGGCAACGGCGATCGCGCTTGCGGCCGACATGGCGCTTTGCGACGCGATGGCGCGGGCGTTGCCCGAGCACGTTTGCCTCGGCGGGCGCGCCGTCGCGCCGTGGGCGCACGACTTGGACGCGGGTGCGATGTTCGCAGGCGTTCGGGCACTGCTTGCGCGCTATCTCGCCGAAGCGCCGACGACGCTGGATACGATCGTGCTGTGGTGCCTGCATGCCTGGTTGGCGCAAGACGAATGGGGTCCCGCGTCGGACGTGTCCCCGCGTCTTATTCTGCAGGCGAACGACGCGCGGGCCGATCATGCGCGGGCGCTGCGCCTGATCGCGTGGCTCACGCCGCGGCCACGCATCGTATCGCGCGCGATCGCGGCCCATCTGTTGCCGGCGATCGAGGCCGAGCGCCCCACCCTGCTGTTCGACGACGTCGCCGGCGCCATTCTCCACCGGCGCGAAATGCGCGCGCTGATCGCGGCCGGGGCGACGCGCGACAGTACGTTTCTGGTCGGCGCGGGCGGCAGGCGCTTGGGGCTGCGGTCGTCCGATCAGCCGTGGGCCGCGTGCTTTGCGCCCGCGGCCGTCGCGACCGGTGCGCGCGTTCCCGAAGACATGCGGCTGCGCGCCATCGTCGTGCCGATGTCGCCAGTTCCCGCCTCCGAGACGCGCGCGCGGCTGGCGCCCGGTTCGCCGCCCGACGACGTGGCGGCACTGCGCGCGCAGATGTCGGCGTTCGCGGCGCGCTGGCGCGACCAAGCGGAGGAGGCCGAGGCTGGGGCCGATGTCGCTTTTCCACGCGGTTTGAGCGCGACCGCGCGCGAGAACTGGCATCCGCTTGTCGCCGTGGCCTCGGCGATCGGCGGACAGGCCTTGCGGTTCGCCCTCGATGCGATGCGATGCGCGCGCTCGCCGAGGCCGAGCCCGCGCCCGCGTCGAACTTGGCGCTGCTTGGCGACATCCGCGCGCTCGTTCCGCTCAGCGGCAGCGGCGTTGCCAGCGCGCAGGTTATCGAACGCCTCGTCGCCGATGCGGAACGACCATGGGCCAGCATAAGGCGCGGCGGCAAGATCGATCCGCGCGAGTTGGCGGACCGGCTGCGCATGTTCGGTCTGCGGCCTGCAACGCTGAGAATGGAAGAAGATCGCTTCGTGCGCGGCTATCGCGCCGAGGACCTCAGTGAAGCGTTCGAGCGCTATCTGGGTCCGGGTGCCATCACATGTGATGGCATTGGAGTTCCCCCCTTGGGCTGGACCGGGGGCGGTCATGCGGCGGCTTCCTGGGCCAGTTGGTCTTCGAACTCCTGCGGCGGCACGTAACCAAGCGCCGAGTGGAGGCGCTTGGTGTTGTAGACGTCCTCGATGAAGCGCGG
>JANOFM010000222.1:0-11053 GCA_031413635.1 Alphaproteobacteria bacterium | reverse complement strand
CTGTCGCACGACATCGAGCACCGTTTCGTTGCGCGCAACGTCGACGAACGCGACGACCGCATCGAGCAGCACCTTTTGCTCCTTCACGCGCAAACCCGCGCGCGCCCCGCGCACGCGCGCCATCGCCTGGCGCTTCTCAGCGCCGTTGCGCCCTCCGGTGAATAGAGGCTGGCTTGCCACCACGTCGGCCGACCACGTCTCCCGGCGGTAGTCGAATTTGCCGTACTGGTCCTTAGTCGTGCTCGACGAGCGCTCGACTTCGCCCTCCAGCGAAATCGAAGGCCGCCATTTCGCGTTGGCCTGGGCAACGTCTTCATCAACCTCGCGCAATCGCGCTCGCTCGGCGGCCAGATCCGGATTGGTGAGATAAGTCTTGATTAGCGCCTCGTTCAGCGTTTCCGCCCGGGCGCTCAAGCCAAACGCAAGTGCCCACGCCGCCCCAAGCCCGGCGGCTCGCCAAACAACCCAGTCCATCCAGTCCCCCAAAGTCCCGGGGCGGACGTTAGCGATGAAGTCGAACACAGACGCAATGCCGAATATCAAGCGCCTGCCGTATACAGTAGGCGCCAAACGGCCAAGCACAACCTTTAGCGGCGCCCACACCTAGAGTTGAGTGTTTGTGTTTATGCAGCCACAATCGCGCGCCGCTACTTCAATCGTCCATTCGTGATCTCTGGACCGCCCGCGGGCAAGCTGAAGATCATCCCATCCTCGCCCAGCGTAATCGCCCCACCAAACTCCACCGCGGTGCCCTTCAGATAGGCGGCGCCGAGATACGCCACCGGCACCGCCGGCACGATATGTGTCAGCACCAACGACTTCACCCCCGCGCGCTTTGCGATCTTGGCCGCTTCGACCGGGCTCGAGTGATAGTTGAGGATGTCCTTCATGATCTTCGCTGCACGCGCATTTCCGTCGGTCGCCAAGGCGGCACCGATCGTGTCGACCATCTCTCGATTGAGCGCCTCGTGCACCAACAGGTCGGCACCCGACGCGTGGCGCACCAAGTTCTCCGATGGCGACGTGTCCCCGCTAATCACGATTGATCGCCCCTTGTAGTCGAAGCGATACCCGACAGCGGGCTCGATTGGCGCGTGATCGACTGAAAATGCCGTGACCTTCAACCCGTCATTCTCGAACACGACGACCGATTGCGTTTGCGCATCCACCGCGAACGGCCGCGCTTCTCCACCCGCCCCCGTCGGCGGATTGACGTCGGCCCCGTGATGGGCGACCCGGTAATTCTTGTCGAACACGTATGCGGCATTGAAGCCGCCCACGACGCGATCGACACCCTCCGGTCCAAATACGGGCAAAGGCGCAATGTTGCCCGCACCCGCCCAGCGCAACATCATCAACTCGCCGAGCCCGTCGATATGATCGGAATGAAAATGGGTGAGCAGCACCGCCTCGATCGAACCCGTCTGCAACCCCATCGGCCCGAAATTGCGCGCCGCGCCGCTGCCCACATCGACGACGAACAAACGCTTGCCCGCGATCACCGCCGTGCACGGCCCCATGCGCGTGGGATCCGGCAAAGGCGAGCCCGAGCCGCAGAGCGCCACATGCAAGCCGCCGGGAAGTGTCGCGACCGAGTTGCGGCCCACGTTCTGCGAAACCGCGCGCGCGAACACCGCCTCGCCGACCTCGACGCGGAACGCGTAACCGATGACCGCCGCAACACCCGCCAGCGCAAGCAGGACTACAATCGTGTATTTGACGAACCTCATGGGATTTGCCCCCTTCACCGAATAATCTGACTCAAAAATTCCTTCGTCCGCTCGCTCTTCGGAGCGTTGAAGAACTCCTCCGGCGGCGCCACCTCGACGATCTCGCCGAAATCCATGAAGACGATGCGGTTCGCGACCGTGCGCGCAAAGCCCATCTCGTGCGTAACGCACAGCATCGTCATGCCGGTTTCGGCCAACTCCACCATCGTCTCCAGCACTTCCTTGATCATCTCGGGGTCTAGCGCCGACGTCGGTTCGTCGAACAGCATGATGCGCGGCTCCATCGTCAGCGCGCGGGCGATCGCCACCCGCTGCTGCTGGCCGCCCGAGAGCTGGCCCGGATATTTGTTCGCCTGATCGGGGATGTGCACACGCTCGAGATATTGCATCGCGAGTTTCTCCGCCGCGGCCTTGGGCATCTTCTTCACCCACATCGGCGCCAGCGTGCAGTTCTCCAGCGCCGTCAGATGCGGGAACAGATTGAACTGCTGGAACACCATGCCGACATTGGCCCGCACCGCCTCGATCTGCCCCACCTCTTCCGTGAGGGCCGCGCCTTCGACCACGATCTTGCCTTGCTGATGCGGCTCAAGCCCGTTGAGGCAGCGGATCAACGTCGACTTGCCCGAACCCGACGGCCCGCAAATCACCAAACGCTCGCCGCGCGCGACGGTGAGGTTGATGTCCTTTAAAACGTGGAACGCCTTGAACCATTTGTTCAAGCCGGCGATTTCGATTGCGCTCACCGCCGCTCACCCGCTCCCAACACGCCTTCCAGATATTTGGCATAGCGCGACATCGAATAACACATAAGCCAAAACAGCGCGCCCGCGAACGCATAGCCGGTGAAGGCCGTGTTCGGCGTCGCCCAATCGGCATTCGCCGTACCCACCTGCACGATGTTGAGCAGATCGAAGAGCCCGATGATCGAAACCAACGACGTGTCCTTCAACAAGCCGATGAAGTTTCCCACGATATTGGGCAGCGACAGGCGCAACGCCTGAGGCAAGATCACGAACGCCGTCGCCTGCCAATAGCCGAGCCCCATCGCCTGTGCCGCTTCGTATTGCCCCTTGGGGATCGCCTGCAAACCGCCGCGCACGACCTCGGCCATATAGGCCGACGAGAACAGCGCGACGGCAATCAGGGCACCGAGCAATTTGTCGACCGACAACCCGCCGGGCAGGAACAGCGGCAACATATACGCCGCCATGAACAGCACGGTCACAAGCGGCACGCCGCGCCAGAACTCGATGAAGACGACGCTGAGCGTCTTGACGACCGGAAGTTCCGACCGCCGCCCCAGGGCGAGCAAGATGCCAAACGGCAACGACGCCACGATCCCGGTGATCGCGACAACCAACGTCATCAAGAGGCCGCCCCACTTTTCCGTCGGCACGTGCTCCAATCCGAACCCGCCCACGAGGAGCACGAACGCGACCAGCGGATAGAGCGTGAGCATCGCCGTGCCTGCGGACCGCTTGGCCGGCAGTCCCGGCACCGTCAGCCAAACGAGGGCACCCGCCAAAATCGCAAATGCAATGTCGACGCGCCAGCGCTCAGCCGCGTCGTAAGAGCCATATACGATCTGTCCGATGCGCTGCGTGATGAACGGCCAGCACGCGCCGTTCGCGTAAGGCAGACACGCCTCGCGATCCGTCCCCACCCACGCCGCGTCGATGAACGCCCATTGAACGAGCGGCACGATGGTCCACCAAGCCACGAGCCCCGCCGAAATCGTCAAGGCCCCATTGCCCCACGACGAGAACAAATTCTCGCGCAGCCACTCGATGGGCCCCGGCATCACGACGTGCGGCGGTTTGCGAGCGGGTGTCGCCATCACCGCTCCGTCAGCGCGATGCGCGCGTTGTACCAGTTCATGAACGCGCTCGTGGTCAGGCTGATCGTCAGATAGACCGCCATCGTGATCGCGATGATTTCGATCGCCTGTCCCGTTTGGTTCAAACTCGTGCCCGCGAACACCGACACCAGATCTGGATAGGCAATCGCCACCGCGAGCGAGGAATTCTTGGTCAAGTTCAAATACTGGCTCGTCAACGGCGGAATGATTTGGCGCATCGCTTGCGGCACCACGACGAGGCGCAGCATCTGTCCGCGCGTCAAGCCCAAGGCCGATGCCGCTTCCGTCTGGCCCTTGGCGACGCCTTCGATCCCCGCGCGCACGGCTTCGGCGATATAGCTCGCAGTATAGGTCGACAATGCCGCCACCAACGCCATGAACTCGGGCAGCACGACGAGCCCGCCGTCGAAATTGAGACCGCTCAATGCCGGGATCGAGAAATGCAGCGGGAAGCCCGCGACGGCGCTCGCAACCGCAGGCGGCAAGATGATCAACGCCGCCGCCATCGCATCCACCGGCATGACCCGTCCCGTCGCCTCGCGCACCGCGCGTGCGCGGATCGCAAGCAAAATCGACGCCATCACCCCTGCCGCGAAGGCCGCGACGACGAAGCCGAACCCAGCTTGCGCCTCGGGCCCCGGCAGATAGAGCCCGCGGTTGTTGAGGAACACGGTGTCGAACAGACCCCAACTCTCGCGCGGCCCCGGCAAGGCGCGCAACACGGCAAAGTACCAAAAGAATATCTGCAGCAAGAGCGGGATATTGCGCAAGGTCTCGACATAGACGCGGCACAGCCGCGCGATCAACCAATTCTTCGACAGCTGTCCGATGCCGATAGCAAAACCGATGATCGTGGTGATCACGATGCCGATAAAAGCAACAAGTAACGTGTTCAGAATACCGACCAGCAGCACGCGCCCATAAGTCGAGGCCTCGTTGTACGCCACCAATGCCTGAACGATGTCGAAACCCGCCGTGTGGTCGAGAAACGCAAACCCCGACGCGATCTTCTGGCGCTGCAACGTCTCTGCCGCATTGTTGACCATCGCCGCGATCAACAGCATGACGCCCAACAGCAACGCGACCTGAAACAACACGTCGCGCATGCGCCGCGTGCGCCACCAGGGGATAGAGTTCGCGCGCGGCATTACTTAAAGCTCAATGTCGCACACCGCTTAACGCACAGGCGGCGCGTATTGCAGGCCGCCGTTCTTCCACAGTGCGTTTTGCCCGCGTTTGATTTTCAGCGGCGAGCCCTGGCCGACATTACGCTCGAAAATTTCGCCGTAATTGCCCACGCGCTTGACGATGCGCACGACCCAGTCTTTCGTCAATCCCATCGGTTCGCCAAACGCACCTTCGACGCCGAGCAGGCGGCGGGTTTCCGGGTTCGGCGATTTCAGCATCTGGTCGACGTTCTTCGAATTGACGCCAAGCTCCTCTGCGTTCAACAGCGCGAACAGCGTCCAACGCACCAGATCGGCCCATTGCGGATCGCCCTGATTGACGGCGGGTCCCAGCGGCTCTTTCGAAATGATCTCGGGCAGGATGATGTGATCGCCCGGCACCCTCAGCTTCAACCGCTCCGCATAAAGCCCAGAGGCGTCCGTCGTGTAGGCGTCGCAGCGCCCGGCGTCGTAGGCCGCGATCACCTCGTTGTTTTTCTCGAACGCGATGACCTTGTATTTCAGGTTGTTGGCGCGGAAATAGTCGGCGAGGTTCAATTCCGTCGTCGTGCCGGTATTCGTGCACACATTGGCGCCGTTCAACTGCTTGGCGCTGGTCACGTTCAACTTTTTGGGCACCAGGAAACCTTGACCGTCGTAATAAATCACTCCGATGAACTCGAGCCCCAATTGCACGTCGCGGCTGATCGTCCACGTCGTATTGCGCGACAGCAAATCGAACTCGCCCGCCTGCAGCGCCGTGAAGCGCACCTTGGCCGAGGTCGGGGTGAAGCGCACCTTCATCGGATCGTTAAAGATCGCCGATGCGATCGCCCGGCAGAAATCGACGTCGAGGCCGGTCCAAACGCCCTTGTTGTCGGGTTGGCCGAAGCCTGGCAGGCCCTCCGAGACGCCGCAGCGCAGGTAACCGTTTTTTTTCACCTTCTCGAGCGTGGGCGAGTTCGCGGCCATCGCCGGCACGGCGGCCAATCCCAGGAACAACAGCGCGGCTGAAACCAGAAGGCGCATACAAAATACCTTTCGAAGAACCAGGATTGCAGATGACCGGGCGAATGCGGCACGGTGAAGTCCGGCGCGCAAGATAGGGAGAGCCAGGCCAGATGTCTAAGCCCGCAAACGGCACAAAACGCCCGGAAACCAGGGTCGTCGGAGCCGGACGCGTCCCCCGCGACCACCACGGCCTAGTCAACCCGCCCGTCTACCACGCCTCGACTATGCTCCACGCGACGATGGAGTCGCTGGAGAATCAGGGCCAACCCTACCCCTACGGCCGCCGCAAAACCCCCACGATCGAGGCGCTGGAGAACGCGATCTGCGAACTGGAGGGTGGCGCGGGAACGGTGCTGTGCCCCTCGGGCCTTCAAGCGTGCACGCTGGCGCTGCTCAGCGTTGCCTCGGCGGGTGACGAAGTCTTGGTCACCGATTCGGTCTACAGCCCAACGCGCATCTTTTGCGACAAGACGCTGTCGCGTTTCGGCGTCACCACGACCTATTTCGACCCGTTGATCGGCGCTGGGATTGTCAGCCTGTTCAAGCCCAACACCCGCGCGGTATTCTTGGAGAGTCCCGGCTCGCTCACCTTCGAAATCCAAGACGTCCCCGCCATCGCCGCCGCAGCTCGCGCCAAGGACATCGCCGTCATCCTGGACAATACCTGGGCGACGCCGTTCTTCTTCGACGCGCTTGGCCATGGCGTGGACATCTCGCTGATGGCGGCGACAAAGTACATCGTCGGCCACTCCGACGCGATGCTGGGCACCGTGACGGCGAACGCCAAACACTACAAGCAACTGCGCTCGACGCACGGCAATCTGGGCCTCTGCGTCGGCCCCGACGACATCTATCTCGGCCAGCGCGGCTTGCGCACGCTGGCGGTGCGCCTCAAACAGCATCAGCAAACCGCGTTGCAGCTCTGCGAATGGCTGCGCAAACACAAGCTGGTCGAGCGCATTCTCTACCCCGCTCTGCCGGACGACCCTGGCCACAAACTCTGGAAGCGCGACTTCAAGGGCGCCTCGGGCTTGTTCGGCGTGGAACTGAAACCCTGCTCGAAAGCGGCGGTCGCTGCGATGCTCGACCACATGGAACTCTTCGGCATGGGCTGGAGCTGGGGCGGCTACGAAAGCCTCATCGTGCCCGCGCACCCCCATCGCTCGGCCACAAAATTCGAACACAATGGACCCATGATCCGCATACACGCCGGGTTGGAAGCGGTTGAGGACTTAATCGCCGACCTTGACGCGGGGTTGGAGAGGTTGAAGAAGGCGGGATAAGAAACTAGGATGAACAAACCACTCTCCCCCGACGCCTTCATCGCCACCGTCAAATTCGACGCTCAAGGCCTCGTCGCCGCTGTCGCCCAAGACGCCGACGACAACCGCGTCCTCATGGTGGCGTGGATGAACCGCGAGGCGCTCACCCGCACACTCGCCACGCGCGACGTCACCTATTGGTCGCGCTCGCGCAACGAGCTTTGGCGCAAGGGCGAAACCTCCGGCCACACCCAGCGTCTCGTCGAAGCCTGGATCGACTGCGACGGCGACACGCTGTTGTTGAAGGTCGAACAAAGCGGCCCCGCCTGCCACACCGGTGCACCGACATGCTTTTTCTCTCAAGCAAGGCTCGCCTGACCCATGGCACGCAGCACCGTCAAAACTGAAATCACGGGCAAAGTCTGGAAGATCACTGCCGAAAAGGGTCAGCGTCTGACCGAGGACGAACCGATCGTCATTCTCGAAAGCATGAAAATGGAAATTCCGGTCTCCTCGCCGGTGGCTTGCACACTGGTCGAGATCGTCGTCAAGGAAGGCGATGCGGTGAGCGAGGGCGACATCGTCGCCCACATCGAAACTTGAAGACCGCGCCTCAGTGAAACATGTCGTCCGAGTCCTCCGGACCGCCGCGATCGAGATTGGGGAACGCCAAAATCGCAAAGCCGATCACGAGCCCGATCACCGCGCCGACACCGGCCGCCGCGAAGTGATTGTCGGCCACATAGGCAAATGCGGCAGCCGACACCGCGGTAGGAATTCCGAGAACCGAGAGCACCCGCCGCCCCCGCCTGCGCACTTTAGCCATGAGCCCCTCCGAAAATATCGGCAAGGTGAGTATTGAGGAATTTGCCTTTGGGGTCGAGTCGTGCGCGCAGGGCGCAAAAATCGCCGAAGCGCGGATAGAGCTTCTCGAAATCGACGGCCTTGAGCGTGTGCAGCTTGCCCCAATGCGGCCGCCCGCCATAGCGCCGGAAGATGACCTCTGCCGCGCCGAACAATTCGTCGTAACTCTGACGATGATACTGATGCACCGAGATCGTCACCGCGTCGCGCCTGTAGAACGGCGACAGCCATATGTCGTCGGCCTTCACGAAACGAAACTCCAGCGGATAAACGCCTGCGATCTTCCGCGCACGAATGACCTCGGCGATCTCGCGAATGCAGTCCGCGCCGTTGGCCGCCGGCACCGCATATTCCATCTCGTTGAATTTGATGTTGCGCGGGCTTGGAAAGATTTCGTGGCTCCAGCGCGCCCGCGACGACGTACCCATCGCCCCCTTGGTGAACAAACGCTGCAGCCTTGCCGACAGCCGCGGCACGACCCGCGCCACTTCGCAGCCGTATTTGAACGTCCGTTGATCGGCCGTCACGCGCGCGCCGCGCGCCAGCATCTCGTCCGAACTCAACGGCGCTGCAACGTCTTCGTCCGTATCGACGAGCGACTTGGCGACCACCTCGCCGGCGTAGGGAAACCAAAAAAACTCGAAATGCCGGTGGCCGTCGCGCAGCTTTGCAAGATCGCGCCAACAGTCGCCGGCCGGCATCAGCCAATTGCGCTCGCGCAATTTGTAGGCCTTGCGCACGCCAAGCGTGACTTCGCTCATCACCCCCAGCGACCCGAACGAAACGCGCCCCGCCTCCCAAACATCGGCATTCGACGTTGGCGAGCAATCGAGCGTCTGGCCGTCCGCGGCGACCAAACGGAACGATTTCACCTCAGCCGACAGACTGCCGAGCGTCGGCCCCGTGCCGTGCGTGCCGGTGCCGACCGCGCCAGCGATCGTCTGCCGGTCGATATCGCCTTGGTTCTTCAGACCCACGCCCGCGTCGAACAGCGGCCGGCCCAACGCGTGAATCTTGCTCCCCGCCCGAACCGTTGCGGTCAAATCCTTGCCGCTGGCGGCAACAACACCCTGATGGTCGTCGAGCGAAATCAAAGAACCGCTCGTCTGCCCCAGCGCCGTGAACGAATGCCCCGAGCCCACCACGCGCACCGGCGCTGTGCCGTCGCGCACGGCCGCAACGATCTCGCTTTCGCTCTTGGGCTTGAAACTATCGCGAGGGTTCGCGCGGACCCTCCCCGACCAATTCGTCCACTCCGTCATTCGGCCTTCAGCGGTCCGCTCGCCACCTTGAAGTCGTCGGCGCGCTGGCGCCCGTCGGCGAGTTGCTCGCGGCTTAACTTGCGTTCCAGCAACTGTGTCGGCAACGGCGCGTTGCGATCGATACGCAGGGTCTGGTTGTTGTAGGGCACGCCGGTAAAGCCGCCGCGCGCGGCAAGGATGAAAAACTTATAGGCCTCGACCTCGTCTTTCGCGATGCCGTCGCCGGCCTCAAGCATGGTAGCGTAATTGTATTGCCCCTGCGCCAAACCATACTGGGCCGACCGCCCATACCAAAGCGCGGCTTGCACGATTTCCTTCGTCACCCCGTAGCCGTATTCGTAGATCGTCCCGACATCGAACATCGACATCGGATTGCCTGCCTCCGCTGCTTTCCGGTGGTACTGCAACGCCTTGGCGAAGTCGCGCTTGACCACTTTGCCGTCCATATGCTCGACGCCCAGCCGGTACGCGGCGTTCGCATTGCCGTTGGCGGCTTGGGCCGTCCAATAGGCGACCGCCTCTGGATAGCGCCCCTTTTTGTAGTCCTTCTCGCCCGGATCGTTCGAATCAGGCGCATCGCCCATCGGGTTTTTGAGTGTCGATGCGATGGCATCGCCACCCTCGGGAGCTTGGCGTGCTTGCCCTTGCAAAAACAGGTAAGCACCCGCGATCAGCGCCACGACAACGACGACACCCGCCAACATTCTCAAGTTCATTTCAGACACTCCGGGAAATCCAGGCCGCGACCTTAACCCAAAGCGCGTGGCCGGCGTAAGCCATCTGAAGCCGCGCTATTGGCGAAGGCTGGTGACCCCGGGAGGAATCGAACCTCCGACCCACTGCTTAGAAGTTGTTCCGGGCCAGCCCCCTGGCACCCTACCGCACCCTCAATTCATTGCAAATCCGCAGATCTGCCCGCCAAGTGGCCGTGGCTCGGGGATTGCAGCGCGCACCGACGCGGTTCGTAAGCGGTTCATTCCCGCACAGCCACACGGTTCAAGCAGAGGGGCGCGTTATGCCAGTACAACGTCTCACGCAGAAGGATGTGGACGATCTCAACGATGGGGGCGAGCCGCGCCTTATCCGGGACACACAAGTCAAAGGCCTGATGGTCGTCGTTGGGAAGAAGGGCGCGTCCTACAAGGTTCAGTATGACCTCTATCAAGAGCGCCGGTACGTGCGCACGGTCGCGAAGACCCTTGGTGCCACGGCCCAGCTAAAATTGAAGGTGGCCCAGCGGCTGGCCCGCGCCGTGATCGACCAGATAAAGGCGGGTGTTGATCCCGACGCCGACCGTTCGGCCGCCCGCGCGGGCAACGCCGCGCCCACGGTCGAGCAGATGTTTCTGGCTCATGCCACCTTTCTGCAGACCAAGAAGGGCGCGCCTGACCGCACCATCAAGGACATGAAATACCGCCGCGACAAGTAACTAGGCGACTGGCTGCCGCTGCCCGTCACAGCGATCAAGGGCAAGACCTGCGAGGAACGGCACACGAAGATCACCCAGGACAACGGCCCGCGCATTGCCAACCAAGTGATGATGGATTTTCGCGCGGCCTATAACCGGCTGCTGAAGAAGGCGGACGACGACGTGAAGCTGGCCAGCAATCCAGCGAAGAAGGTAGACCTCAACCCGGAGAAGGCCCGCGACCACAGCGTCACCGACTTGGCGCGGTGGTGGCCGCGCTTGCAGCTAGTCGAAAACCCCTCCCGCCGCGCCATGATTGAACTGGGGCTGTTCAGCGGCCTGCGTCCGGGCACGGTGGCCAGCCTTCAAAGGGCGTGGGTCAACCTCGACAAGAAGGCGATTTGCATCCCGAAGATGAAGGCCGATGGCGAATTCCATCTGCCTCTCTCCGTGCACATGGTGGACGTCGTCAAGCGGGCGCTAGAGGCC
>JANOFM010000221.1:0-13742 GCA_031413635.1 Alphaproteobacteria bacterium | reverse complement strand
GTGTGCGGAAAGAGGTCGCAGCGGGTCGCAAGCAGGCGCACTTGCCGCCAACTACCGCATATGCTCCCACAGCTCTCGTTCCTCATCCAGGCGGTCGTGTTCGGCGCCTTTGAAGTCGCCGCGCGAGACGACGCCCAGAATTTTTCCGTCCTTCACCACCGGAACGTGGCGGAAGCCGCCTCCCCACATCAGGCGTAGCGCGTCGATGGCGGCTTTGTCCGGCGCCATCGTTTCGGGCTTTGCGGTCATGACGTCGCTGAGTTTGGTCTCGGCGGCGTTCTTAGCGGCAGCGAGAACGCGGCACACGGCGTCGCGGCCCGTAAATATGCCGACGAGGCGGCCGCGTTCGTCAGTAACGAGAACCGACCCGGCGTTCAGCTCGCGCATTTTCTCGCAAGCCTCTTTGACGGTCGCTGAACCGGCGAGATTCAGGGGGTTTTGGTTGAAGATAATGTCGGACAGTCGCCGCATGGCCACCTCCCGTTGGGTGTTGAAAGCAAGTGATTTTCGTCCGGGCGCTTCGTGGGTCGTTGATCTCGATCAAGCTTTGCGTTGTGGGTTGTGCAGAAGTTTTGGGAATTGTCTCAATCCCCATGCGGCTACAAGGAACGCGATTGCGGCGCAAATCGACAAGGCCATGTCGTCCAGATGAACCGGCGCGAAGTGAAGAGCGTCGCGCGCGGCAGGGACCGCGAATATGAGCGCCATGATCGCCGCGATGGCTGCGACACCGGACCCGAGCAATGGATTTGGGCGGTTGAGCAAGTCGGTAATCGTGCCGGCAAGCGACCGATGGGCGAAGATCAAGCCGACATTCGTCGTGACCAGCGAAACGAATACAAGCGTGCGCAGATCGGTGTCCGATCCGCCTCGGCCCGCGGCAATCGCAATAACGAGGCCGACAGTCGCCAATGCGAGCACGCCGAGGGTCAGGCTCGACACAACGAGGTTGCGGTCGAGCAACCTCTCGGTGGGCGTTCGCGGCGGGCGCTTCATCACATCGCGCTCCGCAGGCTCTGCTTCGAACAAAATGGAGCAGGCAGGATCAATAATCATTTCCAGGAGCGCAATGAGCACCGGCGTCAGGATCAACGGGCCGCCGAGGATGAGCGGCAGCAGGGCGAGGCCCGCGATGGGTACGTGCACGGATACGATATAGCCCATTGCCTTCTGCAAATTGTCGTAAATTCGCCGGCCCAAGCGAATGGTCTCGACGATCGACCCGAAATCGTCGTCGAGCAAAACGATCGAAGAAGCCTCGCGCGCGACGTCGGTTCCGCGGCCGCCCATCGCGATGCCGATATGGGCCGCGCGGAGGGAGGGGGCGTCGTTGACCCCGTCGCCGGTCATGCCGACGACCTCGCCGTTAGCTTTGAGCGCCTCCACGATGCGCAGTTTTTGCTCGGGCAGAATGCGAGCGAAGACATCGCACGTCTTGATCCGAGCGCGCAGTGCGGCGGCGTCGAGCCCTTGAAGCTCGTCTCCCGTCGTCACTTCGGCCGTGTGGATGCCGGCCTTTTGTGCAATGGCCTTGGCGGTCGCGGGATAGTCGCCGGTGATCATCATGACGCGGATGCCGGCAGTTCGGCATTCTTCGACAGCGCTCGGTACGCTCGCGCGAATTGGGTCTTCGAAGCCTGCCAAGCCCAAGAGACGAAACGGACCCGCGGATGACGCTAAGTCATGTCCCTCCAATGTCGCAATTGCAAGCACGCGCATACCGCGGGCCGCAAGTTCGCCGGCGCGGCGCAGCAGCGAGGTGTACGCGTCGGGAGCGAGGCCGCACATTTTCGCGATCGCTTCCGGTGCGCCTTTGGCAGCGGTCAATGTGCTACCGTTTGAAGATTCGCGCCAGACCTGAAGCATCGCGAGGCGTTCAGGGCAAACGCCTTGATGTTCCATGAGCTCGCGGCCGCCAAATACGGAGGCCAGGGTCGCGTCTTGCCGACGCCAAACATCTTGGAGCGCGCGTTCCATCGGGTCGAACGGCTCCTGCAGTCCTGCGAGTGTCGCGACTTTCAGAAGCTGCTGGATCTCGGGCGAGAGGGCGCCGCTCGAAGGTTCCCAAGTGTCGTCGCTTGTTGCTGCATGCACGAGCCGCATGTTGTTTTCGGTCAGCGTGCCGGTTTTGTCGGTGCACAGCACCGTCACGGCGCCGAGCGTTTCGATCGACGCTGCGCGGCGCGTCAGAACACGGGCCTGCGCGATCCGCCAGGCGCCCATCACCATGAAAACGGCGAGCACGAGCGGAAACTCCTCCGGCAGCATCGACATGCCGACCGCGATCCCCGAAAGCAAACCGTCGAGCCATGATGCGCGTGCCAATCCGTACACGCTGCCCGCGGTCACGCTCACGATGGCGCCTACCAAAGCGAAGGCTCGCACAATTCGACGCGTTTCGCTCTGCAGGCGCGGCGCTTCGACGCGAATTCGCCCAAGTGCGCCGCCGATCTTGCCGATCTCGCTCGCGGCGCCCGTGGCGACGACGCGCGCTTTCCCGTGACCGCGCACAATCAACGTTCCCGAAAAGGCGCAAGGCATGTCATCGCCGCCGGGTCGCAGGAGTTGGATCGGCTCGTTTGGCGCGGGATGCTTTCGAACAGGCGCCGATTCGCCAGTCAGAAGCGATTCGTCGACTGAGAGATCGTGGCCGGAAACGATCCAAGCATCCGCCGGCACGCGGTCGCCTTCGGCCAAGACGATGACGTCGTCCCGCACGACCTCGCGGCCGGGAATTCGGCGCCGTCGACCGTCGCGCACGACCAACGCGCGGGGGCTGCTAAGGTCCCGCAAGGCGGCGAGCACGCGCTCGCTTCTGATCTCTTGCACCAGAGCAATCGAGACCGAGAAGGTCGCAAACAGCGACAGTGCTATCGCTTCGGTGAGGTCGCCGAGCACGACATAGATCAACGAAGCGGCCATCAGCAACGCAAACATCGGTTCACTCAAAATGTCGAGCGCGACTTTGAGATTGTTGCGTTGTCCGAGCGAGGGGATTTCGTTCGGCCCGTCGCGAGCGAGCCTTTGGGCCGCCTCGCGCTCAGTCAGTCCTACAGTGTCCGGCGCGTTCATGCGACCGTGGATGCTTTCCGGGGAGAGGCCGCGCGGGTGCGGAAATCGTCCGCGATCTCGGCGAGTGCGTCCCAATCGGTGAGCTCAAGTTCCTGCGACGGGCCGATCTTCACGCCCTTTTCCCAAGCGATCAATCGCATCACCCAACGCTTGAAGAAGTCGTATTCGGTGAAGCGGAACGCGCCGGCGACGTGGTGCACCTCTGCGGCCCAACCGGTTTCCCGTTTGAAACGCTCGGCGCACTCCGCGATGCCTCGCAATTCCTCGGGTTCTTTACCGGCCGCGGACAGAGACACGGACAGGAACATCGACGGCATTAGGTTTAAGCGTTCCTGGTGCGCGCGTGCGAACTTGATCAGAGGCTCCTGATAGATTCCGGCATGGAGCGATGCCGCGAGAATCGCGGCGTCGTAATCATCAGGCCGCAAATCCGACGGCGCGTCCGCCACATGGGCGAGCGTTACGTTGTCGCGGCGCTGCTTAAGCCGATTGGCGACGAACTCGGCGATCTTGCGCGTCTGGCCTTCGGTTGTTCCGTAGAGGACGAGTGTTTTCATGACTCTGTGCCTGCTGTCGATGGCGAGAGCATCGATGCCATGGCAAGGCAGTCAACGACTTGACTCAGGTCAAGTATATTCGAGAATTCGATGCCAACACGTTCAGGAGTTGAGATAGACCGCCGACAAGGCGCTGACGCGCAGGCGCTCGACATCGCACTCGCCCTGTTTGGCCTGCTCGACGATGTGACGGGCCACGGTCATGCTCATCGTCTGGTATGTGAGCCATTGGTTGTGGCCTTGGCGCGTTCCCAGAACTTCCATTGCGTCGTCATAGGCCTCGTGAATTGTCCGGCGCAACACGGGTGGGAGCAGATTGAACGAAGTGACTGAGGTCGCGTTTGCCATGGATCGTCTCCTTGCAGAAAACGCATTGTGTGCAGCTGGTCACAAGGATGGGGCCGATGCATTGATGCAAATCAAACGCTGCGTTGCTACGATTGTTTCGTGTTGGTGGGCAGTCGCGTCGCGCTGACGCTCCGCAGTACCGTCTAGAGCTGCTTCACATAATTCCCGGGCGCTGGTGCCAGCGGCGGATAGCCCCGTTCCGGCGCGCCCATGCCTGGCGGATCGACCTTCGCTCCGGAATGCGACACAAGCCACGACAGCCATTCGGGCCACCACGATCCCGTTTTCGCGGTCGCGGTCGAGAGCCATGTATCTGGATCGGTGTACTGGTCGTCGTGTGCCTTTGTCTTGACACGGTAGGAGCGGCCGTTCGAACCGGGTTCGGAAACGATGCCGGCGTTGTGCCCGCCGGTCGTCAGCAGGAATGTCACCTCTGTGTCGGTCAGCAAGTGGATCTTGTAAGCCGAGCGCCACGGCGCCACGTGATCCCACTCGGTGCCGACGGCAAAGATCGGCGCGCGTATGTCGGTGAGGGCCACGGGCTTGTCGCCGACGACATAGCGGCCCGCGGCCAGGTCGTTGTCGTGAAACAGATGGCGCAGATATTCGGAGTGCATGCGATAGGGCATGCGGGTCGCATCGGCGTTCCATGCCATCAGGTCGCTGAGTTGCCCGCGCTCGCCCATCAGGTAATCGTGGACCATCCTCGACCAGATCAGATCGTTCGAACGCAGCAATTGAAACGCGCCTGCCATCTGCTTGGTGTCGAGGAAGCCTTGCCCCCACATCGTATCTTCGAGAAAGGTAAGCTGGCTTTCGTTGATGAAAAGACCCAACTCCCCAGGCTCGCTATGGTCGGTTTGCCCCGCCAACAGCGTGATCGATTGAATGCGGTTGTCCTCCTCGCGCGCCATGGCTGCGGCGGCAATTGAAAGCAAGGTGGCGCCGAGGCAATAGCCGACCATGTGGGTCTTACGGGCCGGCGTAATGGCGGAGACCGCATCGAGCGCGGCGGCAATACCCAGCCGGCGATAATCCTCCATCCCGAGATCGCGGTCGTTCTCGTCCGGGTTCTTCCATGAAATCATGAACACGGTAAAGCCGTGATCGGTGAGGTACTTCACCAACGAATTCTGCGGCGACAAATCCAGAATGTAGTACTTCATAATCCAGGCGGGAACGATGAGCACGGGCTCGGGATGGACGCTGCGCGTCGACGGTTCGTATTGGATGAGCTCAATCAACCGGTTTCGAAACACGACTTTGCCGGGCGTGACCGCGAGATTGCGGCCGACGTCGAAGGCTTCGGCGCCAGCGGGCATTTTGGCGCCGACCGCGCGTTCCCAATCCTGGATGAAATTCTCGATACCCTTGACTAGGTTCATTCCGCCGGTCTTCAGCGTGTGTTCGAGCACTTCGGGGTTGGTGAGTAAAAAGTTGGACGGCGCCCAAATGTCGAGCATCTGCCTTGTGGCGAATTCCACGATGTCTTCGTGCTGCTTGGTGACGCCGCGAATACCGGTCGTCGCGTTGTGCCACCATTGCTGGTTCAGCAGAAACGCTTGGTAGTAGAGGCAATAGGGCCATTGTTTCCAAGCCGGGCCTTCGAAGCGCCGATCCTGGGGCAGGGGGACGATGCAGGGCTCGTTCACCTCATGCGTGGTGGTGCAGTTGACGGCGTGATGGGTGAAGCGCGCGACTTTCTTTGCGGCCTTCTCGGCGAGCTGAATCTGTTTGCCGGGCGAAAACGCGAGATGGGTCCACCAATCGAGATATGCCTGCCCGATTGCGGCTGGCGATAGGCCGTGAGTGGTGCGGGCCATCGCGGCGTGAAAGGAACGATCGACGATGTCGGCGAAGGCGGTCGATGCATAGGAATCGCGATCCGAAATCCGAGGTAGCGGGAACGGACGCGTAAGTGTCGAGCGCGAAGGTAGCTTGTCATCGGCTTTCGCTGAACGAAGCGCTTCTTCTGCCTGAACGGAACCGTTGCCGCTTGGAATGGCGCCGACCTCGGGCTGTTCGTGTCGCGCCGGCTGGTCAATGTTCGCGGACATCTGCGCGGTGTGGCGAGTCGCTCTTGTTTTCTTCATGACCGTTCCCGGCTCGACCGCCGTTCTCGTGCAGAACCTCGGTCATCAGTTCGCCGCACCTGGCTAGTTCTTCGCTGTAAGCCCGCGTCATTTCGGCGAACCAGCGTTGCTGGGCCGACAACAGGTCGGGGAGACTCTTGCAGGCGCCGAATTGTTCGATTGCCTTGACGTTCTGCTCGAGGCGCCGGGTCATAAAGCGCATGCCCTCTTGCTGGAGCGTGCTGACGCTGCGTCCGAACGTCGATGCGCCGCGCCCCATCGCTTCGGCCATCGGGCCGTTGAGCGCGGATTGGAACGGATTGCTGACCGCCGGATCGCCCGACGCATGTGTCGATTTGTGATGTTTCATCCTAATGCTCCGGTTTGCTGGTTTCGTCGGCCTGTCGTGCCCTTGCGGACAAAGCCGAGACCGACACGAAATTATTGAAAAGCGTCGCACGACCATCGGCTGGGAGCCTTGCTGCAGGTCAATGTTCCTACAATCGGCAACATATTTGGATGCCCCACCATAGGTTGACGCGCATCAATTGTGCGGCGGTGACGCGGGTCTAATCATATCCGACGATGTTTCGTCGCTTATGGAGCAAGCTATGAACGGCAAAGTGGCGCTGCCTTTGGACAAGGTTGCTCTGATCATCGAAAAGGCTCGAGCATTTGACGCACAGGTCGAAGTCGACGACCCGGATTCCGGATCGAACCCAACGGACGATAAGGAGGTCGCGATTCTGCCGGACACACCGGACAACCCCACCGAGGAGGAGTTGGCCGCCGCGTTGAGCAGCTTGAACGACGAACAGCTGACGCAGCTTCTCGCATTGCTCTGGGTCGGGCGCGGAGATTACGACAAGGCGAGTTGGGACGACGCGGTGCGTCAGGCGGGAGAGGCGAAGAACAAACGCATCGTACGCTATCTCATCGGCACGCCTATGCTGGGCGATCTGGTGGAGGAGGGGTTGGCGGAGCTGGGCGTCGCCGTGCCGCTCCCGGAAGAACATCGGGCAGGCTTATGATGCCCGTCTCGCACCCCAAATTCATCGATAGACGCGATGCCGGCCGATATCTCATCCCGCTTCTATCTAAGTGGGCCGGCAGCGGTGCCATCGTATTCGCATTGCCGCGTGGCGGTGTGCCGGTGGCGGTCGAGATTGCGACGGCGTTGGATCTGCCGCTCGACGTCATTTATGTGCGTAAGATCGCGGCGCCGCTTGAGCCCGAATTGGCAATTGGAGCCATTGTCGATGGCTTCGATCCTGACGTGGTTCTCAACGAGGATCTGGTGCGGAGATTGGGCATCTCGCGCGCCGTACTTGATGAGTTGACGAAGCGTGAAATGGAAGAGATCGCGCGGCGGCGGCGGAGTTATGGCCAGGCGCTGGCGACGCCGCTTACACCGACCGGCCGACCTGCGATCATCGTCGATGACGGCATGGCGACGGGTGCCACCGTCAGGGCGGCGGTCAAGGCGCTGCGGCGACGTGGTGCGACCCAGGTGATCGTGGCCGTTCCGGTAGCGCCGCCTGACGCGGTGGCAGCACTGGAGGCAGCGGGAGCCGAAGTGGTGTGCCCGCATGTCTGCGAGCCGTTTTTCGGTGTTGGCTCGTTCTACAGCGATTTTCGTCAGCTCTCCGACAACGAGGTGGTCGCCAGCATCGACGCATTTCGCAGCGAGATCTCTCGCCGCCGAAAACCGCGTCAGGAGCGAGCGACTCGGACAAGATCGGCGTGTGGGCCGAAATAGCGGGAGAATGAGATGGAGGTGCCGGTTCAAATTGTTCTGAAGAAAGTTCCTCAACCGAGTGTCGTGCGCGAGGAAGTCTTAAAGGCAGCCGGCGTGATCCAGCGGTTTCATCCGCGCGTCACCTCTTGCCGCGTCGGGGTGACGAACCCGGGCATGCGCCATCGCCAAGGGGGGATCTTCGATGTGCGTGTCGTTTTGCAGGTGCCGGCTCACGGCGAAATCGTGGTCAGCCGCTGCGCCGCCGATCAACCTGAGCGCGAGCATTTGAATGTCGCGTTGCGCAAGGCGTTTGCTCAGGCTCGCCGGCAGCTTCAAGACACGGTGCGGGAGATGCGCGGCGACGTGAAGTCTCGCGCTTCTAGGGTTATCGGAAAAGTCAGCAAGCTGTTTGGCAATGGCGGCTACGGCATCATTGAAACGGCCGACGGGCGGGAAATTTACTTTCATCGCAACAGCGTAGCGGACGGCAAATTCCGGGCTCTGAAGATCGGCGCTCACGTACGCTATGTCGAAGCCGAGGGTGAAAAAGGTCCCCAAGCGAGCACGGTCGTGCCCACCGGAGCCAGGCGCATCGAGCGAAGGAGCTAGACATCCCCGATGTGTTTTTCGGCGATCGCGAGTCTGGGAACCGCAGTGGTCGTCGGAGTGGTCGGTGTCATCGCAATTGCTCGAACAAGCGACGTTCGAGAGCTGCCACTGGCGTCCATTCCAATTTTCTTCGCTGTTCAGCAGGCGGCGGAAGGCGGCTTGTGGCTCACATTACCTGTCGCGCCGGAAAGCGCCGTGTCTTCGTTGCTGACTTATTTGTACCTATTCTTCGCGTTGGCCTTTTGGCCCGTGTTCTCGCCTCTCGCCGCGCTACTGATCGAGACGCAGTCAACGCGGCGGCGGTTGATCGGTGTGTGCTTGACTTTCGGCATAGCCATAGCCGTGTATTTCCTGTGGCTGGTGATGGTGCTGCCCCACAATGCCGTCATCGCCGGCGGCAGTGTCAGATATGAAACCGGCAGCGAGGCGCCCTTCGTGGCAGGTGGGGCCTACCTGTTCGCCACGACGTTCGGGCTTTTGTTTTCGTCGCATCGCGCTGTGGTGCTTCTCGGGCTCGTCGTTCTTTCGGGATATGTAACTTCGCTCTATTTCTACGAGAACGCCTTCATCTCGGTCTGGTGCTTCTTTGCCGCTGCGGCGAGCGTCGTCATCGCCGGTCATTTCGAGTGGGCGCTAGCGAAGCGGCGGGCGGCCGCGTCAGCATCGTAGGCCGGCTCGGCGCCGCTCAGTGTGTCGACGGTGCAACCGCCTCAAGTCTCGCCATCAGCTCGGTGTATTGCGCCTTCGACATGGTGCTGTCGCCGCTGACGCGCAATCGGGCGGGTGCGGGGGGCAGGTCGAAGGCGAGGGAGCGTATGTTGATCGTCACGCCGCGGAATTCCGGCGGAAGCTGCTTGGCCAGATCGATCATGTGCTTCTGAAAGACGTCGATGCCCACTATGGAATAAACGGCGTCGCTGACCACCTGATAGGCGCCGACAATCTTGCAGGGCGGGGCGGCGGCGCCTCGGACGTCGACCGTTATGATGGAACGCGCGGCTGACAAGGCAATCTTGGCCGCGCAATCGACATCTGCCGGCAACTCCACAGGCAAGGAGCCGGCGCACACGCGCTTTACGAAGCGGAAGCGAAGGTCGTATCTGAGCGTAGCCGCGCCGGTCAGCCGTGCCGTGGCATTTAGGATCTTCACAACATCGCCGCAGGGCGGCGCGCGATCGAGCGCTTTGGCGGACAGTGGCTTTATGTTCTTGAGCACCGAGGTCACATCGACGATGGCGCTTAGGGTGACCAGGCGCGTGCCTTGCGGATTGGCGGTCGTCCGCCAGCTGACCGATGAAGGAAGCTCCAGCGTGGCAGCGCCGAGTTTTGGTCTTGCGACAAAGGCTTTCGTGCCGTCCGCGTGAGCGGTCGAACTCAGAATCAGGTAGAACCAAACAAAAGCGGCTCCCACAGCTTGCGCGCACCGTTGAATCTTCATAGACCGATTCCTCTTTCGGATCGATGCTAAGTCGTCGACCGGATGAATAGTTTGATCGAGATCAGCAGCCGCGATTCGGGAGTGGCTAATCTGCGTTTTACTCACTATTTTCCGAGTAACCTGCAGGACCAAAGGACGACGAACTTTGGCTAAAGACCCATACGAAGTGCTGGGCGTCGCGAAGACGGCGTCGGCCGACGAGATCAAAAAAGCCTTTCGCAAGCTGGTCAAGCAGCTGCATCCCGACTTGCACCCGGGCGAAAAGAAATTAGGCGATCGCTTCAAGGACGTGGCGTCGGCCTACGACATCGTGGGCGATGAGGCCAAGCGCGCGAAATTCGATAAGGGCGAGATCGACGCTGCGGGTCAAGAGCGGCCGGAACAGCGCTTCTATCGCGAGTATGCCAATTCGGGCGGCGCGCGACACTATCAATCGAATGCGGGTTTCGAGGATTTGGGCGACGTGTCGGATTTGTTCTCCGATCTGTTCGGCAGGTCTTCCGCCGCTGGAGCAAATATGCCCGGACGCAACGTGCACTACCGGCTCGATGTCGATTTCATCACGGCTGCGCTTGGCGGGCAGCAGAGGATTACTTTGCCCGACGGTAAGCAGTTGGGGGTGACGATTCCGGAAGGCGTTGCCGACGGGCAGACACTGCGCTTGAAGGGGCTCGGCCATCCCGGACGTGGGCAGGGACCCGCAGGCGACGCGCTGATCGAGATACACGTGCGCCCGCACGCGGTCTTCGAGCGTAAGGGCGATGACGTGGTGAGCGAGCTTGCGGTCACGATCGACGAGGCGGTGTTGGGCGGCAAGGTCGAGGCGCTGGCAATTTCGGGGCGCGTGATGGTGACGATCCCCAAAGGGTCGTCGAGCGGACAAACCTTGCGCCTGAAAGGCAAAGGCTTGAAGGGCAAACGCGGCGCGTTTGGCGATCAACTAATCCGGCTCAAGATCGTGCTGCCCAAGGCAATCGACGAAGAGCTTGAGACCTTCATGAAGGCATGGCGCGAAAGCCACGCCTATAACCCGCGCGCGGAGTGATCGGCCATGACCATCAGCGAGGAAGATCTGGTTCGCGAGGTGAGTGTTCTAACGGTCCAGCGGCTGCACAGTTGGATTCGCCTAGGCTGGGTCAGGCCGGAACGTCGTGAAGGTGCGGCACACTTTCATGACGTCGATGTCGCGCGCGTGCGTTTGTTGTGCGATCTCGAACATGAACTCGAACTCGATGAAGACACGGTGCCCTTGATCCTGTCGCTGCTCGATCAAATTCACGGGCTGCGCAACGAATTGCGAAGCGTTGCCGTAGCGATCGACGAGCAGCCGCCCGCGGTGCGCGATCGAATCGCAAGCGCCTACCGCCGTATCGCCGAAGGCTGAGCCGCCGAAGGCGATTTCTTCATTGCGGCGGCAGAGGCGGGATCTCGGGACCGCTCAAGATCATGGGTTCGATGGATTTGATCGTGCAGCGTTCTTCGAACTCATAGTGCTCAAACGCGCGCGTCTGACCGCGCCCAAAAACGATCGTGTCGCCGTTTGACAGGCATATCCCGCCGCCGCGGCGCGTCTCGATGTGAGCGAACAAGCTGCGGCTCATGTCCCGGCATGGCGCGGTAAACGTGACACGGAACTTCTGCCGAGGTGACGTTTCGATCAATGCAGTCGTTTCGTCGACTTCCTGCCAACTGTCGATCGAATTGGCGAAGGGGCAAGATGCCGTGCGCTCGTCGGCCGCCAGTGCCGGTTGCGTTGCGACTGCGAGAAAAACGCACAGCGCGGCGGCGCATGGCGCATTTGCCGCTGCGATTGGGTTGATCTCCCTCACGACACCTACGCCGCCTTCTTGAAGTGGCTGCTTACATCGTCCATCGTCTCGCCATCGGCAAATCGCTCCAGTGCGCCGCGGTCGACGAGTTTGATTTGGCGCCAACCACGCAAGCTGATGATATGGGCGAGCTTGAGTTCCGTCAGAGAGCGGCTGACGGTTTCGACCGACAGGCACAGGAAGTCGGCGATGTCGCTGCGGCGCACAGGCAGCTGAATGTTGACCGCATCGAGCGACTTGCGTTCGTTGCGCGCGGCAAGCGCGAGCAGAAAGGTGGCAATGCGTCCGGTGGCGCTCAGCCGGCCGATGGTCAGAAAGTGACCGCGTGCGTCCGAGATTTCGCGCGACAGTGTCTCGAAAATCTCGCCGGCGACCGCAGCATCTTCCCGCGCCCGCCGCCATAGCGATGTCGCGGACACCGAGCGAATACGCGTCGGCGCGATCGTTTGCGCGTCATAGGTGTAGTGTGGCGACGATTCGAGACCGACAAAGTCGCCGGGGAAGGCGAAGTTTACGATTTGGCGGAAACCGTCATTGAGAATCTTGTAGATCAGGACCGCGCCGCTCTCGATTCTGTAGACGTTCGTTTTCGTGTCGCCTTCCGCGAAAAGTGGCTCCTTGGCCTTTAGTTGGCGCACCGGTGCGAGAGCGAAACAGTCGTCAAGGGGGTGGCCGGAAGGGCACGGGGAGACCATGCTACGGGCGGCGGTCCAGGTGCTGGTGGGTTCGGCATGGTGGGCGCTGGTTAACATGGTCGTCTCCTGAAGAAAGCCGTGCAGCGTTGACGGAGATCAAGAAAACAGCCCCAAGCGAACTGCGCTTGTCTGGATTGTGACAAAATGTGAGAACGTGAAACGGAACATGTCGCCGCGCGACTCTCGCGAGACCTCTGGGTAGGCATTCTGACCGAAATACGAGGCACCAGCCCTATGGCAGCACGGGATCCTGTCCAGATCCTGATCGTCGACGACGAGCCTGAAATCCGCACGCTGTTGCGCGAGTATTTCGAGCTTGAGGGCTATCGCGTAAGCGAGGCCAAGGACGGCACGGAACTGCGCGCGTACTTGGACACGCATCCCGTCAACCTGATCACGCTGGACGTCAACTTGCCCGGAGAGGACGGCTTCGTACTGGCGCGAGAGATCAGGGCCAAACGAAACGTGCCGATTGTGATGATCACCGCCAAACAGGATCCGATCGACCGTGTCGTCGGACTTGAGCTAGGGGCCGACGATTACATCACCAAGCCGTTCCATCTGCGCGAGGTCTTGGCGCGGGTGCGGGCCGTGCTGCGGCGCTATCAGCCGGACGACCGCCCAACCGCCGCTCTATCGGGGCAGCGCAAGGAAGAGTGCTATCGCTTCGAGGGCTTCGAACTTTATCCGCAACGGCGGGAGCTGACGACCGCGGGCGGCCAAGTCGTCGAGCTGACCACCGCCGAATTCAATTTGCTGGAAATGTTCGCGGCGCGTCCGGCGCGCGTGATGTCGCGCGACAACATCATGGACTTGCTGAAGGGCCATGACTGGTCGCCGCTCGACCGCTCGATCGACACGCTGATCGCGCGCCTGCGCAAAAAGATCGAGCGCGAACCCGATCATCCCAAACTGGTCAAGACCGTACGCGGCGTGGGCTATGTGTTTGCCGTCGAAGTGCAGAGAATTTGAACGCCGTGCAGACCGGCCAGTGGAGGCCTCCGACGAGCGAGACCGCAAACACATCGGTGATCGAGCTGACTGTGCAGGAAGTGGCGCAGCTTTTCGAGTCGCTAGACCCCTATCCGTTCCGGGACCGGGATCTCGACAAGGACGCCGAAGAATTCATCGTCGGTTGGGCGCGCGAGCTACCCGGCGATCACGCGCTGCGCATCGTCGTTCATTTGCCTGAGGTTCAGGCGCAATCGCATGCCGCTCGCGAAATGGCCGGAGGCATGAATCGGTTCTTCACTCATCGCGCCGAGGCCATCAAGCGGGACTTGCGGGAATTATTCCGCGTGGGGCGCATGTCGCTCGCCATCGGCGTCAGCGTGCTGATCGCCTGTGTCGTCGCCGCGCAATACGCCGAAACCGTGATCGGCAG
>JANOFM010000220.1:0-4629 GCA_031413635.1 Alphaproteobacteria bacterium | reverse complement strand
GCCATGCACGACGGCGATGACGGGGATGCCGGCCTTGGACAGTTTCGCGAGATTGGCGAAGCCGCGCCCGCCACGGACGAACATCTCGGCCTGGCGCAGCAGATTGCCGCCGGCGCTTTCGATGAGTTGGACGAAGGGCAATTTGTTTTCGAGTGCGAGGCCTTGGGCGCGCAATGATTTGTCGACGCCCATCGGGGTCGCGGCGCCGCCCTTGATGCCGGAGTCGCTGGCACTGACAACGACGCGCGCGCCGGACACTGTGCCTATGCCGGCGATGAGGCCGCCGCCGCTGGCGTTGTCGGCGCCGTCGTCGTCGTGCATGCGCAGACCGGCGAGCGTCGACAATTCCAGAAACGGCGTGCCGCGATCGAGCAGAAGGTCGATGCGGTCACGGGGCAGAATCTGGCCGCGCTCTTCGAACTTCTTGGCCGATTTGGCCGAGTTGGCACGAACCTTGGCTTCGAGGGTGCGGACCTCTTCCAACAATTTCAGGTGGCCCTCGCGGTTGGCGCGCGCGGTGTCGGAATTGAGATCGATGCGGCTTTCGATGGCGGGCATGCGGGTACCTTCAAGCGCGGGCAGATTGCCCGGGTGAACACGGTGCGTCCATGCGGTTCGTATGGTTTCCCCGATGCCGGCCATATGGCAACAAAAACAGAACGGACGGCCCATCGCACGGCTGTGATGGCTTAAGCGGTCGACGGGGCAGGATAGGTGCCGCTAAACTCGCTCTCAGTTGGGTTTACCTGGGGTCTTCTCGTGATCGGTCGACGTATTCTCGTTGCTGCGGCGATTGCCGCAGCCTCATGCTCCATCGCTTGGGCGGCACCCGACATTCGAAGGGTCGAGAAGGGCAATCTGATCCTCGAGAACGTGCCCGACACGCCGGCGGCGCTGCGCGAGCGGTTGCGCATGTACCAGGCAGCGCGAGGCGCGGGCCTGATGGACTTTGCGCCGGACGGTCGCAGCATTCTGGTGCAGACGCGTTTCGGCGAGACGGGGCAATTGCACCGGGTCGAGGCGCCGAATGCGATGCGCCGGCAAATCACGTTCTACGACGAGCCAGTCAATTTCGCGATCTATCGGCCGGGCAAATGGCCCAAGCGCATCATCCTGTTCAGCCGCGACACCGGCGGCGACGAGTTGTTCCAGCTTTATCTGCTCGACGAGCGCTCGGGCGATGTGGCGCGGCTCAGCGACGGAAAGACGCGCAATACGGATGCCGTGTTTTCGCGCGACGGAAAATTCGTGGCGTGGACCAGCGTGCCGGCGGACTCGGCGCGCTATCGCGTCATCGTGGCCGAGGTGTCCGATCCGAAGTCGGCGCGCGTGGTGCTGGAAGAAGACGGCAGTTGGAGCGCGGCCAATTTTTCGCCGGACAATCAGACGCTCGCCGTCACGCGCGATATCTCGGTGAGCGATCAGCAGATTTGGCTGCTCGATCTGATCAATGCGCGCAAGGCGCAGCTTGAACCGTCGCCGGTCAAGATTTTTCGCGGTGCGCCCGTGTATTCGCCGGACGGCCAAGCGCTCTATTACGTCAGCGACGAGGATTCCGAGTTTCGCCGCATCGTGCGCCACGATCTGCGCACCGACGACAAGGACTTCCTGACCCAGGATGTTCCTTGGGACGTCGAGGCGCTTGAAATGTCGCCGAACGGGCGCATGCTGGCGTTCACGGTGAACGAAGGCGGCACGTCGCAGATCTATTTTCTCGACGCACGGCGGGGCCGTAAGTCGGCCGGGCCGAAGTTGCTGCCTGGTGTGATCGAGCGGCTGAAGTTCAATGCGGATGGGCGCAAGCTCGGCTTTACGCTGAACGGCACGGCCGGGCGCGATGCGTTCGTCTTGGACGTGGGCAAGCGCCAAGCGGTGCAGTGGACGGACAGCGAGGTCGGGGGGCTCGACAAGGCGTCGTTCGTGGCACCGCAGCTTGTCGACTATGAAACGTTCGACGCCGTCGACGGCAAACCGCGCCGTGTTTCGGCCTTCGTCTATAAGCCTAAGGGCACGGGCAAGTTCCCGGTATTGGTGTCAATCCACGGCGGACCGGAGTCGCAATTCCGGCCCAACTTCAATCCCTTCATCCAGTATCTGGTCCAGGAAATGAAGATCGCGGTTGTGGCGCCGAACGTCCGCGGCTCGACGGGATACGGCAAGTATTTCGTCGATCTCGACAACGGCAACCGGCGCGTGGATTCGGTCAGGGATATCGGCGCGACGTTGAATTGGATTTCCAGACAGCCCGATTTGGAGCCGCGGCGCGTGGCCGTCTATGGCGGGTCCTACGGCGGGTACATGGCCTATGCATCGATGGTCGAGTATAGCGACCGGCTGGCAGCAGGGATTAGCGTCGTCGGCATTTCGAATTTCGTTACGTTTCTGAATAATACCAGCGGCTACCGGCGCGACCTGCGCCGGGTCGAGTACGGCGACGAGCGCGATCAGCGGATGCGCGAGTTTCTGGGGCGCGTCTCGCCGTTGACGAACGTCGCGAAGATCAAGCGGCCGATGCTCATCGTCCAGGGGGCCAACGATCCGCGCGTGCCGGCGTCGGAGGCCGCGCAGATGCTGAAGGCCATTCGCGCGAACGGCGCAGAGGCTTGGTACATGCTGGCAAAGGACGAGGGGCACGGGTTTCAGAAGCAAAAAAATCGCGACGCGTTGAACGAGGCTATCGCGGCGTTCCTGAAGCTGAAGCTTCTGGGGCAGCGATTGGAGTAGTCAGCCGCGGCGCCTGAAGAGGCGCGTCACCAGAAACAGAACGAAAGCGACTGCTGCCAGCGCCAAGACGGCGCTCCAGCCGCCGAAGATCGAGTTGGCAACCGTTCCCACGACCATGGTGGCAAACCAGAGCACGAAATCCCAGGCGCGGCCCAAAAAGTAAGCAAGATCCATCTTAAACCCCTTTTTGGCAGCACAATTCGCGCACTTGCGCGTGGCCCGCTTCAGCCCCTAACAGTCTGGTCCAATCGACCATATAAGCAACCGCCTGTGGAAAATGAACGGCCCCATCAAAGAAGTGTTGGATTTGCTCGATCTCGAAGGGATCGAGGTCAATATTTTTCGCGGTTTGAGCCCGACGGATCGCTGGCAGCGCGTGTTCGGGGGACAAGTGTTGGGACAAGCCTTGGTCGCGGCTTCACGGACTGTTGAAGGCCGCGTCTGCCATTCCTTGCACGCCTATTTCATCCGGCCGGGCGATCCAAAGGTGCCGATCTTGTACGAGGTCGACCGGGCGCGCGACGGGCGCAGCTTCGCGACCAGGCGCGTGGTGGCGATCCAGCACGGCGAGCAAATCTTCAATATGGCGGTGTCGTTCCAAGTGCCGGAGGCGGGGCTCGAACATCAGTTCGATATGCCCAAGGTGCCGATGCCGGAGGAGCTTGAGCCGGAGGAAACGCGGCGCGCGCGGCTTGCCCATCAATTGCCGGAAAACATTCGCGAGCATTTCACGCGGCCGGGTCCGATGGATGTGCGTCCCGTCGAGGAAGACGACGATCTGTTGAACCCTGCGAAGGCACCGCCCTATCAGAATGTCTGGTTGCGGGCGAAAGGCGAGATGCCTGCCGACCTGGCGATGCATCAATGCGTGCTGGCCTATGCGTCAGACATGACGTTGCTGGATACGTGTTTGATCCCGCACGGCATCAGCTGGTTTTCGGGACGGCTGCAGTCAGCAAGTTTGGATCACGCGATGTGGTTCCATCATCCGTTTCGCGCCGATGAGTGGTTGCTCTATTCGCAAGACAGTCCCAGTGCTTCGGGCGCGCGCGGCTTCAATCGCGGCAGTCTGTTTACGCGCGACGGCCGGTTGGTCGCCTCGGTCGCGCAAGAGGGCCTTATCCGGGTCCGCAATTAACGCGTTTGGTGCAATTTGCCGAACGATGCACGCCTCGGGGGAACCGGTCCGAGGGTGCGCGAGTTAGTACTTTGTTAAGAATTGAACCCTAATCTTAGCCCATTAGTAAGCCGGCTTCCCCAAGCCGGTGTAGTTCCCCGCCGGCCGAGTCGTCCCCCATTCATCCGGCTCTCCGGCAAAGAGGCGGCCAGAAAGCAACCCCCATTGCTTATGGGTCAGGGCGTGGATGAACCCAGCATCCACGCCCCCGCCTGTTTCTTGATCCCGCTCCTTAACGGGCGCATGATCGGCCACGACAATCGTGGCGTTTGCGCGTGGCTGCTGGTCCGGACGAGATCTCCCAATCGGGCCTTGCACAAGCTGCGCAACAGCGGTGGTTTTCAGTTGCCGTCGCCGTTTTTCTCCATGTCTTGATTTTTTGGGGTCTTGCGAGCTCCATGTTGTTGCGGATTTTGGAGGTGCCGGACCAGATGAGCGAGCCGCGCATTGTGGCGCTCGCGCCCAGGGACGTGTCCCCGCCGCCGGATGTCGAGACGTTTGGAGCCGTGGACGCAATTGCGACGTTGCCCAGATTCCGGCCGCGCCTCGGCGCGATGGCGCTTCAACGGCGCGAAGGCGATCCGGCGTTGGCTGTGTGGACGTATCTGTGCAATCGCGACGGATCGTTGAGCGAAGCAGTGCGTCGCGAGTGCCCCGAGTTTCGTTTTGGCGACGCGGCTCTTGGAATGAACGACCCGCTCAACCGAAGTGGCGACATCGGCGCGCTT
>JANOFM010000219.1:0-4767 GCA_031413635.1 Alphaproteobacteria bacterium | reverse complement strand
CCAAGCTGCTCAAGGACGGCCATATCGACACCGTGATCGGCCTGCCCGCGAACCTCTTCTACTCCACCGGCATTCCGGTCTGCATCCTCGTGCTGAAGAAGTGCAAGAAGCCGGACGACGTGCTCTTCATCAACGCCGCCGAGCACTTCGTGAAGGGCAAACGCCAAAACCAACTCACGAAAGAACACATCGACAAAATCATCGACACCTACAAGCACCGCAGGGAAGAGCCCCGCTACTCCCGCCAGGTGGAGATGGCGGAGATCGAGAAGAACGACTTCAACCTGAACATCTCCCGCTACATCAGCACGGCGGAGACGGAGCAAGAAATCGATCTGTCAACAACGCATGCTGAGCTGGTCACGATCGAGACGCAGATTCGAGAGGCAACGGCCAAGCACAACGCATTTCTGAAGGAACTTGGACTCTCCCCATTGCCAGGGGCCGACAAATAGTCGAAGCGCCTGGGATTTTGGGACCGCGATATCGCCAAGCCAATGAGGGTGGTCAAAACAGCACCTGCAAACGGCCTATATCTATTCCCCCGAGCAAGCTCGAGGGAGACAACAACGACAATGAATATATCCCCAGCGCAACTCGTGTGGGTGCGCAACGACGTTGCTGCACCCGAGGGGGGCGGCTCCTTCGGTGAAAGCCTCGCGCCCAAAAATCACCGTCGCCGCCATCCCGCGCCGCTTTCCCCTCGCTTGTTGACCACCGGTGAAGCGGCTAGGCTGCGAACGGTTCGCGCAAACCGCGCGAGGGGACGAAAACGGGAGAGACTGAATGAACAGAGTTGTTGTTGCGCTGATCGTGCTCGCGCTCGCGGGCGGTGGCGCCTATTGGTACATGAACAAGGACAAGGCGGCGGCACCCGCCGATCCGGCCGCGATGACCGATCCGGCGGAAGCGACCGATCCTGCGGCGACGCCTCCGGCTGATCCGGCCGCAGCGACCGATCCGGCCGCCGCACCACCCACCGACGGCACACCGCCGAGCGACCCGACCGCACCCGCGGCACCGGACGCGCCGGTTCCGGCACCGCCACCGCCGGGCGATCCGACGCAACAATAGTCGGTCGTTTCGATCGACAGCGCGTCGGCCGGCGTCAAACGCCGGCCGACTGCGTTTTGAGTTTGCGACCGGGCGCGGCACTCCACGCGCCGCTATCCTGTCGCCGTATTTCGGCGTCCTTGTTGTCGAACCGTCAAGCCGCTAGGTTGCTCCGGGTTCTCGCCGCGACATCGCGCGGGCGAGCAGGAATGAACGAATGAACAGAACCGTCATTGCGCTGATCGTACTCGCGCTCGCAGGCGCCGGCGCCTATTGGTACATGAACAAGAACAAGGCGGCGGCGCCCGCCGATCCGGCCGCGACGACCGATCCGGCGACGACGGAACCCGCAGAAACGTCGGTTGATCCGGCCACCGCACCGGCCGACCCAACCGCAGCACCCGCCGACGGCACACCGCCGTCGGAACCGACCGCACCACCACAGAGCGAGCCGCTGCCTCCACCGCCGGCGGTGACACCGCCGCCGGCCCCGTCGATGCCGCCCCCGGGACCACCGGGCGATCCGACGCAACAGTAATCACCCCTTCTGTGAGAGCATTCGCGCGGCCGGCCCAATCGCCGGCCACGCGCCTTATGAGGTCGCGCCGCCGGGCCTTGGCTTTAACCGCGCCGCCCGCGTAGCATGCGGAGAACCGACCTCCGCAAGGCATAATGGCCGACAGAAAACTCGCCACGATCGTCGCGCTCGACGTCGCCGGTTACTCGGCGCGCACCGAAGCCGACGAGGCGAAAACAACCGCCGAAGTGGCGGCACTGCGCGCCGTCGTCGAAGCGATCGCCGCGCGCCACGGCGGGCGCGTCTTCAACACGGCCGGCGACGGCTTCATGCTGGAATTCGCCTCAAGCCTCGAAGCGGTCGAAGCGGCCCACGAATTGGCCGAAACCTGCCTGCCGAAAGTGCGTGTCGGCGTGCACCTGGGCGACGTCGTCGTCCAACCGAACGGCGACCTCCTCGGCCACGGCGTCAACGTCGCAGCCCGCATCATGGCGAAAAGCGATCCGGGCGGCGCCCTCGTATCGGCCGCCGTGCGCCAAACGATCCGCGGCCCCGTCGCCGACCGCCTGGTCTCGCGCGGCTCCCTCCACCTCGACAAGATGGCCGAGACGATCGAAGTCTTCACGATCGGCGCCGCCGCCGCGCCCGCCTCGACCCTGTCGCTCGGCACGCGTTTGCCCAAACTGCTCGCGCAAAACTGGAAGCTGATCGCGGCGCTTGGCTTTGCCGCCGTCGCCACGATCACCGCCATCGTCGCGCTCACCACACGCGGCGGCGGTCCCACGGCGACGGACAAGTCGATTGCCGTTCTGCCGTTCGAAAACCGCTCGCAGAGCCAAGACGATTCCGAATATGGCGACTGGCTCTCGGAACTGATCGGCAGTCTGCTGGGCAAAGCGAGCGACCTTAAGGTCATCTCCCAAACTTCGGCCTCCGCCTTCAAGGGTAAGGGCGTGACACTGCCCAACATTGCCGAGCAATTGGGTGTGGCGCTGGTTCTCGAGGGCAGCGTGCGCGGCGTGGGACAGGATGTCTCCATCAGAGCAGGCCTCGTCGACGCCGCCACCGGTACGCAGCTTTGGTCCGACACTTACGAGCGCCGGAACGACAACGCGCTCGCCGTGCAAAGCGAAGTCGCGGCCAAGATCGCCGGCTCCGTGGCAGACACGTTGAAGGTCACGATCGCCCAAAGCGAGAGCCAAGCGCTCACCCCGGCGACAAAACCGGCGGCGTTCGAATCCTATGTCGCGGCCGTGAAGCTCTACCGCACATCAGGGGAAGCCAACGTCCGCAGCGCACAACAGCTGTTGCGCAAGGCCGTCGACTTGGATCCGAACTTCACCGCCGCCTGGGCGCTTCTCGCGCGTGTGCACTCGTTCCTGTACTTCAACCGCACCGACGCAACCGAAGGCCGTCGCGCCGCCGCCGAGCAAGCGCTGGGAATGGCGCTCGCCCAAAAGCCCGATCTCGCCGAAGTCATGCTCGCCGACGCGTATTTCGAGTATTGGGTCAAGCGCGACTACGAAGGCGCAAGACAACGGTTTGCAGAGCTCAGCACGAAGTGGCCCAGCAACGCCGACGTCTTGACCGCGCTGGCCAGCATCACCCGCCGCCAAGGCAAATGGGACGAGAGCAAGATCTATTTCAAGCGTGCGGTCGAGATCGACCCTCTGCACGCCGGCCGGCGCCTGCACTCGGCCGGGCTCCTCCTCGCCACACGCGACTTCAACGGCGCGCTCAGCCAACTCGACGCCGCGCTCGTCTACTGGCCAAGCGCGCCCGAAAGCCTTCCCTTCATCGCCAAGAAGGCGCTGATCCACCAGGCCCAAGGCCGCCTCGACGAAGCGGGAAAGCTCCTCGCGGGCCTGAACCCAGAGCCCGACGGCGACGTCGTCGAACCCATCGTCGTGCAAGCACGGCTCCGCCGCCGGCCCGAAGACGCCATCGGCCAGCTCGAAGCCCTGTTGCAGCAAGACGAAGCCGAAGGCGCCCCCGGCCGCGCGTCGATCGAACTGAACCTCTATCTGGGCGAACTGCGCCGCCTCGCCGGCGACGCGTCAGGCGCGAGCGCCAACGACCGCAAGGCCCTCGACGAACTCAAACTGGAACTGGCCAAACAACCCGACAGCGCCGACATCCATTCCTACTTGGCGGTCGCCTATGCCGGTCTCGGCGATCGAACGAACGCGACCAGATACGCAGCCCTCGCCGTCAAATCCGTGCCGATCGCAAAGGACGCGCTCAGCGGGACCTACTACCTCGACATCCAAGCCCGCGTTTGGGCAAGGTTCGGCGACCGCAACGCCGCGATCCCCGCGATCGAAGCGCTGACGAAATTACCTGCCCCCATGCCGCTCACGCCGGCCTTACTCCGCCTCGACCCCGACTTCGACAAGGTGCGTACCGACGCCCGCTTCGCGGCCCTGCTAGGCCCGTAAGGCAAAGCGTGTGAGCTCGAGGGCAGCAAACGGGTAATACCAACCGACCGAAATAGCGACACGCACAACTCAACAAAATCGTCATGGCCGGGCTTGACCCGGCCACCCAGCGCGCGCACGTCCGTGCGCGCTGGAAACTCGATTGAATCGTCGATGAACGCGCGGCGATTGACGAATCTTGAGGCCGCGCCGACGCACGGCCATGACGATCTGGATTAGGATTGGAGTTGGAACTTCGGACGGTTGGTATAACGCGTTCCCTTGCGGCGTGACTAGGTAAACTGTCCCTGTATTACTCACGGCTCTCCGTTCATCGCCCATCCACATAAACTCGTCATGGCCGGGCTCGACCCGGCCACCCAGCCGGCTCGCGTCCGCGAGACGAAGTGACTCTCCGTTCTCTCAAGCAGAATGCCATTTCGTCGGGTGGACACGCGCCGGCTGGGTCACCGGCTCAAGGCCGGTGATGACGAGCTTTTTTGTGTTGCGGGCGTCAACCGGACAGCCGTGGGCTTGACCCGGCCACCCGGTCGGCGCGGGTCCACGCGCCGGAGATACTCGCCAACGCCGCAATTGGTTTCACGCCTCGCCGACGCGAGGCGACTGGGTGGCCCGCGGTCCCAGGATCAAGCGCCCGTCGCCACCGCCAAAAACCGCAACGCCACTTCGACATCGCTGTCTTCGCGCACACGCATCGCCCAATAGCTGGGCGGGCGGTCGATCTGATACGGCAGGCCAGAGGCCTTCATCCGTTCCTCG
>JANOFM010000218.1:0-3032 GCA_031413635.1 Alphaproteobacteria bacterium | reverse complement strand
GACAAGCATCGCCACGATAGGCGGGAACGCCAACACGAAGAGAATTCGTGTGTCGCGCATGGCGTGGGGGAACACCTGCATCTGCCCGAGGAATACGGCGACGATGTCGGCGACTTTCATATGCGTATGCGCATGTTCAGGCGGCTCCTTCAAACCTTCGCGGCGAGGTCAGCGACATTCCAAATCCGATGAGCAGCACGGCGACGCCGATAATCGGCCGCGATGCGCCCGCGCCGAGCATGCCCGCGATCGGAGCTGTGTCGGCGAGCACGACCTGGCCGATATGGCTGCCCGCAATCAGCAAATAGACCAAAGGAATCATCGCCCGGTAGCGAACCACGGTGATGAAGCCCAAGACGTTCAACATGAGATTAGTGGCGCCCCACCAACCGAACAGCACAATGGCGGCATTGGTCGCCTTGGTGCTGAACTTGTCGAGCGGAACCCCCTCGACGCCTTGCAGAACTTCGGGATTGGACCACAGCGGATTCAAGCCGATCTGGGTGACGCTGGCGAACGTCCTTGCGAGCAAGAACAGCACCAAGATCCAGATCGCAAGCTTCAAACCCCGATAGTCGTTGTCGATCTGCTTCGGGAAAATGCGGCTCAACATGGGAGGTCTCTTCGGAAGATTACGGCGCTTGTTCCGCTTGGCCGTACCACTTCGTGAACAGCACGCGCACGAGCCAATAGAACATCATGCCGAGGATGAGGATCATGGACGCGAGAAGCACCCACAGGCCCACGCCGGGCGGCAGCACCTTGGCGCCTTGCGCCGCGAACGAACCGACGGCGATGAACAGGCCGAAGCACATCCGCCAGAGATGCCGCGCGATGCGCTGTGCACCAGTGAGGCCGGCTCGCCAGATGACGCTGAGGTCGGCGACCGCCGCGAGCGCCATGGCGCTGCTAATGCCGTAAAGCACATAGGGAAAGACCGGGTTCGGCGCCTTCGTCGCGCCCGTGGCGAGCGCGTAGGCGCTCATCGCGATTGCGATGGCGAGCGCGAGTGCGGCGAGGAAAGCGACGATCTCGAACGCGCCGGTTTCGCCGTCCTTGCGGCGGCCCGCCATCCACGCGGTGGCGATGAAATACATCGTCATCAGACCGCCCACGACCAAACCGGGCTGCGACTTCATCGCCGCCAAAGCGGAGGCGGTCGCGCCCATGAACAGCATCGAGAGGACGAAGACGGTGCCCGCAACGCGATGCGGTCCGCTCCCTTTGCGAAACAGCAGCGCCGCCGCGCCCGTCATAACACCGAGCGTTCCCATGCCGATGTGAACGGTCAAGATCTCGGCGTACATCATGCAAAACCGCTGCCTCGAGATTTGGCCTGGTCGGTCTTCGCGAGAGATAGCGCAAGGCCGATCGCGAGCGCCGCCATAAATCCCCAATTGAACAGGACACCGGAGGGAATTCCATCGGACTTGACGGCTTTGACAATGGGGTTGGCCAGCGCGATCCCGAATCTACCGAATTGCTCGATCGAAATGAGGAGGTAAAAAAACGGGATCATCGCCCGATAGCGAATCAGCACAACGACGCCAAGCAAGCTGAGTGCGAAAAGAATGAGCCCCCAACTCGCGAACAAGAACATCACGGTGGATGCCGCCTCCACGCCGAAAGACTCGAGCGGAATGCCGTCCGCAGTTTCCGCGACAAAACGGTTGCTGATCCAGGGGTTTAAGCCCGCGACGTTCAATCCCATCGCGAACTTCAGGAACACGATCGGGACGAGGAGCCAGATTGCAGACTTGTAGCCGCGATAGTTGTTGTCGATTTGCGGGGGAAAGAGGCGGCTGAACATTGGAAAGTCTCCGTCGGAAAAAGCACCTTCAAACGAGCATGTCGGCACGGCGAAAAGTGGCGGATTTGCGCGCAGCCGCGCAAAGCGTTGCGGCCGTTGCGCCCGCCCCTTAGGGTTGTAGCGGCTAACCTACCGGCGACGAACCCACCCGAACATGACGCCACGCCGCAAAAACTTGATCGCAAATTGCAGGCGGCGCCGGGATGGCTGAATTTACGGTTGCCGCGGGCATGGCGCGTGGCGCCATGGACTTCGCCGAATCGAAGGGGGCCAGCGCCAAGGCGCTGGGCGAGCGGTCGGGCATCGACCCGCGAGACTTGGCCGACCAGGACAATCGCATCCCGCTCGCGAAGTACCAGGCGCTCCTGCTTGCAGCCAAGGACCTAAGCGGCGACCCGGCCTTCGCGCTTCACTTCGGCGAGGCGGTCGATCTATCCGAGATGTCGGTCGTCGGACTGATCGGCCGTGGCTCGCAAACGATGCTTGAAGCGTTCATGCAGCTCAATCGCTATGGACGGCTTGTAGTCGAAGTGGATTTGGGGACTACGGATCGTTTTCAACTTGAGCCCTGCGACGGCGGGCTTTGGCTGATCGACACGCGCCGCAATCCGAACGATTTTCCCGAACTCACGGAATCCTCCATGGCCCGCGTGAGCAGCGGTTGCTTGCGCATGGTTGTCGACGCGGGTTGGACCGGCGAACGGCCATCCGTGAAAGCGGCCCACTTCACCCACGCCGATCCGGGGTATCGCAGCGAATACGAACGCATTTTTGGCGCGGGGGTGGTCTTCGACGCAGAGAGGTACGCGATCATGGTCGACGCGATGTGGCCGGCCCACAAACTCGCGCCGCAACCGAGCTATGCCTTCGCCGTTCTGAGCCGGCATGCCGATGCGCTGCTCAAGGGCCTCGAAAGTTCGAAAACCACGCGAGGCCAGGTCGAAAGCCTGTTGCTGCCGGTCCTGCACACCGGCGACGTCGCCAAGGACGCGGTCGCCGACAGGCTCGGCATGAGCGGGGATACGCTCCTGCGCCGCTTGAAGGCCGAAGGCACGACCTTCGAAGCGGTGCTCGACGAGTTGCGCCACAAAATGGCGCTGCATTATCTCGACGGCCAGAAAGTCTCGGTCAACGAGGCCGCCTACCTCGTCGGCTTTTCCGAAGCCGCCGCCTTCTCGCGCGCGTTTAAGCGCTGGACGGGCACGAGCCCGCGCAAGCGAGC
>JANOFM010000217.1:0-4961 GCA_031413635.1 Alphaproteobacteria bacterium | reverse complement strand
CGATGCGCTGTTGTTCGCAGCGCTTGCCGGCAGCGGGCCGGTGCAAACCCCCGTCGCCGGTGCGTTGGACAGCTTGGGCGGCAACCCCGGCATGGCGGCTGCGATCAATGGTTTGCAGTTACTCGATCCATCGCAAATTCCAGCCGTGCTCGAAGCGCTCAACCCGACGCGCGCCAACGCGCAGGCCATTGCGGGCTTCGCGCTCGGCGATATTCTGCGCGAGCAATTGGGCCGCCGCGGTCACGATCTGCTCGGCGGCTCGGCCGGCGCAGGCGACGGCATGGCGCAAATGAGCTTGGCCGGCGCGCAACTGGCGTCGTCCGATCCGACCGCCGAAATGCTGGCCTCGGCGGCCGCCGCAGCGGCAGCAGCGGAAGGCGCGGACGAAGCGGCCAAAGCGGCGGCAAGCCTGCCGAACGGTTACGGCCTCCACTTCGCCGGCGACTTCGCCTGGACGAAAACCGACCAGCCGGGCGCTATCGGTGAAGACGAAGCCGACGTTCAAGCTCTGACCGGGGGCCTCGACTATAGCGACGGCAAGGGCTCGGTGATGGGTGCGGCGCTGAGCTATCTGACGGCCGAGGTCGATCAGATCTACGGCTTCGGCGGCCAAACGGAAAGCGACGGCCTTGCCATCTCCGCCTTCGGCGCCACCCGCATGGGCAAGATCACCGCCGATATCTACGGCTCGGTGGGTTGGCTGAGCTACGATACGACGCGGCGCCTGTTGGTGGCGCCGGCAACGTTTGCAACGGCGACCGGCGTGACCGACTCCGTTCAAGCCCAAGCCGGTGCGAATTTCTCGGCCGAACTGGCAAGTCACAGCAGCCTTCGCCTGAGCGCGATCGGCGGCCTGCACTACATTGGCTTGAACATCGACGGCTATACCGAAACCGGCGCGGGTGCGCTCTCGGCGGTGCTGCCCGATCGCGAGGTCGAGTCGCTCAAAGGCTTGCTCGGCGCTCAAATCGCGCTGCGCATCTCGAGCAACGACAGCATCGTGCCGTTCCTGCGCGTCCAATGGGCTCACGAGTTCAGCGACGATGGTCTGGCCACGTCAGCCGCATTCTCGGGCGCGCCGACGGTCAGCTTCACCTCGCCCGGCCCAGAACTCGGAGAGGATTGGGCGACGCTCGGCGCCGGCTTCTCGGGCCGCCTCAGCCCGCGGACGAACATCTACCTGCGCTACCAAGGCGACTTCGGCCGCGACGGCCAAGACAATCACGGTGTCTCGGCAGCAGCCCGCTTCGCCTTCTGAGCGAAACCCAAATCGAACGACAAAAAGGCCGGCGCCACGAACCGCCGGTCTTTTTTTTGTGACGATCGCGAAGCGCTACTGCACCAACCGCACCCGCCGCTCGCCCGGCGCAATCGTCACCGACACGCCGGCGTCGAAGCGCACCGCATCGGCCTCGATGCCGTCGGCGAAGATCGTGCCGGCCTCCATGCGGGACTCGATAAACAGCGGCTGATCGCGTGTCACGCGGCCCTCGATCAATGCCGTCCCGAAACCGCGCCCCGGCCACGCTTCGCGCACCACGAAGTGCAACTCGTCGGCCGCCGCATCGAACACCGCGCCCTCGCCCTTGAGCGACCTCAACCATCCTGTCGAACCCGTGCCGGTCGACACGATCAAGCCGCTCGACGACTGCACCTCTTCGTCCTTGCCGAGCCGGATGCGGTAACGCGCCGATTGATGGTTCGGCACGCCGACGAAGATCTCGTTCAATCCGCGCAAACTCTGTTTGTCCGACGTCGCAGCCTCCGCCAGCGTCGCCTCGCGAACCGGACGCCGGTCGTTCAACACCTCGTTCAGCGCCGCGATGAACGTGTCGACGTTGAACGCCAGCAAACTGCCGTCGATCGTGCCCGGATCGGGATTGACGCCGGCCAACGGCTGCCCCTCGAGATATTTTCCGACATTCGCCACCAACCCGTCTTGCCCCACCGCCACCACCAGATCGTGCGGCTCGAACAGAAACTGCGCCACCATCGAGCGATCGATTTCGGCGAACTTGACGTCGGCAGACAGCGCCCGGCGGATGCGTGCCACCGCGCGCGATTGCGCCGTATCTTCGACCTCGGCGCGCTTGAAATCTGCAAGCCCCCTCACCGACTGCGCCATCACGAACTTCGTCTGCCCCTCGCTGCCGTAGCGCGAAACAAAGCTCTGCTTGGCGGACGGCCGCGTGAGAAGGACGACGCGCTGACGCAACGCGCTATTCCGCCTTGGGCGCGGTCAGCTGATTGGCGAGCCGCTCGAGCGCGTCCCCGCCCAGCGACAGCGAAGTCAGCGCCGTGTCGCGGTTGGCCCAATCCTTGAACGCCATCGCGGAAATATGTTGCGCGCTGATCTCCGTCCACGGCTTCAGACGAATGCGCAGCGCTTCGGCGTCCGCACCTGCCTCCGCCTTCGAAGTCTCTGCCTTTGCCTCCGCCACCTTGCGCCGCTCGGTCTCAAGCGCCTGTTCGTTCGCCAGCGCGGTTTCGGCCAGCTCGCGTTTGTTCCTTTCGTCGCGCAATTTCAGATCGTGCTCGTCGGTCGTTGCCGCGCGCCGCCGCTCGAACATCGCCGCATCCGCTTGGCGCAAAAGCTCTTCGCGCAGCTTTGCTTCCAGCGCCTTGCGGATTTCCGGCGTCGGCTTCAACGACAATACCAGCACGCGGTCGACCGCGATCCCGTCGGCGGCCAACCGCTTGTCGTCGGCAATCCCACGCATGATCACCTGCGAGAGATCGTCGGATTTGTTCAGCGCCGCGTCCAAGGTCGAACGCACCAGGGCGTCGCGGCACGCCGTTTGCGCGATCGCCCGCAGTCGCTCGACGATCTGCTTCATCGGCTCGGCGGTATGCGCGCCGGTCGCCAAGTTGATCGAAAAATCCTGCCGCGTCCCCGCCACCCCCGCGTCCTTGATGCGATAGGAGATCAAACCCTGAATGGTGATCGTCTGATAATCGACCGTCATCGCCTCGACGGCAAAAATCTCGTCGCGCGCATCGGTGGGCACGGCGGCGGCTGTCGCGAACGGCGCATAGACGAACCCCGCAAGCCCCACGCCCTGGCGGCGCACGCGTCCGCCGCGGTAAAGCAAAACGTAGTCGGTGGGCCGGGATTTGAAATAGCGAAAGCCGAACATGAGTTGCCAAAACCTGAGCATGAGGGGTTGAATGCTGTAAGCCTGGGCAATCGCCGCGCGCAATGCAAGGCAAGCTCGTCCGGGTCCGACAAAGCAGCCGCACTTTCAACGCCAGGTGAGCACGCGTGACGCTGACACAACTCGACGCTTTTGCATTGACCCTGGTGATCGAAGCGACCGTCGCCGCCGGCATCGGACGCGCGCTGAAACTCGATCCGCTGCGCTGCGCCCTGGCCGCCGTCATCGCCAGCACCCTCACGCACCCGACGCTGTGGGCGGTCTATCGCACGGCGCAGGATTATTTGGGTGCCCACACCATTCCCATTCTCGAAGCCCTCATCATGGCCGCCGAGACAATTGCTTATCGTGCCATCGCAACCAAACGCTGGCACGAGGCGGCATTGCTGTCGATCGCGGCCAACGCCGCCTCATGGGGCGCGGGCGAACTCATCTACGCGCTAAGCTAAACCCCTGCCCCAGCGCCAGCAAAAGGATTGGCACCTCGACCCAGGAGTGGATCGCCGCCGCCACGCCGTAGGCCGCGCGCGCGTCGGTATAGCTCACCGCGTAAATCCCGAACGCGAGTGCCGCAATCCCGGCAACCGCGAGCCCGAACACCGGCCAGCTCGGCCACGGCACGATCGTCGGCGCGTGGCACCCGCCCTGCTTGGCCGCCAACAATTTCGGCAGCAGAACGATCACGGCGACATAATGCATCGACTGCGCCACCACCGCGGCCGAAAACAACGTCAGGTCGGACGACCCCGACGGCAGGAACGACATCAAAGGCTTGTCGCCCGCGCCGAACACCGACGACGTCCACAACGCCTGATCCGCGAATACAAGCGCCCCCAACTGATGAAACACGCCCATCGCCACCAATGCCGGCAGGACGAAGAACGGCACGCTCAACATCAACAACCAACGCCGCCGTTCCTCACCCTGCGTGATTTCGGCGACAAAGCCCATCGGCGTTAGATTGTGCAGCCATGCCCAAATCAGAAACGTCGCGATCGGCGCGAACGCGGCCCCGAGCGCAAAGACCAGACCAATCACGGCGCCGAGCACCCGGTTCTCGCGCATGAAGTAGGCGGCGGTAAACGCGAGCGCCGCGCCGAACGACAACTCGATCGGCACGAACACGGCGGCGGGGATCAGATGCGCACCGTTGCCGATGCGCGCCGCGGCGATGACGGCAAGCAGCGCCCCGATAATCCACAGCGCGCGCGCCGGCACCCGCGCGCTGAACCGTTCGTCGCAATAGCGCAGCTCGTAGAGCACGTGCGGCAAACCAAAGGCGCTGATCATCAACACGAACGTCGCGATCGGCGCGACGACGACGCCGGCAACCGACACCACGGTCGCCGACAGCCAAATCGCGGTGAGCCGTCCGTATGCCTCGTCGCGCATGACCGAGATGATGTTCATGGCCGACAGACTTGCGGCCAAGCCTGCCTGTGGTCAATGCGCACCGGATCGCATAACGAGAGAGGCGTGAGATCCTCTCTTGCTGGTTGCGACTCGCAATTCGCCCGGCGCGGCCACGACGCCGCAATGCTCAGACAAAGCACGAATGAGAAAGCCTATCGCGCTGATATTTCGTGATTCATCCGCCGCGACGTCAGCGCAAACAACCGCTGAACCCGATGAACCGGCACACGTCGAACTGAATTGCGCCAAGCTGTGAACAACCCGCATTCGCCGCTTCGGCGAGCCATTGATCCACAGCTCGCCTCTATTGCGAACCGGCACGACTGGTAGAGTCACACATACACAGAGTGATTCTTTCGCGCCTAGTGACGGGACTGCCCCCCTACCCAAGCG
>JANOFM010000216.1:0-4109 GCA_031413635.1 Alphaproteobacteria bacterium | reverse complement strand
ATTGCGTCCGATTCTCGGGCTGTTCGAGGGCGTGTGCACGGGTGCGGCCGACGGTTATGCGCGCATGGCGGGAAAGCCCGCGGCGACGTTGCTGCATCTGGGGCCGGGCTTAGGCAACGGGTTTGCGAACTTGCACAACGCGCGGCGGGCGCAGTCGCGCATGATCAATCTGGTCGGCGATCACGCGACCTATCACCGCAAATACGATGCGCCGTTGCAGAGCGACATTCATTCGATCGCAAGGCCGGTGTCGGATTGGATCGGCGATCCGGTCTCGGGCGAGGATGCGCTCGCCAAAACCCGCGAGGCGTTCGATGTGGCGATGCGGCCGAACGGCGGCTTGTCGACGCTGATCGTGCCGGCCGACATCGCTTGGTCGGAAATGGCGGGTGCTGCTGTGCGCGGGCCGCGGAAGAATGTGTCGCCCAAGCCGGTCGACATGACGTCGGTGCGCGCGGCGGCGGCGGCGCTGAAGTCGGGCGAACCCGCGGTTCTGTTGCTCGGCGGCCATGCGGGATTGGAAAAGCCGCTGGCGCTTGCGGCGGCGATTGCCGAAAAGACCGGCGCGAGGCTGTTCTGCGACACGTTTGTGCCGCGTCTGGCGCGTGGTGCGGGGCGGGCGCGGCCCGAGCGCGTGCCGTATCTGGGCGAGATGGCGGTGATGATGATGCAGAGCTTCCGCCATGCGGTGATGGTGGGGACGAAGCCGCCGGTTGCGTTCTTTGCCTACCCGAACAAGCCATCGACCTTCCTGTCCCCGGAATGCAAGACCTATGAGCCGTGCGACGCGGGGCACGATGTGTGCGACGTGCTGGCGGCGTTGGCCGAGGAGGTGGGTGCAAAGGTCGGCGCGGTTGCGCCGGCCGGCGGTGCCGCTCCGCAAGTGCCGGCGGCGGGCAAGCTCACCGTCGAGAGCCTCGGCAATGCGGTCGCGGCGTTGATGCCGGAGGGCGCGATCGTCTCGGACGAGGCGATCACCAGCGGCTTGTGGGCTTATCTCGCGACGCAAAATTCGCCGGCGCACGATTGGCTGTCGCTGACCGGCGGGGCGATCGGCGACGGCATTCCGATGGCGGTGGGCGCCGCGGTCGCCTGCCCTGGACGGCCGGTGATCAATCTGCAGGCCGACGGCAGCGCGATGTACACGATCCAGGGTTTGTGGACGGCGGCGCGCGAAAACCTGCACGTGATTACGATTCTTCTGAACAACAAATCCTACGCGGTGTTGAACATGGAACTCGACCGCGTGGGCGCAACGGCGCAGAGCGAGCGTTCACGCTCGCTGCTGTCGCTGGACAAGCCGGTGATCGACTTCACCGCCATGGGCCGCGCGCTGGGCGCGAGCGCGGTCAGGGCGGAGGACAACGAAGGTTTCGTGAAGGCGCTGAAGCGCGCACTCGCCGAACCGGGCCCGCATGTGATCGAGGCGATGATGGCGTAAACGAAACGGCCCCGGAGTGCATCCGGGGCCGGGTTGGTTTTACTTGGCGCCGAAGCACTTCGGGCCGGCGAGATAATTTTCGATATAGCCCAGCGTCTCGCGGTGCCATTCCGGCCACCAAGGGAGTTGGTGCCACATGTCCTTGATCTCGTAATATTCGACGTCTTTGCCGGCGCTTTTCATGGCGCTGAAGAAATCGCGGCTGTGACGCGTGTCGGCCGTCGTGTCTCGATCACCGTGGTAGAGCATGATGGGGATGTTGGCCTTGGCGACATTTTCCTGAGGATCCATGCCCTTCACAGTCCAACCTTGAGACTCGCGCTGGATTCGGTTGGCGCCCCACAGATTGCCCAGCCGCTGAAGGTTGGCGACGCCGGCGCCGGCGATCGCGCACTTGTATGGACTGTTCGGACGGACCGACGCCGCTATGGCGGCAAAGCCGCCATACGAGTAACCGAAGATCGCCATGCGTTGCGGATCGGCAATGCCCTCGGCGACGAGCCAGGCGGCGCCGTCGTCCTTGTCGTCCTGCATCTTTTGACCCCATTCCATGTCCCCGGCTTTCCAGAGGGCCATGCCCCATCCGTCGGAACCGCGATATTGAGGCTGCAAAACCGCGTAGCCGCGCGTGCTTAGGAACTGCGTCCAGCCGCTCGAGTCCCAATCAATGTAGTCGCGCGCCCATGGTCCGCCGTGGGGATGGACGATCAGCGGAATGCGACCATGACGCGTTTTGTCGTAGCCCTTGGGTAACGTGAGCAGGCCTGGAATGGTCATTCCGTCGCGCGCTTTGTAGGTGACGTATTTCGTTTCCCCGAGCGTAGCGGTGTCAATTGCCGCCTTGGATTTTCCGAGCAATTTTAGTTCGCGGCCGTTGAGCAACAAAAAATAGACCGGCGGTTGAGTCGGACCGGAGACTTCGACAATTGCGCGTTGCAGTTTGCGACTTGTGTCGATGAAGCTGACGTTTTTCCCCGGGAACTTCGCCTCGATGCCTCGTTGAACCGCCGACCAAGCGTCGTCGACGAAGATCTCGCGTCGCGCCGGACCTTCGACGGTGTAGGAACCGACGCCGACGACTTTCTTTGCGTCGTTGTCAATAAGCGCCGAAGCGTCCGAAATATCCGCGTCGGGCGACGCGAACGCGGGTTCAGTCTCCCACGTCCGCGAGACAATGTCGTAGACCTGGATCTGCTGGAAATTCGAATTCCGGTTCGTCGAGACGAACAACTTGTTCGGGTCCGGGTCAAAGAACCCTAGAGGATTGATCGCAGCTCTTTGTTTGATCGGATAGCCGAGCTGCGGATGTTCTTCCCAACTCCCGGTCGTGCGATTGCGAACTTCGCGTACGACCTGCCAACCGTCACCGGTGGCGCGTAGTTTCTCTTTCACCATGAGCTGGCCGTCGCGTATGTCGGCGAGCACGAAGCCCTCGTCGTCCGCGGCGCGTGCCGCGCGCTCGACATTCATCGTCGTGACGTCGAGCTTTAGAATCTCCGTAGTTCCAATTTGGGGATTCCCGCGTTCGATAAGATACTCGTTCGGCTTCTCTACGCTGCCATCCAGAAATACCGAGAAGTTGATCCCGTATTGTTTTTCGGAGCCGAGGCTTTTGACCTCGAATGGACGGGTAAATTTCTTGGCCGCGAGATCGGTTACAACCGCTTCGAAGGTGCGAGTCTTGAAGCCGCTGGGCGTGAACGGCTGGTCGAGGAAGATGATCGCGTGTTCGTTACCGAGAAAGGACACGGCGAGCGGCCGTTTGTCGGTCGACGGAATTCCGATCGGTGCCTTGGCGAGATTGTCGGCCTCCCAAATGGTCACAACGGGCCACTTGTATTTCGCCGATGCCACCAAAGCTGCGATGTGTTTGCCGTCAGGCGACATCGTCAGGCCCGACATGGCGGGGTGCTCGGCAACTTGTTCAATGCCGAGAGGTGCAGTTTTTAGCGGTTCGTCGCTGGCTGCGGTTGTTGTGAGCAGGCCTAATGCTAAAACCGATGCGAATGCGAACCGCATGTGCGCTCCTTAATTTTTAAACCTTGAAATACTTGCAATAATGCGCCCCAGGCGCGTTGCTCATTCAGTGCGAGGCAACCCACAAGGGTCAAGACTCCAAATGGGCGAGTTTAATTCCCCTCCGGAGCGACCCATGAGTTGCTTCCGGACTCGCGCCGAATTCGACGGAATTAACCATAGACTCGATTGAGCTGGGCAGCTTCGTGTCACTTCCTGGTCACATGCTTGTTGCATTTTTTTATGAATCGCAACGACGCGTTGATTAGCTTCGGTGCGCTCCGTAGGGTTGAGACCGAGTAGCTAGGCAATTCAAGGATGCAAGGGGAAAAAGCGTCCGGATTTCCTGGTTTGTTGGGGTGTTTTTGGGGGACTAAGCGATGTCTGTGAAGACCAAGCGGGCCATTTGGCTCGGCTCTGCCGTTACTTTTGCTTTTGCAGGATTTGCATCAATTGCGTGGGCCGGCGAAAAGGCGGAAGAGCCTGTGACCGTCGTGAAACTCACTCAAGGTGTGCAGGTTGCGCAAGCGGCGACCACGCCACCAGCAACCACGACGCCGCCGCCCCCAGCGACCGAGCCGCCGGCCGATGAGAAGAAGGTCGAACGGGTCGTTGTGACGGGTTCGCGTTTGAAGAAGAGCGCTTTCACTTC
>JANOFM010000215.1:0-14464 GCA_031413635.1 Alphaproteobacteria bacterium | reverse complement strand
CGCCTGTTGAGAATTTCGCCGTCTATGAAGCGCGCCATGGATTGCCGGAGCGGTTCATCGGCGGCGTCATCAAGAAAAAGCTGCATAACGGCGCGTTTGCCCGCTTTGAACGCGCGGAGATTTCGTTTGCCGAGTTCGATGCGCTGTTTGCGGCGGAAACGCGCGAGGCCGGACACGAAATCAGCGGCTGCGACTTCGTCGCGCTCCTCGACGTTGCGTTGAAGCCTGAAATGATTGAGGCGCTGCGACGGGTCAAAGCGGCAGGCCTCAAAACCGGATGCATCACCAATAATTTCGAAGGGCTCGATCCTGTGCGGACGGCACGCAAGGAAATGGGCGATAACGCGATCGCTGGCGTCTTCGCGATGTTCGACCATGTGATTGAATCATCGAAGGCGGGCATCAGAAAGCCGGAGCCGCGCATTTATGACATGATGCTGGAAGCGCTTGGCGTTCCCGCTTCCGCCTGCATTTTTCTCGATGACCTCGGCGTCAATTTGAAACCTGCGCAAGCGATGGGCATGACGACGATCAAGGTTCCGTTTGGCGATGTGCGGCCGGCGATTGATGAGTTGTTGGGGTTGCTCGAGATTTCCTTGCGCTGATTTTTTGCCGCTCATTCCGGTGACTGCCCGCACAGGCGACAACCCTATTCCTCAAGTATCTCTTCGACCGCCAGCGGCGGGTCTTCGCTCGTCACCTCACAGACACGCGGCTTGATATCGGTCTCGAATTTGACCGCGTCGATCTCGAAACACGCCTCGCCCGGTGCTTTCGGCAAGCGCAGCGTCCGCTGTTCGTTAGCGCCGGTGTAATAGCTGTTGAGGGTGCGCCGCAGGTTTGCGCCTTTCTCATCGCCTTCCGGCCAGCCGCCTTCGAACACAGCGCAAAGCTCGTAGGTGTCGGCGTCGATGCTGCGATAGCGATACTCGGCGCCGGTTGCGGGATCGAGCGGCGTCGCCTCCGTGCAGCCGGCGCCAATCGGCTGACGGCCGCCCAATTCGACGAGCGCAGACTGCATCGCCGAAAAGTCAGGTCCGAGCGCGCCGAAATAAGTGACGTGGCAATCCGCAAGACGCGTCATGGCGATCAGTTGATCGACGCGCTGCTCATCGCCGACGCGCCCGCGCGCCGCCGCCGGGCTTCTGACTATCGTAAAGGCCCAGGCGCCGAGGGCTGCCACGACAATTGCCGCAATCAGCGCCAGCGCGCGTCCGCCGAGGTCGATGCGCGCCGAGGTGCGTTCGGCGTCGCGCGAGTAGTTCCAGAGAATAGCGGTTGAAATGACGCCGACAACGCCCGCCTTCGCTGCAAACCGCGTTGAAAGCCCGCCGTCGAGAAACTGATAAACCACCGCGACAAGGTCGCCGATCAGCGCGCCGGCCGCAAAGATGAGGGTCACATAGGTGAGCCATGCGCGCACGCGGCTGCGCCGCCGCTCGGGGTCGCGGCGTTTGCGCGCCGCGAGCCGCCAGCCCAGCAGAACAAATATCGGAAAGCCGACGAGCAGCGACGCAATCGACCAGCGCAAGCCCGAACTCGCATAGCCGTAATAAGTCTGCCCGCGCGCCAGATCGTCGGCAAACTGACGGTCGATCCAGGCGAAGGCAAGGCCGCCGACCTGCGTTGCGACCATGCCAAGCAGCGAGAAATAAACGATCAGCAAGAAAGCCTCGCGCGCCGAGCCATAGGCTTTCGGCTTCGGCACCGGCGCCGGAAAATCGACATCCGCAAACGCGCCGAGCGCATCCTCGACCTGATCGTCCGGCCAACCGGCGGTTTTCAAGACCCCGGCAATGCGCGCCCGGCTCTCGCCAAGAGCCAGCGCCGATTTCACAAAGTCGATGAGCGAGTTATCCGCCATGAAATGCCCTCCCGAACTGCGCCCTTATCTACGCGTCGGCCCCAAAGCGCGATAGAAGCTCTGCTCACAAGGGAGGTCTTTATGCCCCATTTCCGCCCTAGGGCGAGCCTTGCGACCCACGATGTGACGAACCAGCCGCCGCCTTTTGAGGGCATCAACCTCTTTGAGAACGATGCGGCCTTGATCGGCGCCGTTGAAGCCTCCGGTGGCGAAGCGCACCATGGCCGTCTGACGGCATTCGGCGCGCGTGTGGGGTCGGCCGAAGTTGTGGAGTGGGCGCAGCAGGCGAATAAATTTACCCCGCAACTCAAGAGCTTCGACCGCTATGGTCAGCGCCTTGATGAGGTGGAATTTCACCCCGCTTATCACGCGCTGATGGAGCTCGGCCTTGCCAATGGCGTCGCCACGGCTGCGTGGACCGCCGATCACGCCGGGCATGTTCTGCATTCGGCGCTGCTATTCCTGATGGGCCAGGCGGAGGGCGGCGTTTGCTGCCCGATGTCGATGACGTATGCGGCGATCCCCGCGCTGCTGCATGAGGCGCGCGTTGCCGACCAATGGGTCCCGCGCGCCACGACCCCCGCCTATGACCCACGGTTCATTCCGGCAGCTGAGAAAACCGCCGTGACGATCGGCATGGCGATGACCGAGAAACAGGGCGGGTCGGACGTGCGCGCGAATACGACGCGGGCGGAGCGTTCCGGCGATCACTGGTCGCTGACCGGCCATAAATGGTTCTGCTCGGCGCCGATGTGCGACGCGTTCCTGACGCTCGCTTACACCGATAAGGGCCTGACCTGTTTCCTGGTGCCACGCTGGACGCCCGACGGCGAGCGCAACGCCATGCACATCATGCGCCTCAAGGACAAACTCGGCGACCGCGCCAACGCCTCGTCCGAGATCGAATATCACGGCGCCTATGCGCAAGCCGTCGGCGAGGAAGGCCGCGGTGTCAAAACGATCATCGAGATGGTCCACCACACCCGCCTCGACTGCACCATCGCGCCCGCGGCTTACATGCGCCAAGCCCTTGCTCAAGCGCTCTGGCACACCGCGCACCGCACCGCGTTCCAGAAGAAGCTGATCGATCAACCGTTGATGGCCCGCGTCCTCGCCGACCTCGCACTCGAAAGCGAAGCCGCCACCGCGCTCGCCTTCCGTATCGCCCGCTCATTCGACGACGGCAAGAGCGCAGCCCTGTTCTCGCGCCTCGCCACGCCGATCGGCAAATACTGGCTCAACAAGCGCGTGGTGAACTTCGTCTACGAGGCGATGGAATGCCACGGCGGCGCGGGCTACGTGGAGGAATCCGTTCTGCCGCGCCTGTTTCGCCAATCGCCGCTGAATTCGATTTGGGAAGGCTCGGGCAACGTCATCTGTCTCGACGTCCTGCGCGCCCTGATGCGCGAACCCGAAACCGCCGATGCCCTGTTCGCCGAACTCGACGCCGCCTGCGGCACCTATGCAGCGTTGGACAAAGCGATCGACGCCGCAAAGGAAAGCCTCGCCGCCGTCACCGAAGCAGGCGCCCGCCGCCTCGTCGAAACGCTGGCACTCGTCCTGCAAGCAAGCCTGCTCACCCAACACGCCCCCACTGCCATCGCCGACGGCTTCATCGCCACAAGGCTAGGCGGCGCCCCCTGGCGCACCTACGGCGCCTTCGAAGCGGCGATCGATGTCGGCGCGATCGTCAAGCGCGCCACGCCGGCCGCATAGCGCGAAGGCCTGCCACCAGCTACGCCGGCAGCAACGCCAAGCAGTCATTCTCGATGACGCTGCACATCGCGCGCCGCAGCATGGTGCCGAACAGCGCCTTGCTGCGTTCGTTGTTGATGTCGAAGGAGGCGCCGCCGATCACCGGGATCACGGTCATCGCCATCGTGCCGAGCCGGAAGTCGACGTCGAACGCCGACGCGGTGTAGTCGCGCACGCCGCCTTCGCGCAGTCCGTCGAGATACCGCGCGATCAATCCGGGCTGCCAGAGGCGGCGCTCGGCTTCGGTCACGCTCGAGGCCAGGAAATAGCCGAAGTCCCAGCCCGGCCGCAGGCGCGCGACGAGTTGCCAATCGATTAGCGCCAGTTCGGACGCGCGCTCATCGGCGAAAACGAAATTCTCCAGCCGCGCGTCGTAATGCGTCAGGATCTGCGGCGGCTTGGCGATTTCTTCGCCGATCCAATTCATGTTGCGCGCGATACGCTCGCAGACGGCGCGGTGCTCCGGCGACATGAAGTCGCTCAAGCGCTGCAGCGTTTGGGGAACCAACTGCCGGTAATCCTCGACGATCTGTCGCAAAACCGGTTGATGCGTATCGGGAAGCCAGGAGTGACTCGAAAAATCCGCACCCCAATGCCGTGCGCCGAGCTTTGCCAAGGCATCGACACAGCGTTCGGCCTGTTGCTGCGTGGCACCCGCGACCTGATCGGGCCACAACCACGTGGTCATGTCCTGCATCACCATCGCGTTGCGCTGCGTGGGCGCATCCCACGCCACGAAGTACATCGCGGGGATCGGTACCGTCACCTCGGTTGCGAGCGATCTGTAGAACGCCGTCTCGCGCACATACATCTCATAGCGCAAGCCGACATCGCGCATCGCCTGGAACGGCGTGTGCAATTTCACCACCACGCTCGCCGGACCACGCACGCCGTCATAGCTCAGCTCAAAGCGGGCGATCGCGCTCATCTGGCCGATGCCTTCGCCGACCTGCATACCGCGCGCCGCCGTGATGCGCTTGCCGCGAAAGGCGGAATGGTCGGCCACCACCTGCTGCAGCCAAGCCGGTGTCACCTCGTCCATGGTTTCAGGTAGATGCGTCATGACGGTGATGCTCCCGGATACGGCTGCCCCTACGCTATGTTGACGGGTCGACCTAGCGCAAGTGAGCGCGCTCGTTCAGGCTGACGACGCTGCGCTGTCCCTGGCGCGCGCACACAAAGCGATTGATGCTGGTGTAGTCGGCTTCGAAAAACACACGCGGCTTCATGCCCAACACATGCGCGGTCCACACATTGATCACGCCCCCGTGGCAGAACACCGCGACCTTGTGGCCCGGATGCGCGGCGACGATTTCCTCCATCGCCTTCACGACCCGCGCTTGAAACGCGCCCATATCGACGCCGTGCCCTCCGGTCGCCATCGATTGCCACAACGCGAAGTTCTTGCGCTTCAGCTCTTCCGTCGGAATGTAGACGCCCGAGGCCTGATCGAATTCGACGATGCCGGGATGCTGGCGAATCTGATGGCCGGCTTGGGCGGCAAACGGTTCGGCGGTTTGAATGGCCCGGCGCATGGTGCTCGACCACACCGCGTCGATCGGATCGTCCGCCAGCCACCGCGCCGCCCGCGCGGCCTGCTCGTGGCCGAGTGGGCTCAGATGGGGATCGGCGGTCGCTTCGCTGCGCTCAGGCCGGCCGTGTCGAATGAGGATCAATTCCATGGCTGTTCCCGGTGATTGTCGCTCGTCTCTATAGCGCAAACCGGGGCAATTCCGCCCGCCTCTTATTTCGCCGTTGCGGAGCGGCGAGGATTGGCCAATTCTCTCCACGAAGCGAAACAGGAAAGGCAACCGGCCATGGGCGACGGCGGCATCAGCACCAAACATCACGAGGCGCGGACCCGCGCTTTCGCGACGCCGCTCGCGGACCTCAACCCCGGCGATCCGGAGTTGTTTCGCACCGACACGCACTGGCCCTATTTCGAACGCCTGCGCGCGGAGGAGCCGGTCCATTGGTGCCGCGACAGCGAGTTCGGTCCCTATTGGTCGGTGACCAAATATCAGGACATCATGGCGGTCGACACGAACCACCATGTGTTCTCCTCCGACGCGGCGCTCGGCGGCATCACCATCCGCGACTCGCGGCCCGACCTGCGCCGTCCCAGCTTCATCGCCATGGATCCGCCCAAGCACGACGTGCAGCGCAAGGCGGTCAGCCCGATCGTCTCGCCGGCCAATCTGCAAACGATGGAACCGATCATCCGCGAGCGTGCGACGAAGATCCTCGACGCGCTGCCGATCGGCGAGACGTTCGATTGGGTCGACAAGGTGTCGATCGAACTGACGACGCAGATGCTGGCGACGTTGTTCGACTTCCCGTTTGAGGAACGCCGTAAGCTCACCCACTGGTCGGACGTCGCCACCACCCTGCCCATGAAGGGCGCGCTGGTCGAGACCGAGGAGGAACGTCAGGTCGAGTTGATGCAATGCCTCGCCTATTTCACGAGGCTGTGGAACGAGCGCGTCAACGATGCGCCGCGCGGCGATCTGATCTCGATGATGGCCCACAGCGACGCTACCCGCAACATGTCCCCCGACGAGTATCTGGGCAACATTATCCTGTTGATCGTCGGCGGCAACGACACGACGCGCAACTCGATCTCCGGCGGCGTCCTCGCGCTCAATCAGAATCCGGCTGAATACGAAAAGCTCAGAGCCAATCCGGATCTGATCGCGAGCATGGTGCCCGAAATCATCCGCTGGCAGACCCCGCTCGCCCACATGCGCCGTACCGCGACGCAGGATATCGCGCTGGGCGACAAGACGATCAAGAAAGGCGACAAGGTCGTCATGTGGTACGTCTCCGGCAATCGCGACGCCGAAGCCATCGAGAACCCCGATGCCTTCATCATCGACCGCGAGCGGCCGCGCCAGCATCTGTCGTTCGGCTTCGGCATCCACCGCTGCGTCGGCAACCGCCTCGCCGAATTGCAACTGAAGATCGTCTGGGAAGAAATCATGAAACGCTGGCGCTTCGTCGAAGTCGTCGGCGAACCCCGCCGTGTCCGCTCCAGCTTCGTGAAAGGCTACGAGACGTTGCCGGTGCGGATTCACAAATAGGCGCACGGCGGCAACCCGCTACCCCGCCGCGCGATACTCGCGCACGAGGTTCGTCACGATCTCGGCCGCCGGTTCCACTTTGCGCACGAGGTCGATGCCCTGCCCCGCGGCCCAGGTGTCTTTCCAGCGTTTGTAGGCGTTCGTCGCGTCGGAGAAATTCGGCGCCTCGCCCTTGGCCAACGCAGCCGGGTTAAGCCCCGCCGCCACCAAGCTCGGCTTCAGCCAGCTGCCCGTCACCCCGGTGATCGCGTTCGTCACGATCAGATCCTCATGCGTCGAGGACACGACCATCTTTTTGTAGGCATCCGGCGCCAGCGACTCCTCGGCCGCGATGAACGGCGTGCCGATATAGGCGAGGTCGCCGCCCAGCATTTCGATCGCGCGGATCGCGCGCCCGCTGCCGATCGCGCCGCCCACGACGATGGGACCGTGAAAGATGCCGCGCACCGCATGCACGAAGGCGAACGGACTGAGCGCGCCGGTATGCCCGCCCGCACCCGCGCACACCAGCACCAACCCGTCGACCCCGGCCTCGAGCGACTTCCTGGCGAACGACATTTCGATCACGTCGGCGAAGATCAACCCGCCGTAGGAATGCACCGCATCGACCACCGCGCGCGGACTGCCCAACGCGGTGATCACCAAAGGCGGCTTGTGCTTGACGATCAGCTCGAGCTCGTCCTTCAAGCGCTCGTATGACTTGTGCGCGATGATGTTGAGCGCCCACGGCACATCGGCCTGCGCGAGATCGTGGTTGATCTCGCCCATCCACTGATCGAGCTCGCCGATCGTGCGCGCGTTCGGCGCCGGAAACGCCGCCGCGATCCCGGCCTTCGCCGTCGCCACCACAAGCTTCGGCCCCGACACCAAGAACATCGGCGCGGCAATCGCGGGGATCTTCAGCTTTTCCTTGAACGCAATCCAAGCGGACGTCATGTCGACCTCCTTACAGGATCAAGCCGCCATCGACGGGAATCGTTTGCCCCACAACGTAAGCGGCGAGAGGCGAGGCCAAGAACAACGCCACCCCCGCCATATCCGAAGGCGTGCCGAGCCGCTTCAGCGGAATGCCGTCGAGCGAGGCCTCCAAGCGTTCGGGACTCTGCGTCGTCACCTTCGTCAGCTTGGTGTCGACCAGCCCCGGCGCGATGCCGTTGACACGAATGCCGTCGCCCGCCCACGCCTCGGCGAGCGTGCGCGTGAGACCCACCGCGCCGGTCTTCGAGGCATTGTACGCCGGGTTGCCGCGCGTCGAATGATAGGCCGCTGTCGACGATACGGTGATCAGCGAGCCGTTGCTCGAAGCCAGCATGTCGTGAAACTTGATCGCGCAGGCCATCAAACTGTTCAGATTGAGGTCCATGACCCTCTGAAATCCCTCCATCTGAAACTCGCCGCGCTTGTAAAGCACCGTGCCTTGGCTCAGCACCAGCACGTCCAGCGTCTTGAAATTCGGCTTCAACGTTTCGACCGTCACGAAGTTCGACACGTCGACCTGCGCGTAATGCAAGCCCGCGAGATCCGAACCATCTGCCGCGCTGTAGTCGCCGGCCTTCGCCCGCGTGCCCCACACATGCACCGTCGCGCCGTGCGCGCGAAACCCCTGCGCGATACCGTTGCCGATCCCGCTCGACCCGCCCACGACCAGAACCGTTTTGCCGGTAAAGTCGAGCTCGCCCGCCATGCCTACTCCTTCGAACGCTCGACGTAAGAGCCGTCGTCGGTATTGACCACCACGCGCGTACCGACCGCGACATGCGGCGGCACCGCGGTCTTCACGCCGTTCGAGAGTTTCGCGGGCTTGAACGACGACGAGGCCGTCTGTCCCTTCACGACGGGTTCGGTCTCGACGATCTCGAGCACGACGCGCGAGGGAATTTCGATCGCGATCGGCACCCCGTTGTGCAGGCTCAACGTCACTTCCATATTCTCCTGCAGATATTTCGCCTGATCGCCCAGGATCGCCGCCGACACATGCACCTGGTCGAAATTCTCCGGGTCCATGAATACGTATGCGTCGCCGTCTTGGTAAAGATAATTGTTCGTGCGCATGTCCAAGAACGCTTTTTCCAAGCTGTCGGTCGTCTTGTAGCGGTCGTTGATCTTGACCCCGTCGCTGATGCGGCGCATTTCGATCTGCGTCGTCGGCGTGCCTTTGCCCGGATGAAAATTTTCCGATGTCAAAACCACATAAAGCTTGCCATCCTTGTCGATGACGTTGCCTTTGCGCACGTTGCTGGCGATGATCGAAACCACTGAGTACTCCTTGAATGAAAGCGCGTGGGTGTAGCAGCGCGGGGCCGCCCCGCCAAGATGCCAGAACGGCAAGGGGCGCGGCATGGTAGCCCCCTCGCCCTGGTGGTCGCGCGAACGCCACGCCGACCGCCGCCCGTTCCTGATCGCGCGCAACCGCATCAAAGCCACCATCCGCCAGGATTTCGAGGCGAAGGGTTTCACCGAAGTCGAATGCGCGGCACTACAAGTCTCGCCCGGCAACGAAACCCATTTGCACGCCTTTGCAACCGACGCCGTCGGTCGCGGCGGCGAGCGCACGCGATACTACCTGCACACCTCGCCGGAATTTGCTTCGAAGAAATTGCTCGCCGCCGGCGAACGGCGCATCTTCGATTTCGCCCGCGTCTTCCGTAATCGCGAGCATGCCCCGCTCAACGTGCCGGAATTTACAATGCTCGAATGGTACCGCGCCGGAGAAACTTACGACGCGGTGATCGACGATTGCCTGCACCTGCTTTCCATCGCGGCGATTGAGGCGGGCACGGCACACCTCATGCACGATCAAGTCGCCGAACGGCTCACCGTCGCAGAAGCATTCGCGCGCCACGCCGGCATCGATCTCTTGGCGACGCTCACGCCGGATGAAGGCAACCGCGACGCGCTCGCGCGACAAGCAACCGGCGCCAACATCGCCTTCGCCGCCGACGACACCTGGTCCGACATCTTCGCCCGCGTCCTCGTCGAGCGCATCGAACCGAAACTCGGGCTCGAACGCCCGACGATCCTCTACGAATATCCGCGCGCGGAAGCAGCGCTCGCGCGTGCCTGCGCGCACGACCAGCGCGTCGCCGAACGCTTCGAGCTCTATGTCCGCGGCGTCGAGCTTGCCAACGGCTTCGGCGAACTCACCGACGCGGCTGAGCAACGCCGCCGCTTCGAAGCCGAGATGGCCGAGAAAGAACGTCGCTACGGCGAACGCTACCCGATCGACGAAGACCTGCTCGCGGCCCTCCCCCATATGCCCCCCTCGAGCGGCGTCGCCATGGGTTTCGACCGCCTGGTCATGCTGGCAACCGGCGCCCCCCACATCGAACAAGTCATGTGGACCCCACCGGCGGGGCGCGCACGATGACGAAATCTCAAATAGCTTCGCCATGACCGCCCGAACTCTGCGCACGATCGACGACCTCTCGGCCGCCTCGCTCGTTCCGCATGAGAACGGCGAAACATTGCGGCCCGTCGCCGCCCGCTACGCGCTCGCCATCACGCCGGCGATGACCACCCTCATCGACCGACGCGATCCAGGCGATCCCATCGCGCGCCAGTTCGTGCCCGACGCGCGCGAACTCGACCGGCGGCCGGAGGAAGACGCCGACCCCATCGGCGACAAACGCCATTCGCCGGTCGAAGGCGTCGTCCACCGTTACCGCGACCGCGTACTCCTGAAGATCGTCCACATCTGCCCGGTCTATTGCCGCTTCTGCTTCCGCCGCGAGATGGTCGGTCCCAACCGCGAGCCGAACCTGTCGCCGCAAGCCCTCGACGCCGCGCTCGCTTACATCGCAAGCCACGGCGAAATCGCCGAGGTCATCCTCACCGGCGGCGATCCGTTCATCCTCACCGCCCGCCGCGCCGCCGATCTCACCCAGCGCCTCGCGGCCATCGCGCATGTGAAAGTCCTGCGCTGGCACACGCGCGTGCCCGTCGTCGAGCCCGGGCGCGTCACCGGCGAATTCGTCGCCGCGCTCAAGGTCCCGGGCAAAGCGACCTACGTCGCACTCCACGCCAATCACGCCCGCGAATTCACGCCGCAAGCTCGCGAAGCGTGCGCCCGCCTCATCGATGCCGGCATCCCGATGCTCAGCCAATCCGTGCTGCTCAAAGGCGTCAACGACGACGCCGAAACGCTCGCCGAACTCATGCGCGCCTTCGTCGAGAACCGCATCAAACCTTACTACCTGCACCACGCCGACCTGGCGCCGGGCACCGCGCATTTCCGCACCACGATCGCGCACGGGCAAAACCTGATGCGCGAACTTCGCCGCCGCGTCTCGGGGTTGGCCGTGCCGCGCTACGTCCTCGACATCCCCGGCGGCCACGCCAAGGCGAATCTCGAAACCTGCGATATCGAACGCAACGCCTCAGGCGCCCTTCGCGTGCGCGACGACGAAGGCCGCTGGCACGATTATCCGGCAGAAAAGAAAGAACACTGAACCACCAAGGACACGAAGAGACAGAAAGGCGAAAGTTGCATCGCAGTGCAGTTTTTTCGGTTCACCCTTTTCTTGGGCGTTTCGCGCCCAGTTACTTATACCAACGGACCGAATTTCGGACCTGTGTGCGGTATCGATTCAGATTCACCACGAAGGCACGAAGGGCCCGAAGGTTCACAAAGAGAATGCCGGAGCGCATCGGTCGCTTTCGCGCACTGAAGGCGCATCGTCGGCACGAAATGGCGCTTCGTGCCGATGTCCTCCTTCGTGAACCTTCGTGAACCTTCGAGCCCTTCGTGCCTTCGTGGTGAAGCTGAATCGATACCGCATAGGAGTCGAATCTTCCGTCGACTGGTATTACTCTTCGTGTCCTTCGTGGTTCAATCCTACTTACTTCGGCAGCACCCGGATATCGATCCGCCGTTTGTCGTCCAGCACCGTGCGCGCTGCCGCCACGATCTCGTCCTTCGTGATCGACTCGTAATCGCTCAACGCCGAACGCACGCGCGCCAGATTGCGCGGATCGGACTGGATGTCGCTTAAGGCCTCGATCCAATAGGTGTTCGTCGATTCCGCCGCATAGTGCTGATAGAGCACCGGCTTGCGCGCTCGCTCCAACACATCGTCCGAGAAATCGCCCGCGCGCAATTCCGCGGCGATCCCCTCGAGCGTCTTGAAGAACAGCTCCACCGCATCGGGCTTGGGCTCAACGCCGGCCACCATGTAGCCGTAGCCCTCGATCGACTTCGACGCCCAATAGGTGCCGAACGGGACATAGGTCCCGCCTTGCGCCTCGCGTACCTCGTCGATCAGACGCAGCTGGATGATCTCGGTCAAGATCGCCATCACCCGGTCGCGCCGCGTATCGCTGAGCAAGTCCGTGCCCGGCCACGCCGCCGCCACCGCCGCCTGATCGGCCCGCCCCTCGTGGCGATATTCGATCTGGGCGCGCTTGGCGGGAAAGCGCACGTCGCGCGCCCCCTCGGGCAACGCGAACGCAGCCTTGCGCGGCCCGAACGCGCCGAAGGTTTTCGCAACCGCGTCGATCGCCGCCTGCACCTGAACGTGGCCCACGATGGTGACCTCGATCGGCGCCCCGCCCAAGGCCGGCGCGATCGCGGCTTTCACGTCGCCCATGCTTAGCGCCTCGATCTCGGCCAAGCTCGCCTGGCGCCAGCGCGGATCGTCGTCACGCGTCAGGCCCGCCAATTGCCGCGATAGCACGCCGGTCGCCGACGATGCCTGTTCGCGCAACTGCCCGTCCGCCACGGCCTGCATGCGCCTCAAGCCGTCTGGCCGATAGGCCGCGTCGGTCGCAAACGCCGCCAGCACCTGCAGCTGCAGCAGCACGTCGCGCTCGACCGTGTCCCCGGAAAGCCGGAACGCATCTTCTTGCACATCCAGCGACACGCCGGCGAAATGCCCGGGCTCGGTCTGCTCCAACTCCTGCATCTCGAGCCGCCCCAGCCCGCCCTCGACGAAGGCGAACGGCAACGCCCACGCGAGGCCCGGCTTGGCCTTGGGCAGCGCCAAATAGCCGCCGTCGAAGCGCACCACGACGCTGACCTTGTCCTTCTCGAACCGGGTCGTCTTGACGTTCAGCCTGACGCCGTTGGTAAAGCGCACCAAAGTCGCGCCGAAATCGGCAAGCACCCGGCGCTCGGCCACCGTGCCCGCCGTGCCGAAATCGCGATAGGTGAAATCCTTGATCGTGTTGGCGGCCGGCGCCTTGACGGCGGTCGCAAGACTGCGCGCGTAGGCCGCGGCGATCGCCCCGTCGCCGCCCGCAATCGGTTTCGACCCCGCCACGAACACGACCGGCCCCGCGCCGCTGAACGAGGCCTTCAACACCTTCGTCACCTCGGCCGCCTTCAAGCCCTTGATGCTCGCGGTATAAAGGTCGAGGTCGGTCTTGGTGTCGGTCGGCACGCGCTCGCCGTCGATCGCGTTCATCACGAACTCGGCCACATCCCCGTTCGAGCGCGTCTCTTCGTTGGCCGCCGACAGCAGATAGGGCGAGCGTTGCTCCATCGCCTCGCGCTCGACCTCGGCTTGTTGCAGCCCGTGGACGACGGCGCGCCGCAACTCCTGCTCCGCCGCGGCTACGCCCTTGTCCCAAGCCCCGCCGCGCGAACGGATCTGCAGCGAGGTCACGATCCCCGCCCCCGTCACCACTTCGCGCTGGGCCCGCGCATCCAGGAACGGCGCATCGGCGGTGCGCGACAGCTTGCTCAAGCGCCGGTTCAACACCGTGAAGGCGACCAGCCGTTGGTGGTTCTCGCGCCGTCGCGCGACGGCATCGGGCCGCTTGTCCTCGGGCACGATCCAGCTCAGCGTGACGGTCTCTTCCAGATTGGCCTGCGTCGCGTGACCGGCTTGCAGCTTGCGCGGCTGAACCTTGCCGAAATCTTCCGCGGTCGGACCAGCGCCCACTTGCGACCAATCGGAAAACACCTCCGCGATCTTTGCCTCCATCTGGCGCGGATCGACGCTACCCGCCACCACCAACAGCGCCCGCTCGGGCCGGTAGTGACGCTCGTAGAAACTGCGCAACGCCGCCGGCCCCGCGCTGCGCACGAACGCCGCGTCGCCGATGGGAAAGCGGTTCGGATATTTTTGCCCCGCAAACAGCATCTTCAATTGCGCCAGATACGATTGCATCGCCGGCGTATTGCGCGCCCGCTCTTCGGATTGAATGACGCCGCGCTCGCGCTCGATCGCCTCCGCCGACAGCGTCAAACGCCCGCCGATCTCGCGCAGCACGTTCAAGCCGGTGTTCAAAACCTCGGCGCGCACGCTGGGCAGCGACAGCGAAAACGTCGTGTTGTCGAAATCCGTCGAGGCATTCGCATTGGCGCCGATCGCAAGCCCCATGCGCTGGAGTGCCTTGAACATCTCGCCTTCGGGATAATTCGTCGAGCCGTTGAAGGCCATGTGTTCGAGGAAGTGGGCGACCCCGCGCTCGTTGTCGTTCTCGTGCAACGACCCGGCCTCGATCCGCAGCCGCAGCGACACCGTTCCCTCGGGATTGCCGTTCTGCTTGATCGCATAGCGCAAGCCGTTCGCCAGCACGCCGAAACGGATGCCGGCATCGGGCTTCAGATCGCTGCGCTCGTGCGGCCACGACGCGCGCGCATAAGCATCGGGCGGCAGCGCAAAAACCTGCACCGCCGCCAGCACCGCAACCACAAAAGCCGCGGGCAAGCCACGAACCAAACGAACTTGCATGAAAAACCCTCTGAAGAACGCGAGCCGGATGGCGCCTTCTATTATGCCTATCCGGTAACCTTGCGCACCATACAATGCTGTTATGTGGC
>JANOFM010000214.1:0-3091 GCA_031413635.1 Alphaproteobacteria bacterium | reverse complement strand
TCGAGCGGAATGCCGATGCCGGTATCGACAACGTCGATCCTCAGCGTGACTTCGCCTGCGCCTATCGGAAGCGCACTCGCCCTCAGGGTCACAGACCCTCGTTCGGTGAATTTGACACCGTTGCCGAGCAGGTTGAGAACGACTTGGCGGACGCGGCCGGGATCGGCACGAACGTAGCGCGGTACTTCACCGTGGAACTCGACCCTTAGATCGATCGACTTGGCGTTGGCGCGGGGCGCCACGATTTCCTTCGCGTAGTGCAACAGCGTGTGGACGTCGAAGGCTACGCGCTCGAATTCCATCGCTTGGGCTTCGAGCTTTGAGAAGTCGAGGGCGTCGTTGATAATGGCGAGCAGGCTTTCGGCGGACTCGCGGATCGTCGTGGCGCTGGAGCGCTGTTCGGATGACAATTCGGTGTCTAAAAGAACGCCGGTCATACCCAAGACCCCGTTCATCGGCGTGCGGATTTCGTGGCTCATCATCGCCAGGAATTCCGACTTCGCGCGGCTCGCCAATTCAGCCTTGTCGCGATCGACGAAGGCTTGGGCTTTCGCCCTTTGAAGTTCTCTTTCGTTCGTCAGCATGTCGAGCGTGATGCGCCAAATCGAATGCGCATAGCCGCAAACGATCGCCACAAAGGCAAGGATCAGTCCGGAGACGAGAATGCTCGATGGCCAAGGTTCGTGGACCAGGACGGCATAGACGAAGACGAACGTTTCGACGGCGATCATCGAGCCCGCCACGCGCAGACGCGGCGCGGCTTGAGCGCCTGCACTCGCGATCGTCGCCGCCAACACGGCGTAAATCAGCGCGTTGTTCAAACGATTGTCGGCCAAAAGAAAGAACCAGCTGATACTGCAGAACGTAGCCCCGAAGGCCGTGGCGCTTGCGGCGATCGCCAACTCCCACAGCGCCACGCGCTCGCCGCGCCGCGGGTCGGCCAGAAACATCCTGGGCGCGATGATCAACAGCACGGTGGTCGCGAGCGACGCCATCGTCCAAACGACCACGGACGAGAGATCGCACCACAAAAGCAGCGTCACGCCGAGGCCGATAACGGTGGGCGGCAAAGTGAATAGATTCTGCTTCTGCCAACCGGCCAGAATTTCGAGCTGGCGTAGTGCGATCGACGGCTGCATCGTTACGGGACTCAATGGTGTCGGAGCCGGCATCACGCGGCCGGCCCTCGGCCGGCGAGGCCCGCACGATCGTTGGCGAAGTGGCTCTTCACGGCGCCGGTGCCGGCTTGGCTGATCAAAATGCGCAAGGGAAGTTCATCGTATTCGCTGCCGGCCATCTCGCGTAAGCCCGCGCCTGTTGGCGAACGCGGCACACTTGCCGACGCAATTTTCCACCGATCCGTGTTCGCGGTTGATCCGCGGTGCACGCCGGACGTGGCACTGCGTGCCGCCTGGGGATAATTCAAACGTTGGCCACGGCGCATGAATCTGGTGATCGTTCTTGCTGATGCTCGCTCGCAAGTATTCTCAGAAAGCCGTTTCGATCTCGTTTACCAGCGAGCGGCTTATGGAGCCGGCAAGCCAAAGGTTAAGAATCTCCTAGCTGCCGCAGACGGTCCCAACCGAATGGCAAGGACTTCAAACGATAGTGTCGCGGCGAATTTCCGGACCTCGACTGGAAGATGAAGGGTCAGTTTAAAGTTCAACCCCGCACGCCAAGCGCTAACGGCGTTTGCGTCACCGCCCCTCCGCCGTCGCCAAGAACGGCATGATCGGCGCCATCGTGGCCTCGGGCGCGATGATCGGCGTACCGTGCGGCAGATCTTTCAAGGGCGCGACCAACGCTTGCGGCACGCGCCGCCGCAGGGCATCGCTCTGCGCGAACGGGATCACCTGATCTGCCGTGCCCCACACGGCCGGCACCGGCACCCCCGAACGGCCCACCGCGTCGGAGTCCGCCGTTTGCGACAAGATATCGTAGTGGCGCACGACATCGCGCCCCCCCTTTGCCGCTAGTTTTGCGTCGGCCGGCGCAGCACAGGTCTGCCCGGTTGGATGGGGGTGGTGATCGACTGCCCTGCGCACGCGGCGACAGTCACAACGTCGAAGCGCATGCTGGAGCGGGCCTTGCGAGCGACTCCGAAATCGGCGCATCCGTCGCCACTCACGTCACCCAAAGCGACAGAGGTGGCGAATGTGTCGTCTCCCCAGCGATTGCCGCCTGCATAGAGTTCAGTAAAGAAGCCTTGCGCGTCGTCGATCACCCAGAAGCGCTCATTCTTCCGCGCATAGCGCGAGATGGCGAGTTCGTCGCGGCCATCGCGGTCGACGTCGCCGAAGGCGATGCCCGTCGCGTAATAGCCCGAGCCCCACCCGGCTCCGCCGGCCAGCAATTGACGATAATTGGTCGATGCATCGTCGAACACGAAGTAGCGATCGTTTTCGTCGGTGTTGCGCACGACACCCAGTTCCAACGCGCGATCGGCGTCGAATTGTCCAAACGCCAAATCGGTGACATAGGCGTCGCTTCCCCACGCGTTGCCGCCGGTCGCATACTGACGCAATCCCTTGCCCGCTACATATCCGTAAAAGAAATAGCGCCCGTGCTCGTCAGCCTTGCGCCCAATCGCCAGTTCCGCCGTCCCGTCGCCGTCGACATCGCCAAAGGCGGCCGCGGTGGCATAAGAGTTCCCGCCCCAGTTCTGGCCGCCGCTGGCGAGTTCGGCATGGCCGGAGACGGCGTCGTCATAGAGGAAGAAGCGCGCATTACTGGTGGCGCGACGCGTCACGGCGACTTCGTCGCGGCCATCAGCGTCGACATCGCCGAAGGCAATGTCGGTGGCGTGGTTGCCGCTTCCCCATTGTGCGGAATTGCCGATCGCCGTCGGGGTAAAGGATCCGTTGCTTGCGCGGTCGACGACCCAGGCGCGCACCCCGCTATCGGCGCGGCGCGTGATCCCAAGCTCCTGCGCCCGGTCGGCATCGACATTGCCGAACGCGACCGAGGTGGCGTAATTGCCCGAGCCCCATTCCCCGCCGAAACGCCAGAGTTCGGCGTAGCCGGCCCTGGCGTCGTCGTAGACGAAGATGCGCGCATTCTGGTTGGCGAAGCGGGCCACCGCGATTTCGTC
>JANOFM010000213.1:0-13708 GCA_031413635.1 Alphaproteobacteria bacterium | reverse complement strand
GCCGTTGTGCACGAGCGGACGCAAAATTCTGCGCCCAGCCGTTATTGGCCTCGATCCGCCCCTATTGCTGCCCTTGCTCGGCCTGGCAGAACGTTCCCGCACCCCACGGGGCCGAGGCGTCGCAATTGCTGACGACGCAATATTCGAGTGCCACGCTGCTCTCGTTGCGCACGAACACTCGATAGCTCATCTGCCCATAGTCCAAGGGCTCAAGCTTAGTGGGGATGTCGCAATAAAACTCGAACTTGCCTTCGCGAAACCTCACGGTCCCGTCGCAGATCTTGTCGTTGCGCAGCGGACTGATATAGCGCGCCACCGTCACCTTGATTTCGTCCCAACTCGTTTCCGGGCGCGTGGTGCTGGTATCGTAGGACGACGACGCCCCGGAATAATCGATGCGGGGCTGCACGCGGATCATCAGATAGCCCGGCTCGCGCACGATCGGCGACGACGATGAACCAGGCCCCGTCGCGCTCGAATATCCGCCGGAGGGCACGCCGCCCGAATCTTGGTCGCCGGCCGGTTCGACGAAGGCCACGAGTTCCTCTTCTTCCCAACCCGCATCGAGTTGGCGCACGCTGGCGCCGCCGGAAAAGAATTGCTTATCGCACTCCGCGCGCAAGCGCGGCATGCTGACCGAGCACGTCGTGCACACCGAGCTTTTCGGGATAAAGAAATAGATGATCGCGACCGCCACCAAAATCGCGACGGCCACAACCAGCGCATATTCGATCAGCCGTCCCGCCATGAGGCCCCCAATGAGTTATGCGTCTTACACATGACCTGCCCTATTGCCTCGGTTTCGCGGGAACCGCATCGGGCGGCGCCACATCGAACGTCCGCGGCTCATTCGACTGCTCGACCGCGGGCTTTGGCCCGGTCGGCCATTTGATCGGTGCCGGTTTCTCGACAAAGACATTGACGAGAATGACGAGACCGATCGCCACTGCTGCCGAGATCAAAAGCACGCTCCACGTCTTGCCGTCGCTGCGCTTAAGCCCGTCGGCCACCGAAACCGGCGTACTGAATAACCTGTGATCGTTTTGCGCCATCACACCGCTCATCATTGCAGCCGGCACAATACCGCCTAATCGTCGCAGCGCGTACCGCTCATTCGGAACGCACCGCGCCCGAAATCGCGATCCGACCGCGACGTACACTCGCCGCCGTAACAAACGCACGAACCCTTGTCGCACTGAACATCGTTAAACGAGGCAGATCCGACGGCGCCTGCCGCAAGCTCGATGCCCGTGCCCTGCGAGCGCGTGATCTTGTTCTCGCGCAACTCGACCGCGGCACCAGCGCCCACGACGATACCGCGTCCGGGATGGATAATATTGACGCCCTTCGCCGCCGCACGGGTTCCCGGCGCAAAGGTCAGCGCATCGACATAACCCGCGATCACCCCGCCCTCGATCGTAAACGATGCATTGGGCAGGCTTGGCAACGACGGCAGATCGTCGCCCGGCGCACCGCCGCCGACCACGACACCCTGTCTGCCGGGTCCGATCTGGTAAATCTCGCCTTGATCGCCGCGCAGCACCTGCACGCGGTTCATCACCATTGGATAGCGGCCCAACATGCCGACGCGCACACCGGTGATGCCACCCTTGATCAAGGTATTTTGAAGATTGAAGCCGTCGACATCCAATCGAACGACGTGTTCGGCTTTGGCGCCGCTCGCAAATCCGCCGCCCGACAGCGACACCATCACGCCGCGCACGCCGTTGATCGCCGGACCGCGCGCGCGAATCGTCGAATCCGTCGCCGAAAACGACCCGCCGTTGATCCGAACGGCATCGCCGCTGCCGCGCGAGGCCAGATTGACCTCGTTGAAATCCAAACGTCCCCGTTCGACCACCAAACAGCCGTCGATGTCGACGCCGCGCATCGAAACCACCGAGCTGCCGTAGCCCGGCGCGATGGTGGCGCAAGAATCCGCATGCAACTTCGCGCGCCCGCCATAGGAATAGTCCTCCGACTCGATCGTCACCGCTTGATCGATCGAAAGCCCGGAGATGTCGCACGCCGCCCCCGGCCAAACCCGGATACGACCGCCTTCGCCAAGTTTCTCGAGCGCTTCTTCGATCGACGAGAACGAGTGTCGGCGCGGTTCGCCGCAGCTGACGCGAACGGTTCTGCGATCCCCGTCATCGCCGTAGTCGTCATCGGGATAATCGTCACGGTCGTCGTGACGCGGTCTCTTGCGATACTTCTTTTTTTTGTGCTCGCAGCACAGTTTGATGTTCGGGAAGCCGTACGGATCGGCCACGGGGTCGGACTGCGCCTCCGCTTGCGCTCCGCTATAGGCGAATGCGGGAGCATGGATGCCCGCGGCCAGGATCAGCCCGCTCGCCACCACCGCAGCCACGGCCAAGAAGCCTGCCGCCCCGCTTGCACCAACTCTGTGCCGCATGTTCGTCACCCTGTCCCAACCTCGAGCGGCGATCCTCGCCCTCACTGCGTTTCTTCGGCGTCTTGATTTTGCTGCTGCTGCGCGCGTTCGCGCTCGCGCCGGCACCGTCGCGTATTGCATTCGTTGTTCTGCACCGGCGCCGAACTCAGAATGCGCAAGAACTCCGCCTTGACCGGCGAAAAGCCCGCGGCCCCCGCGCCTTGGCGGAAGCGGTTCGCGCGATCCTCGGATTTCTCCACGCCGTCGGCACCCTGCGTATAAAGCTCGGACAGGGCGTACATCGCCTCGCCGTCGCCTTGTTCGGCCGCGGCCAGCAACCACTTTTCGGCGCGCACATAATCGGTGACGACGCCGACGCCTTTGACATACATGATCCCGAGATTGCGCTGCGCCTTCGCGTAACCGCGCACGGCGCCGATCTGAACCAAACGCGTCAACTGAACGGGCGTAAACGTGCCGGTCTGCGGGTCGCCCAGGAAATCCTGATACTTCGAAATCGCCCGCGTCATTTCGTTGCCGCTGGTCCCGCGGAAGAACCCGAGGAACTGCAGCATCTCGCGCCGCACATTTTGCGGGATTAAGCGCTCGCCCAGCGCCAGCGCCTGCGCCCGTGTCGCATTGATCGCGCATTCGTCGCTATGCACCAAGCCCGACGGCGTCTCGCCGCGATAGCGCGTTTCTGCCGCATAAAACTCGAACGGCGCCAACCAACGTTGCGCCTTGGACTTCGCCAACACATCGGGCGTCTGCGATTTCTGATCGCTGCCGCCCGCCTCGCCCGGCTTTCCCTTCAGCGCGTCGATATAGACCTTCGCCACCGGATGCCCGGCCCGGTCGGCAAGCTGATAGAACACCATCGCTTCGATTACGCTGGTCGGAAATACGCCGGACGTGCTTTCACTCATATTGTAGCGCGAACACGAACTGCCTTGCGTCAGCCAGCCCAGCCAATCGCTCTTGTTGCAGAGCTTGCTGCTCCACACATCGGCGCCGAAACTCGCCGACCCGCCGCTGGTACCGGGATAGCCCGAAGTCGAACCGGACGTTCCATAGGTTGTCGGCGCCGGTGAATAGCGCGCGGGACCGCCCGGTCCGATGGGACGGCGCCAGCGGCCTTGCGTCGCCAAGCTGATCGGACCCGCTTGCCCCTGATGCCGGTCTGCGATCGAGGGATCGTGCAACTGACCGAGCAGAACCAAACCGTCGCCGCCGCGGCACGATTGGATGTAGGTCACCCGGTTACGGACGTCGATTCGCTCGTCCTGCAGTAGGTCGCGATAGATGTCGCGCGATGCGTCGTCCGCCGCCGCCAAACGCGACACCACCGCGTCGGCCGCGGCGTCGACATGCACGTGATCGAAGATTGCTGAGTTGCGTCCGGCCAGAAAATACCAAACATAAGCTTCGACCGGATCGTAATAGCCTTTGTCGTCGTCGCGCTTGGCCGAATAAATGTCGCCCAGCTTGACCTGTGCGAAGAAATCGTTGTCCTGCCATGCGGCACGCCGGCACAAACGAATCGCTGCGTCCTTGCGTCCATGCTGATAGGCGCGCTCGCACTCCGCGACATCGGCAGCGACGGGCGTGAAAGCCGAGATCGAACACAAAGCCGTCGCCGCGAAGAGTGAGGTACGCGCAAAAGCAGAGAGACGGCGCCTGACGGACCGCGAACCCTGTTCGTTTGCTACGCGCTTCGGATGCATGAGTCCCCCCAACTGACGTCGGTGATACAAACCTAGGTAGACCATGCTGATCGAAATCCTTTCGCAGACTCACGATCGCACACTCGCAAGTATTGAGCGCCAGAGGTCAAACATGTGTCAAGCGCGTCAAACCGGAAAATCGTGACGGAATAGAGGTGTTAGCTGATGTTTCGCACAGGGCACTCGAACTGAGGCAACCACCGCGCGCGCACGCGGAAATAGCAACTTGCAAACCTCGACAGGCCCCCAGTTGCGAGCCGTTGCAATTTGTGGTCGTAGGCAAAATGACTTAACTAAGAAATGCCTGTGATCTCGGCGAAGAATTCCCTGGCACGGGGAAAAAACGAAAAAGGGGAAAAATCATGGCACTCGAGGTCGATGTCTTTTGGTCGTTTCGCTCGCCCTATTCCTACCTCGCCACCCCACGCATGGTTGCACTCGAAAAAGAATGGGAAATTATTTTTAATGTGCGTCCCGTCTATCCGATCGCCGTTCGGTTGGACGGATGGTTCAAGAACGCCAATCCGATGTGGCTGTCCTATCTGGTGCGCGACGTGGTGCGCGAGGCCGAACGCCACGACATTCCCTTTGCCTGGCCGCGCCCCGATCCCATTGCGATGGACATGACGACCGGCGAGGTCTCGAAGCAACAGCCCTACATCCATCGCCTGACGCGCTTGGGCGTTGCGGCGGCGGAAAAAGGGCGCGGCCTGCCCTTCATCGCCGAAATCTCGGCGACGCTTTATGGCGCACGGACGCAAAATTGGCACGAGGGCAACCACTTGCGCGCAGCCACGTCGCGCGCGGGGCTCGAGTTGACCGAACTCGACGCGGCGATCGCAGGCGATCCGGACCGCTACGAAGCGATGATCAAGGTCAACGAGGACGCCCACCGCAAGGCCGGTCACTGGGGCGTGCCCACCTTCGCCTTCAACGGCGAACCGTTTTTCGGACAGGACCGCATCGACGCGCTGCTCTGGCGCCTGGAACAACACGACCTCAAACGACGCGCATAATCACGCCCACAGACCTTTCGACACCAGCACCTGCTTGAGAAGCGCCGGCCGGTCGGTCATCAAGCCGTGCACGCCCAGATCGATCAAGCGGCGCATCTCGGCTTCCTCGTCGATCGTCCACACGTGGACCTGCAGGCCGGCGCGTTCGGCTGCTTCTACAAAGCCGCGCGTCACGACGGTCACGGTGTTCGCTTTAACCGGCACCTGCGCGCAGCCCTCGCGGAATTGCGCGACCGGTAAACCCGCAGACGCCGCCTTCAAGCGCACGACGCCGGCAGGACCCAGCGACGTGCACACCCGCCCGTCGAACGCGTCTTGAACCTGACGCAATCGCTTGCCGGAAAACGAACCGATGCAAACGCGGTCCTCGATGCCCAACCGCTTGATCAACCCGATCAGCGGCGCCACCGCGGCGTCATGTTTGGGATCGATGTTGATGCGGGTATCCGGCCAACGCGCCAGCAAATCCTCCAACAGCGGGATCGGCTCCGCACCGCCGATACGCGCCGGCTTGAGCTGCGCCCATGACAATTCTTCGATCCGACCTTTCGCATCGGTCACCCGATCGAGCTTGTCGTCGTGGAACGAAATCAGCACCCCGTCGCGCGTGGCGTAAGCATCTGTCTCCAGATAGCGATAGCCGAGCCCGACCGCATAATCGAACGCGCGCATGGTGTTTTCCGGCGCCTCACGCGCACCCCCGCGATGGGCAAAGGCCAGCAGCCCCTGATGCTCCAGAAACGGATATTTTGCAGGCTTCGGCATCGGTCGCGCGTTTGTGTCGTCGTCCAACCTAGCGCCGCCGCCCGCGCATCTCTAGTCTGCGCCCCGAATTGAAAAGGGGACTACCTATGCAAAGCTCAAGCCTGCCCGCGCTGCCGCGCCGCATCTTCCTGCAAATGTCCGCAGCTGCGGCGGCACTTGGTCTCGCCTCTTGCGTGGGCGATCCGGGCCGTGGCGGCGCCACTTCGGCCGCCGCCACCGCAGAAGATCGAAAGCTGCTCGACTTTTTCTCGAAAAGCTTCACGCGCGAACTCGAAGAATCGCCGGAATTCATGACCCAGCTTGGCATGAAGAAACGCTACGGCGAATGGAACGACTATTCGAGCGACTTTGCCGAACGCGCCTATCGCAACACCGCCGCCGACCTCGACTTCATGCGCACCATAATCGATCGCACCGCCCTGAGCGAGCCGATGCGCGTTTCCTACGACGTATTCCACTTCCGCAATGCGCAGCGCGTGGCGAACTTCCCCTTCCGCTATCACAATTACGATGTCTCGCATTTTGGCGGTCCGCAGCAAAACGTGCCGAACCTCTTGATCAACCAACACCGCATCGACGACCCCTCCGACGCGCAAGCCTACATCGCGCGCATCGCGGCCACCGATAAATTGATCGACCAGTCGATCGATCTGATGCGCGAAGCGAAAGCGAAAGGCATAACACTTCCCCGCTTTTCCTATCGCTTGATGATCGACGACGCCCGCAAAGTCGCGATGGGCGCACCGTTCGGCGGCTCCGGTGAGAACGAAATTTTCGCCGACTTCAAGAAGAAGGTCGATAAACTGAATGCCGACGCGACCGTAAAATCAAATCTGATCGCCGACGCGCAAGCGGCGCTGACGCAAAAGCTCGGCCCCGCCTATGCCGCCTTCGTAGCCGCAGCCCAAGCGATAGAAAAAACGGTCAAGCGCGATCAAGGCGTCGGCACGCTGCCCGACGGCGCGGCCTTCTATGACGAGCGCACCGCATTCCATACGACGGTTAAGATGCCCGCCGGCGAAATTCACAAACTCGGCCTATCCGAAGTCGCGCGCCTGTCGGCCGACATGCGCAAGCTAAAGGCGAAGCTCGGATTCCGCGGTTCGCTGAATGCGTTCTATGGCGACCTGCGCACCAACCCGCGTTATCTTTATCCGAACACCGATGAGGGGCGCAGCGGCTATCTGGCGCGCGCACTCGAACTCCAAAATCAGGCCAATGCGGGCCTGCCCGCCACCTTCGGCACGCTTCCCAAAGCCGGCATCGCCGTCAAGCGCATGGAGCCGTTCCTGGAGAGCGGACAGACCATCGCCTTCTACAACCAACCCTCGCCCGACGGCGCGCGCCCCGGCATCGTCTTCTACAATCTCGCCTCGATGACGACCCTGCCAAAATGGCAGATGGCGGCCCTGGCGTTCCACGAAGGCATCCCCGGCCATCATTTGCAAATCTCCATCGCGCAGGAAACCAAGAACATCCCCGAGTTCCGGAAATATTCGTTCTTCACCGCCTACGTCGAAGGCTGGGCGCTCTACACCGAATCGCTCGCCGCCGAAATGGGTCTCTACAAAGACACGCTCGACGAAGTCGGACGCATCACGATGGAGTTGTGGCGCGCCTGCCGCCTGGTCGTCGACACCGGCATTCACGCCATGGGATGGAGCAGACGCCGCGCCATCGACTACTTCCTCGCCAACACCGCGCTCACCCGCGACAACATCGTGCGCGAGATCGATCGCTACTTCGTCTATCCGGGCCAAGCGTGCGCTTATCAAATCGGCAAGAACAAGATTCTCGAACTGCGCCAGCGCGCGAAGGCCGCCCTGGGCCCGCGCTTCGACATCCGCGCCTATCACGACACGGTGCTCGAAAACGGCGCCCTGCCGTTGCCGGTGCTTGAAACCATCGTTGGCGATTGGGTGCGCGCTCGCGCCACGCCCGTGTGACATTCCCGAACCTTGAGCTTGGCCCGTCCCGCACCTAGGTCAAAGCGGCAAACCCAAGGAAAGGTGCCCGTCAATGCGTGCAGTCCGTTTTGTCAGTGCGTTCGTTCTCTCGACGCTCATCGGTGGCGTTTCGTCGGCTGCGGAAGTCAAAGTTGAAATGCTGAACCGCGACAAGGTTGCGAACCTCTCCAACGTCTTCAAGCCGGGCCTGGTCAAGGTGAACAAAGGCGACACCGTCAAGTGGGTCGCAACCAACCCCGGCCACAACGTTGCTTTCGTCCAAAACGCCATCCCGGCGGGCGTGGCTCTATTCACCTCGGGCTTCCAGAAAGAAGTCACCTACAAATTCGAAAAGCCCGGCATTTACCTTTACAAATGCACGCCTCATGTCGGCCTCGGCATGGTGGGCTTGGTCTTAGTGGGCAACGACAAGAGCAATCTGACGGCCGTCAAAGCGGTTTACGTTCCCCCGCTCGCCAAGAAGCGCCTCGAACCACTGTTCGCGGAAATCGCCGCCGCGAGCTGAAGCAACGCCTAAGCTCCGCCACGCCCGTTAACGCTGCATCCGTTTGCCGGTGGATGCAGCGACTGTAATCGTTATGATGCAACCGCGCTCGAACAAACGGGATATCGTTTCATGTCGCGGACAATTGCGTTGGCATTGACATTTGGCTTCCTTTGCGCGGCAGCCCTCGCCGCAGCGCCCCAACGTCAATTGGTGGCGCCGAACATGAACCCGGGCCTCAAGACGGTGCCTTCTATCGCCTCATCTCGGAACGCCGAAGACGGCGTTTGCGATCTCCAACTCGTCGATCGCGTCGACTCCGGCACTGTCGTCGCCGGACCGGATGGCTTGGTCGCCACCCTCACAGGCACAAATTCTGCCGTGCCGGGCAGCGACGCGCATCTCGTCGTCACCTCGACGTCGCCGGACGGGAAAACGGCACATGTCGATTTCGTGGCCTGCCGCACGGCATTCGTGACCGGCTCGCCGGCGCAAATCGCGGCCAGCATGAGCCTGTCGACGGACACCGCCATCCAATCGATCACCGTACGCGCCAAGGCCAACTCGCTGGTCTTGAATCCGTCCAACGCTCGGTAGAACGCAAAAAAGCCGCCCCCGGTGACCGGAAGCGGCTTTGCAGACTGTTCGATGCGCGACGGGCCTTGCGCGCGCCCCACGCGTTTTCGTTTAACGCACGCCGATCGTACGTAGTGCTTCCGGCGTGTAACGGGTTTCTGTCAGCTCGTCCGCGTCGAAATTGTATGGCTTTTCTTCATTGATGAGCCCACCGGCGATGTACCGCCCGCTGGCCGCGATGTCGTAGACCAATTCGGCGACCGAGAAGCACATCGGCACTTGATAGAAGTTGATGTTGTGCAGTTCCTGGAACCGCCACAAGCCGCCGCGTCCGTCATAGAGTTCCGCCGCGACGACGCCGTGATGGTCCTCGTCCAAGTGAAAGCTGCGTCGCGCATAGATATGCCGCTGCCCACCGCGCAGCTTGGCATCGACCGTCCACACGCGATGCGGCTCGTAGCGGACCAGATCCTGGTTCATATGGCTGGGTTTGATCAGCTGGTCGTATTTCGAGTTCACCAGCATGTAAGAGTTGTACGGTATCAACTTCACGCTGCGCCCCTTGACCGACCAGTCGTAGCGGTCGAGCGACCCGTTAAAGCCGGTGAACGCGTCCGACGTCGACATGCCGTCCGTATTGAAGCCGGGATTGTCGTAGGAAATGTCGGGCGCCCGCCGCGTCCGGCGTTGGCCGGGATTGTACGACCACGCTTTGCGCGGTTCGATCGTACCGTTCAACGACTCATGCACCAAGATCACGTTGCCCGCCAATCGTGCCGGCGCCACCGTATTCTGCAGGTACATCAGTTGGATGTTGTTGAGATCCTCGGCTTTCTTCTTCGACGGGTCGGTCCAGCGGATCAGCGCTTCGTCCTGATACTTGATCAGATTGAACGAGCCGTTCGCCTGCACCGGAGCCGCCGCGAACGAGCGGTACAATTTGTGCGGCAAGAAGCGCAGTCGCTGATTCCACATCATCTCCATGCCGTTATTCGCGATCGGAAACGGCGCGCCCATGATGCCGCCTGTGACGCCTTCGCCGTCCTTCGTCAGATCGCCGACAAGGGCGTTGTTCTTGGTCGCCACTTGAACATGCTGCGGCAACGTGCAGCTGCGGCGGGATTCATAAACGTTCAGCTTGTAGGACGGGAACCGCTTAAGCAGCGCCTTGTGCCCATCGAGCAGCTTGTCGCCATATTGCGCGGCGTTGGCGCCCGTGACGGTGTATTTGATTTTGTCGCCGGGAAACGGATTTGGCGGATGCTGCGTCTTGGGGTCGAATTTGATCCCCGCGGGCGGCGCTTGCAGGCCGCCGGTATAAGCCGGAACATCGCCGGTACCACCCGCCTCCGCGCCCATCGGCGTCAGGTCCTTGCCAAGCCGCGCGGCTTGGTCTGCGGGCACTTTCGCAAACGCCGCGGGTACGCCAAGACCAATCAAGACGGCTGACGCGAGCAGCAAATTTCTGGATGCCATGTCCTTAATTCCTCCACCAAATCCGATTGTTTGCGATGGGCGCTCAGAACCGCCGGTGCGAACGCCGATCACTTTTTGAATGCCCTATGGTAGTCTTCTTTACCGTTGCAGCCTAGATCATAGGGGATGAACCTGCGCCGCCGAGACATGCTGTTGGCAACCGGGCTGACCCTCATTTTCGGGTCGGCCGCTAAAGCGCGCGTCCTTTTGGACGCCGCCCCCTACATTTTCCCTGCCCCCTCCACACCCCGTAGGTTGTTTTTGAGTAATCCCCACACGGGTGAGGTGTTTAGCGGGCCTTATCGGGACAAGATTGGTCCGATCCCGGAGGCCATGATCGATCTTGCGATCTTCCTGCGCGATCACCGTGAAGGTCTCAGCGGCCCGGTGTATGTCGAAACACTCGATTTCTTGGCCGACGTCATCGAAGCGGCAGGCCAATCCCAAGCAACGATCTTGTCCGCCTATCGCACCAAGAAGACAAACGCGATGCTGGCCGCGCGCATCTTCGGCGTCGCCGAAAAAAGCCAGCATTTGGCAGGCCGCGCCATCGACATCACGCTGAACTCGAATCTCTCGCCCGCCGCCAGGGTCGCACGCAAAATGGCGCGCGGCGGCGTCGGTTGGTATCCCCATGCGCACTTTATTCACCTCGACTCGGGACCTATCCGCAGCTGGACGATCGACGCCAGAATAGAGCGCACGCGCAACGGCCGCGTCTACGACATCTTCCAGCCTGCGAGGATTGCCGAAAGCGGCAAAGCCATTAAACGCCCGCTGACGGTCAAAGAGCGCCTGCAGCTGCAACGCGCCGTCGCAAAAAAGAAAGCCAAGCGCCCCTAACCGGCACACCTGCCCGTTCCCGGTAGCACAGTCTGCCACTGCTCCGGCGAAGCCATGGCGAGAGCGGCGGACAAATGCTGCGAGTCCCATCGCGGAATTTTTAATATTGACCATTTCGTCAAATTTGACTAAACGGTCATTTATGAGTGACGCAAACGCCCAACCCCGCACAGGCCGCAAACGCGAACGCACGCGCAGCGAATTGGTCGCCGCCGCCGAACAACTCGTCGCCAATCACGGCATCGACGCCGTTTCGATCGACGACATCACCGAAGCCGCCGACGTCGCAAAGGGAACGTTCTACACGCACTTCTCAGATAAGAACGATCTCGCCGCAGCCATCGCGCTGCGCACGCGGCTCGAACTCGAAGAAAAAATCACAGCCTTGAACGACGGCGTCGTCGATGCCGCGCTGCGCATGGCCAACGGTTTGTCGTCGATGCTTGCCTTCGCGATCGCAAACCCGATCCGCGCCCGCGCCCTATTGCGCCTTCAGCCCGGTACCATCGACCCCGACACAAAGATAAATGACGGGCTCCGCGGCGACATTGAACGCGGGCTGCAGTCGAAACGGTTCTGGGCCGCCTCGACGAGCGCTTCGGTCGTCACGATCATTGGCGGCATCATGATAGCGATCATGCACATTTCCAGCGCAAGCACCGGTCGCAACTTCGATGCGCACGCCTTCGCATCCGATGTCATCGCCACGTTGTTGCTCGCCTTGGGGCTAAAACAAACCGAAGCCACCCGCTTAGCCGTAGCCGCCATGAAAGCTCGCAAGAAGGATATGGAAAGATGATCAAAGCCGACGATATCGCCTTCGTGCGCTTTAGTGCCCCCGATCTCGACGCGATGGAAACCTATCTGATCGACTTCGGCCTCGCCCGCGCCCACCGCGACGAGAGCACGCTCTATATGCGCGGCGCCGGGGGCGATCCCTATCTGCATGTCACCCATAAGGGCGCGCCGGGCTTTGCCGGCGTGGCGTTTAAGGCGCGTTCGCTCGACGACGTGGCCGCATGCGCAAAGGCTTGCGACGCCCAAGTCGAACCGCTGGACGGCCCAGGCGGCGGCAAGCGCGTGCGCCTCAAGGACCCCGACGGCTTCGCGGTCGAACTGGTCTCCGGCCGAACCCCTGTTGCAGCGACGGCGATATCGCCCGCCATCCCCACGAACGACGTCCGCATCCAGCCGCGCCACAACGCGACCAAGCGCGTGGCGAGCGGCGCCGCCCACGTGAAGCGTCTCGGCCATTGCGTGCTCAATGTCTCGAATTTCCGCGCCAGCGAAGCTTGGTACAAAGAACGCTTCGGATTCATCACCTCCGACGAAATCAAACTTTCGCCCGAGTTCGCGCTTGGTGCTTTCATGCGCTGTGATCGCGACGACAAACCCACCGACCACCACACGCTTTTTCTGTTGGGAACCGGTGAACCGAAGTTCAACCACGCAGCCTTCGAAGTCGTCGATTTCGACGATCTGATGACCGGCCACGATCACCTCAAGGCGAAATCCTACACGCACCAATGGGGCATCGGCCGCCATGTCCTGGGCAGCCAAATCTTCGACTACTGGCGCGATCCCTGGGGCCACACGCTCGAACACTGGACCGACGGCGATCTGATGACCGCAAGCTGGGGCTCGCGCGAAGCGACGATGCCCGACCTCATAGGCGTCCAATGGGGCATGCAAATGCCCCCAAACATGGGTTGAGGAGCGAGAGCCATGAAACTCGTCACATTCACCGACACCGGCGGCACCCGCGTCGGTATCGCTCTCGAAGGCGGCATTGTCGACCTGAAGAAAGCCGACCCCGATTTGCCGCGCGACATGATCGGCTTGATGAATCAATGGTCCACCGTGCGCGCCGCGGTCGAACGCGCGGCCACGCGCAAAGCCGACATGCCGCTCAGCGCCGTCAAACTGGAAGCACCCGTTCCGCGTCCGGGAAAAATTCTCGCCATCGGCCTCAACTATGCCGACCACATCGCCGAAAGCGGTCAACCGACGCCCGCCGAACAAGTGTGGTTCTCGAAGGCTGTCACGTCGACCCACGCGCCGTTCGAGCCCGTGCAACTGCCGAAAGTCTCGACGCTGCTCGACTACGAAGCCGAACTCGTCGCCGTCATCGGCAAGCGCTGCAAGCACGTGCCGAAAGACAAAGCGCATGAAATGATCTTTGGCTATTCAGCCGGCAACGACGTCACGGTCCGCGATTGGCAATTCAAAACCCCGCAATGGGTCTTGGGCAAAAGCTTCGACACCCACGCCCCGTTCGGCCCCTGGATCGTGACACCCGACGAAATCGGCGACCCGCACGCGCTCGGCATCCGCGCCTTTGTGAATGGCGAGAAGCGCCAGGATTCGAACACGAAACACCTCGTCTTCGACATCTTCGACCAGATTGCGCATATCAGCAAAGCGATGACGCTCGAACCCGGCGACATCATCTTCACCGGCAC
>JANOFM010000212.1:0-3517 GCA_031413635.1 Alphaproteobacteria bacterium | reverse complement strand
CATCGCGTTGCCGATGCGCTCCCACTTGTCGCCGGGCCGATCGAGCCGGTAGATGCCGCAATGGTTCTGCTGCCACAGCCGGTCGGGGTTTGTGGCCGACAGCGCGATGTAATGCGCGTCCTGCCCGTATTCGGGATAAGGGTCGGGATTGAAATTCGCCTCGACGTTTTTGTTCAGCGGCCGCCAATTGCGCGCGCGGTCTTGGGATTCGAACACGCCCCCGGTCGAGGTCGCGATATACATGTGCCGTGCGTCGCGCGGATCGATCACGATCTGATTGAGCAGCGCCCCGTCCGGCGTGCCCGCATCCTTCGGCGCCCATTTGTCGTACATCGCATGCTCGTTGAAGCCCGCGACGCTCGCCCACGAAACGCCGTCGTCGCTGGAGACGAACAACCCGGGCGGCGAGGCCCCCGCCCACCAAACGCCCTTCTCGCTATCATGTCCCTGAGACAACCAGAACGTATGATCGACCGCGCGGCCCGCCCCGCCCTCGACCTTGGGGAACGCAGGCGGCACCCCCGCTTCCTTCCAACTCCGGCCCTTATCCGTCGAGCGAAAAATCGTCGGCCCAAGGTGCCCCGTCTTCGCCGCCATCAACATTGTGCCCGACCGCGTATCGCGCACGAGGTGATTGATCACCTGCCCCAACATATGAGGCCCATCGACGCGCCAACTCTTGCGCCCCGCATCCGAATGAAAATACCAAGCCCCCTTGCGCGTGCCGATCAGTAGGGTCACGCCGCGCGATTTCTTGGATTTGGGTTTCGAAGTTTTCGCCAATTGAGCCTCCATCGAGGCGGCGAATTTAGCGCCTCACGCGGCAACCGTCACGTTGTTCAGCCACTCGCGCACGTAAGCGGCCGTCTTCTCCCAGCCCGGCTCGCCGATCAGCCAGTGGCTGGCCCCGTCGACCTGGAAGAAATGCCCGCGCTCGCGATGGCGCTTGGCGATGGAGGCGACGGTCTTGGGTGGGTTCACCCGGTCGAGCTCGCCGGCCACGCACAACACCGGGCACGCGATCCGGTCCGCGTCCACATAGGTCGCGCGCCTGGCATCCATCGCCCAATGCATGATCTCGAACGTGGCAAGCCCCGATTCCGGCACGAAGCGCGCGAACACCGCCTCGCGCTGGCCCGAAGGCAGAAGATCGAGCGCGTGGCTCTCGGCGATCCACGCCTCGGGCCTCAGCGGCTTGTTCCAAAACTGCCCCGCGAAATAAAGTCCCTGCGCCGAGGCGATCTCCCAAGGGCTGGTCGGCATGATCCCCCACGGCGCCGACGGCGCGATCAGCGCCAGCGCCTTGACCGGCAGTCGGCTCGCCACGATCTGCGCCACCAACCCGCCCATCGAATGCCCGATCAACACCGGCGGCGCCTCCAACTCGCGCACGAGCGCCTCGATGTCGGCCGCGTAGTCGAGCACGCTGGTGACGCCCAGCTCGCGCGAGGCCCGCGTCCCCGGCACCGTCTCGTGGTGCCTCAAGGTCGGCGTCAGAACGCGCGCCCCCTGCGCCTCGAACAGCGAGCGGTACTCGTCGAACGCCCAGCCCGCGCAAAACGCCCCATGAATCATAACGACGGTATCAGCCATGCCCCGACCCTAGCCCGGCCTGGCGTAAGAACGAAACGCCTCGACCACCTTCTGGTAAACCTCCCGTTTAAACGGGACGATAAGCCTCGCCACCTCGTCGATCTCGACCCACTTCCAGGCGTCGAACTCCGGATGGCCGTGGGCGCCCAAATCGACCTCGCCATCCTCGCCCAGGAAGCGCAGCGCAAACCACTTCTGAGTCTGTCCCCGATATTTGCCCTTCAGCGCCACGCCGACGGCTTCGCGCGGTAAATCGTACTGGAACCAATCCGGTGCCTCCGCCTCGACCCGCACCGATTTGATTCCGGTTTCCTCGCTGAGCTCGCGCAACACCGCCGCGCGCAGATCCTCGCCCGTATCGACCCCGCCTTGCGGCATCTGCCAAGCCTCGCCGAATTCCTCGACCAAGCGCCGCCCCACGAACACGAGGCCCCGGGCGTTGAACACCATCGCCCCCACACAACGCCGGTACGGCAGGTCGATGCTCATGGATGCGCCGGCGGCTCGTTGGCGGGTGCGCTCACCGAAGGCGCCGGCGCCACCAGCGGCCGCACGTCGATCAAGGCCGACACGGGCACCAGCGCGATCCCCTTCAACTCCAAGCCGGCGGCCCACGCCGACACGCGGTCGATCGTCACCGGAAACGCCGCAGCCACCCCGATCGCGGCGCCCCGTTGCTTGGCGAGGTCTTCGAGCGCAGCAAACTCGCGATCGATCGCCTCGCGGATCGGATTGCGGTCGATCTGTACGTCGCCGCGCGCAAAGCCCGCGCCTTCTTCGGCCGCCAGTTCCCGCGCGATCGATTGCTCGGCCTGCCCGTTGTCGACCAAGTACAAGCCGCGCCGCGACACCTCGCCCAGAATCCACTTCACGTCCGCGGGGCTGGTCAAATACTTCGCCCCTTGCGAATTGATCATCCCCGCATAGCCCATCACGCGCGACATCAACCAGCGCAGCCTGACCGGATTGTCGCCCGCCTGCGCGCCGGTCAGCAGCGTATTCTGCCCCGGATCGTTGTTGGGATAATCGTAAGGCTCCATCGGCATTTCGATCAGAACTTCGTGCCCCTTTGCCCGCGCAGTCGAAACCAACCCCTGCAGCGACGAGCCATAAGGCGTGAAGGCGAGCGTCACGCCCTCGGGCAAACGATCGACGGCGGCCTGCGTCACCGCCTCGCCCAGACCCAAGCCGCCGACGATTACCGCGATCTTCGGACGCGGATCGTTGCGGTCGAACGGCCGCGCGTAAACGTCCATCGGCTTGCGCCCGTCGGCGCCGATCATGGGCAGCGGGCCGTCGCTTGAGACTTCGGTCAGGCCGGGATCGCTGATCACCGCGCCGTTCTCGGCCGTCAACATCTCGCCCGCGTTCACCGGCGCCACCGCCGCGGCGCTTCCCCCGCTGCCCGAAGGCGCGCCGCGCTCGATTTTGATCACAGCACTCGGCTCGCCGTCCTCGGCGTTGCCGAACAGCGAAACCAGAATGACGATCACAAGAACGCCGGCGGCAATCACGGTGGCGATCGTGCCGGCCGAAAACCCGCTACCCAAAACGCCGCCCTTGGAATGGCCGGAAGGGAATCCTTGCATGGACATGGGGCGCGCGCGCGAGGCTCAAAGACAAAGGGCGGAGGGGCACCGCCAGTTGTGCCCCGTCCGCCCGTTAACTTTCAAGTGCCGCCTTGTCTCGGGCGGGAAGCTCAGTTCGGCGCGGTCTTGGGCGCCGGCGCCGCGTTCGAGACGATCTCTTGGCCGCGCAACAGGCGCAGCGCATAGGTCAGCTGGAAGTCGTCGAACTTCTCGCCGGCCTTGGGCTTCACCACCGGACCGACATGCGGCTTGCGCCCGCCTTCCTGCGCGTCCAGATGCTTGGGCAGGTTGGCCTCCGACAGACGGTCGTTGGCGCCGCCTTCGCTGTTGGCGTC
>JANOFM010000211.1:0-30187 GCA_031413635.1 Alphaproteobacteria bacterium | reverse complement strand
GCCCGAGGTCGCGTGATGCATGTTGTGCGTGCGCCGCCACACCCCGAACGGCGTAAAGGTCAAGACGCCGCAAATCCGGCCCACCCAGTCATTGGCCAACCGGTGCCCGAAAAACGAGCCGTGCCCGCAATCGTGCAGGATAATAAAAAGCCTCAGCAAGAACCCCGCCGCCGGCACTGCCAGCGCCAAGGTCAGCCAATAGCTAAAGCCGAGCGCCAGCCACATCAGCACCCACAAAGCCACGAACGGCCCGGCGGTAATGGCGATCTCCACCACCCCGCGCGGCACGCTCGGCTCCCTATACCGCGCCAAAACCTGCACCCAACTCTGGGGGTCGCGTGGCGCGACCGCCGGACGTTCAATCGGTTCGTTGTTTTGCATGTTAAGCGACAAATGGCAGGATTCGGGCGGCACGCCTAGTTGCGAAAGTGCCAGTCGCGGGAACTTTTGACCGCCCGTCCGCCCGCGCGTAGGAACGCGGCGCCCATGACCGCGAAACTTCCCATCGAAGAAGTCCTGCCCGAGCTTAAGGGCAAGCTCGCCGCCCACCGCACGGCTGTCTTGGAGGCCCCGCCCGGCGCCGGCAAGACGACCTTGGTGCCGCTGGCACTGCGCAACGAACCCTGGCTCGCCGGCCGCAAAATCCTGATGCTGGAGCCCCGCCGGATCGCCGCCCGCGCCGCCGCCGCCCGCATGGCCAGCCTGATCGGCGAAAGCATCGGCGAAACGGTGGGCTACCGCGTGCGGCTCGACGTCCGCGTCGGCCCCAAAACGCAAATCGAAGTCTTGACCGAAGGCCTGCTCACCCGCCGCCTGCAAACCGACCCCGAACTGAAAGGTGTAGGCCTCCTCATCTTCGACGAATTCCACGAACGCAGTTTGGTCGCCGACTTAGGCCTCGCCCTCGCCCTCGAAACCCAATCAGCCCTCAACGAAGATCTGCGTATCTTGGTGATGTCGGCCACGCTAGACGGCGCGCGCGTCGCGAAGTTGTTGGGAGACGCGCCGACGATACGCTCAGAGGGCCGCCTCCATCCCATCGACACGCGCTATGCCCCGCCGCCCGCGAACGTGCGCATCGAACAAAGCGTGGCGAGTGCCGTCATCCGCGCGCTTGACGAAACAGAGGGCGGCATCCTGGTCTTCCTCCCCGGCGAAGCCGAAATCCGCCGCGTCGAAACGCTGCTCAAGAACGACGGCATCGCAACGCAACCGCTCTACGGCGCACTCCCCGCTGAAGCCCAAGACCGTGCCATCCGCCCTCAAGCCCACACCCGCAAGATCGTGCTCGCGACCGCCATCGCCGAAACCAGCCTCACGATCGAAGACGTCCGCGTCGTCATCGATAGCGGCCTGCAACGCCTCCCGCGCTACGATCCGGCGACCGGCCTGACGCGATTGGTGACCGGGCGCGTCTCGCTCGCCTCCGCCGATCAACGAAGAGGCCGCGCCGGCCGCGTCGCGCCGGGCATCTGCTACCGCCTCTGGGACGAGGCCGAGACCCGCGCGCTCGTCCCCTTCACCCCGCCCGCAATTCTAACCAGCGACCTCGCCCCCTTCGCCCTCGACCTCGCTGCCTGGGGCGAACGCGACGCGAGCAAATTGAAACTCCTCGACCCGCCGCCGCCAGGCACCTTCGCCGAAGCCCAAGAACTCCTGCGCGAACTCGACGCCCTCGACGCCGAGAACGCCATCACCCCGCACGGCCGCGCGATGGTGACCTTCGGCGCCCACCCGCGCCTCGCCCACATGATGCTGCGCGCCCGCAACGCCGGCGCTTGCGCGCTCGCCTCCATCCTCGGCGAACGCGACATCGTCCGCACGCGAGACGTCGACTTGCGCACCCGCCTCGAGGCTTTCGCCAATGAACGCCACCCCAACGGTGCGCTCACCCGCGCCCGCGACCAAGCAAAAATCTGGCGCCGCGCGCTCGACATCAAAGACAGTTCCATCGACACCAACACCGCCGGCCGCCTGACCGCCCTCGCCTATCCCGAGCGCATCGCCAAACGCCGTGGCCCGGGCAGCTTTCGCCTCGCCAATGGCCGTGGCGCGACGATCCCCGAAACCGATCCGTTGGCGCGCGAAGACTATCTCGCCGTCGCCGCCCTCGACGGTGCGGGCGCGAACGCAAAAATCCACCAAGCAGCGCCACTCACCCTCGCCGACATCGAAGATCTCTTCGCCGCCCACATCGAAACCCGCATAATAATCGAATGGAACTCGCGCGGCCGCGCCGTCATCGCCTGCGAGGAAGAGCGCCTCAACGCCATCACCCTCGCCGAACGCCCACTGAAGAAGCCCGACCCCGCGAAAACCGCAGCCGCAGTGCTCACCGGCGTCCGCGACCTGGGCTTACGCTCGCTGCCGTGGACCGGCGACCTCGACGCATTCCGCGCCCGTTCAGCCTTCGTGCGTAACCTCGAACCCGATGCCGGCTGGCCCGATCTGTCGGATGAAGCGCTCACCGCCACACTCGAACACTGGCTCCAACCGTTTCTCGCCGGCATGACCCGCGCGAACGACTTCACCCGCATCGATCTCTCGTCGGCGCTCCACGCAGTATTTGACTGGGAAAAGAAAAAGCGCCTCGACACGCTCGCCCCGACGCACATCACTGTACCAAGCGGCTCGCACATCTCGATCGACTATAGCGGCGAGGCGCCGATCCTCGCCGTGCGCCTGCAAGAAATGTTCGGCCTCGCCGACACACCCACCGTGGGAAACGGCCGCATCCCGCTCACGCTGCATTTGCTTTCGCCCGCTCGCCGTCCCGTGCAGGTGACGCGCGACCTCAAAAGCTTCTGGAAAAACGGCTACCCCGACGTGAAGCGCGACCTCAAGGGCCGCTACCCCAAACACCACTGGCCCGACGACCCTTGGACCGCGACACCAACCGCGAGAGCCAAACCGCGCGGGACCTGACCAAGCGCTCTGGCGCGAAGTACGACCGGGCCACCCGATCGTTGTCTGGACACGCCGCACCCGTCGGCAGCCAAGTCAAGCCCACCCCACCCATGACAACGAATCTCTCATCGCCGCAATAATCGACGCGTCGCTCGCACTAATCCTGTCGCGATGCACCGCGCGCGGCCGCCGATTTCGAGCCGAGCACATAACGTTCGCCCGCAAACCAGCGGACGACATCGACCGCGTCGATCGAAACGCACAGGCCGACGACCGCGATGAAAACGCCCAGATAGATCGTCCACGTCGCATCGGTCGCCGCGAAATCGACGCCGCGCTTGATACGTTCGATCCAAGGCGGTGTCAGATAGATCAACAGTGGCACCCAAGGTAGAATATGGGCAACGCCGAGCAAACGTGTGAGCCCGCCCTGGTAAAGTGCTTGCCCCAGTAGAAGCGGCCCCGTCGCGACATAAGCCGCGAGGATTCATTGCGCCTCCACTCGTCGCAAAAACACGAGCGCCGCCAGGAACACGGCAATCACGCCCCGCAACCACGTCTTGACCCAGGACTTCATGGCGAGCCACGACTGCCCGAGCTGAGCCCAGCGAGACAAGTGCGGATCGAGCCTGTCGTCGTCGCTCATCGGTGCGCCTTGCCGGTATCGCGGACGTGCGCTTCGATCCACGTCGCGATCGAACGCGCCGCATCCTCCCAATTGCGATCGAGCATGATGTCGTGGGCGGCATCGACCTCGACGAACTCTGCCCCAAGTACGCGTGCCAAACGAGCGTTCAACCCGCGCGGCAACGAAACGTCTCGAAGCCCTCCTACCACGAGCGCTGGTGCCTTCGCGGCGCCGAGGCGAATGCGATCGAAGATCGCGATGTCCCACACGGCCGCGAAAGACTCGCTCTGCAGCCGCTCGACAAACGCGGCGCGCGCCTCGGGCTCGATATCGGGGCGAAAAAGGAACGCCTCGAAAAGATGTCGGACGGGCGCGAGGCTCCTTTGATGAACCATGCGCGCAAACAATACCGGATGCCGCGCGGCCGCGATGAGCAAGAGTAGCAAAAAGCCGCGTGGTGGCGTCGGCGCCAATAGCACGAATGGCGGAGTTACTTCTCGCTCGAGGTATTTCAGGATCACGGCCGCGCCAAGTGAATGGCCGATCAAGACGGGCGCGCGCGGGAAGCACCCGACGGTCGCGCGCAAATCCTCCACATAGTCGCGCAGACGCCAGCGATCGATCCCTTGGGCACCTTGCGACGCTCCGTGCCCTCGCAAACTCAATGCATGCGCTTCGAATCCCCGCGCCGCGAACCAGGGCAGAAAGTACTCGTCCCAACTCCACGCTGCATGAAAGCCGCCGTGAACGAAAAGAAGTGGCGGCGCACCATTCGCCGCCTCGGGTGCGCGTGAAATCAGCTCTAGCTTCATGCCCGGCACCGCCGAGTCCATTTCCGCCCGTCCACCCAAGGCGACATCTCCAAACCTCCGCCAAAGGAAACGAAGTCGCATCTCTCCCGCCAGCTGGACAATTACCTCGATGGTAGTTGCGCCGCTGCTAACCCGTACCCATAGCCTCCTTGATCAGCGCGTCGCTCGCCTCCGCAAGCAGCGCCTCGCTCGCGTCCGCGCCCACCGGCACTCGGCCGATGTCGAGCAGCACCGGCACCGCGAGCGGCGAGACGCGGTCCAGTTTCTTGACCACGATGCGGCCCTTGATGCGTTTGAGCAGCGCCCCCAGCCGCGCGATATCGAGCGCCCCAGTCGCCGCGTCGTCATAGGCCGCGCGCAACAGAATGTGGTCGGGCTGGTGGCTCCTAAGTACGTCGTAGATCAGGTCGGAGGAAAACGTCACTTGCCGCCCCGTCTTCTCCTCGCGCGGATTGCGCCGCTCGATAAGCCCAGCGATCACCGCGCATTGCCGGAAGCTGCGCTTCAAGAGCGCCGATTCCGCCAGCCATGCGTCGAGATCGTCGCCCATCATGTCTTCGTCGAACAACCGGTTCATCTCGAGCGTGTGCAAAGGCCCAAGCGCCCAAATCGCCAATGAGTACTCGCTGGCGACGAAGCCCAGCGGCTTCATGCCCATGCGCTCCAACCGCCGCGTCAGCAACATGCCGAGCGACTGGTGGCACAGCCGGCCGTCGAACGGATAGCACACGAGAAAATTCCGCGGCGCGCGCGGAAACGTCTCCACCAGCATCTCGTTCGCCTTCGGCAGCATCGAACGAAGGCGCTGCATGCCGAGCCATTCCTTGACCTGATCCGGCAAATGCCTCCACCGCTTCGGATCGGCCAGCATCTCGCGCACGCGCTCGGCCAAGAACGTCGACAACGGAAACTTGCCACCCTCGAACGATGGGATCTTCGGATTACCCGGCGGTCCAGGCGTGACAATCGCCTCGGTTTCGACGATGCCTTGAAACTTCAGCACTTGCCCAGCGAACAGGAACGTATCGCCCGGCGTCAATTGCTGCAGGAACCATTCCTCGATCTGACCCAGAATGCGTCCCACGTAGGTCACGCGCGGGCCCCGATAGTTCCGCACCACACGCACCTTCAACATCGGCGCCTCGACGATGGTGCCGCAGTTCAGACGGTAACGCTGCGCCACTTGGGGGCTCGCCACGCGCCAAAGCCCTTCGACCGTCTTGCGCAACTTCGCGTAACGCTCATAGGCGCGCAGCGCATAGCCGCCCGTCGCCACATAGTCGACGACCTTGTCGAAATCCGCGCGGGTCAACTGCGCGTAGGGCGCGGCGCTCACGACTTCCGCGTAAAGCGCGTCCGCGTCGAACGGTGCGGCCACCGCCATGCCCAGCACATGCTGCGCCAACACGTCGAGCGCGCCCACGCGCGGCCCTTCGCCGTCGAGTTCGCCGTGCATCAACGCATCGCGCGCCGCCTCGCATTCCAGAACCTCGAAGCGGTTGGCCGGCACCAGCAACGCGCGGCTGGGTTCGTTCATGCGGTGGTTCGAACGCCCGATGCGCTGCGCGATGCGGCTCGCCCCTTTCGGCGCACCGACATTGATCACAAGATCGACCGCGCCCCAATCGATGCCGAGATCGAGCGTCGAGGTGCACACGACCGCACGCAGTGCACCCTTCGTCATCGCTGCTTCGACCTTGCGCCGTTGCTCAGGTGCCAACGATCCGTGATGCAGCGCGATGGGCAGGTTCTCGCCGTTGATCGCCCATAGCTCCTGGAACAACAACTCCGCCTGCATGCGCGTGTTGACGAAAACGAGCGCGGTCTTCGCCGTTTCGATCGCCGTCAAAATCTCGCCGAAGGCATGGCGCGCCAAGTGTCCTGACCATGGCACATGCTCCTCCGATGCTAGAATCGAAAGGTCGGGCTTTGCCCCGGGCGCCCCGCGCACGATCCGCGCCGATCGCGCTTCACCGTGCAACTGCGGCACCAAATAGCGTGCCAACATATCCGGATCGTTGACCGTCGCCGACAATCCGATCCGACGATGCCCTGGCGCCAACGTCGACAGCCGCGCCAAATCGAGCGCCAACAAATCGCCCCGCTTGGAGGCCACCAACGCGTGCAACTCGTCGAGCACGACACAGCGCAAATCGCCGAACAAGCGCGGCGCCTCCGCCGACGCCAGCAGCAGTGCTATCTGCTCGGGTGTGGTTAGCAAAATATCCGGCGGCGAATGTTTCTGCCGCTGTCGTCGATGCGCCGGCGTGTCGCCCGTACGCGTCTCCATGCGAATCTTGAGACCCATTTCCTTGACCGGCATCTCGAGATTGCGCGCGACGTCGACGGCGAGCGCCTTCAACGGCGAAACATAAAGCGTGTGAATGCCGTGCGGGCGCTGCGCGGCGCGCGCTTTCAGTTTTGCGATGATCGGATTTTCGCCGGCGACAGAAGTGCGCCAAACCACGCTGGCACTTGCCGATGGCGCAGCAAGCTCGATCAAACTCGGCAAGAAACCCGCCAGCGTCTTACCCCCGCCCGTCGGCGCGGTGAGCAGCACGCTCTCCCCTGCCCGCGCGGCATCGATCAACGCCAACTGAAACGGCCGCGCACTCCACCCGCGCGCAGTAAACCAAGCCGAGAACGTGGGCGGCAATGCCGCCGCCTCGCCTAACCCGCGCTTGGCCGATTTCACATCCATGCGAAGAGTTCGCCGTCCCTATCCCGATGAGAATATGTAGACTACCTGGCAAACAAGGACGAACCCCATGCAATTCATCAACACCCCCGCCGCCAAAGCCGAAAAGCTCCCCTTCAGCCAAGCCGTGCGCGTCAGCGACGTGCTCTACCTCTCTGGCGCACTCGGCAACGTACCCGGCAAGATGGAGTTGGTCCCCGGCGGCATGGAGGCCCAAGCGCGCCAAACGATGGAAAACATCGGCACGGTCCTGAAGGAAAACGGCCTGACCTTCGACGACGTGTTCAAATGTCTGGTGATGATGGCCGACATGTCGAAATGGGGCGACTTCAACAAGGTCTACGTCACCTATTTCAAACCCGACCGCCTTCCCGCACGTTCGGCCTTTGGAGCAAACGGTTTGGTGCTCGGCGCGCAAGTCGAAGTAGAATGCCTCGCGTACGTCGGACGAAAGTAGGACCGTCGGCTCCCTCATGCGTATTGCCGACATCCTGACTTTGACCCCCGCCGGTCTCTATTGCGCGGCGGGCGACTTCTATATCGACCCCGTTCGCAAAGTGGCGCGCGCGGTCATCACCCACGGCCACTCGGACCATGCGCGGCGCGGTCACGAAGCGGTGCTCGCAACGGCCGAGACACTCGACGTGATGGCGATCCGCTATGGCGAGAAGTTCGCCGGCTCCCGCCAAGCGGCACGCCTTGGCGAGACGATCGCACTGGGCGACGCGCGCGTGACGTTGCAGCCGGCAGGCCATATCCTGGGTTCGGCGCAGATTGTCATCGAGGTAAGTGGCGGTCGCGTCGTCGTCTCCGGCGACTACAAACGTGCACGCGATCCCACCTGCCCGGCCTTCGAGCCGGTGCCGTGCGATATCTTCATCACCGAGGCGACGTTCGGCCTGCCGATTTTCCGCCACCCGCCGGCCGAGTTGGAGGTCGCAAAACTTCTACGCTCGCTGGCGCTGTTTCCCGAACGCGCGCATTTCATCGACGCCTATTCGCTCGGCAAAGCGCAACGATTGATCGCACTGTTGCGTGAAGCTACTTACCACGATCCTATTGTCGTCGATCCTGCGACCGAACGCCTATGCGCCGTCTATGAAGCGCATCATGTAGCCCTCGGCGCGCTGCGCCCACTCTCCGGTCAGGCGGCAAACTCGCTCGCAGGAAAAATTGTCATCGCTCCACCTTCCGCGCGCGCGGACCTGTTCGCAGAGGTTGAGAACGGGCCCATCACAGGTTTCGCCAGCGGTTGGATGCGCACACGCAAACGCGCGCAACAAGGCGGCGGCGAGCTGCCGCTGATCATCTCCGACCACGCCGATTGGGACGAACTGACCGCGACGGCGCGCGAGGTCGCACAGGGCGAACTTTGGATTACCCACGGTGAGGAAGCCGCCTTGATGCATTGGGCGGCAAGTAACGGCATCAAAGCCCGACCGCTCGCGATCAAGGGCTACGGCGACGAAGAAAACGCCGAACCATGAACCGCTTTGCTGCGCTCCTCGACCGCCTCGAGAATGCCGACGGCGAGATGAAGCAACGGTTGCTTGCCGACTATCTGGCGACGACGCCTGAACCGGACCGCACCATTGCCGTTGATTTCCTCGCGGCAAGACTGAAGCCTCGCCGCATCGCGCTCGCACTTATCCGCAGCCTGGCCGATGCGCGTTTCGATCCGGTGCTTTACGCGCTTTCCCTGGACTATGTCGACGACGTGGCCGAAACCATCGCCCTCCTCTGGCCGCCGCAACGTCGCGCGAACAGAGACCCGTCCTTGAGCGAAGTCGTCGAAGCCCTTTCGACCCTAGGCCGCAGCGAACTTCCCAAACGCATCGAGACATGGCTCGACGCCTGTGACGCAAGTGGGCGCTGGGCTCTGATCAAGCTCGCGACCGGTAGGTTCAAATCACCGATGCCATCGCCCGATCGTCCGCAAAAACTGGCGATAGCGCAAGACGACATGTTCCCGACCACCGCAAGCCCGCAGATTTCCGGATCGATCGACGCGGTGCTCTTGTACGTTGAACGGGGCAAATTGAAGGCATCGCCCACGTTCTGCACTTTCGGTCTGTGGAAGGGCGGAGCGCTCGTACCGGTCGGCAAGGCCGGCATTCTCCCCGACGATCGGAAATGCGTCGACGAGTTCGTGCGCGAAAACACCATCAAACGCTTCGGCCCGGTATCGCAAGTTGCGCAGACCTTGGTGCTTGAAGTCGCCTTCGAAGATCTCAAGCGTGCGCCGCGCCGCAAATCCGGAATTGCGATGCGTACTGCGCGCATCACGCGTGTGCTTCGGGAAAAACGACCCGGTGACGCCTCCACCATCGAAGGGCTGGAACGCCTGTTGCCGGCTCGTTGATTGCTGTAAGAGCCGTGCATGCTCCTGATCCGCATCTACATAGCCCAATCGCTTGACGGCTACATCGCAACGCCCGACGGCAGCATCGATTGGCTGCGTCCGTTCGACAGCGTCGACCACGGCTACGAAAAATTCATCGTCGAGATCGGCACCGTCGTGATGGGGCGCAAGAGCTACGACCTTATACGTAGTTTCGATGATTGGCCCTATCCTAACGGCCGCAGCCTTGTCATCACCTCGCACCCGCTCGACGACGCTCCCCCGAACGTCACCCGCGTCGGCGCCGACGTCGTCCGTCTGACCACCGCGCTGCGCGCTTCGGGCGGCAAGGACGCCTGGATCATGGGCGGTGCGCCAACAATCAATTCCTTCCTCGCCGTCGGCGCAATCGACCGCATCGACCTCTTTACCGTACCGGTCTTGCTCGGCGGGGGCATCGCGCTCTTCGCGCCCGGCCGCCCCGAAACCGCGCTGAAACTCGTCGGCACCCAAACCTACGATAAGGGTCTGGCGCGTCAGTCCTACCTGCGTGCATAGTTGTGCCCTAGGGTACGGGGAGGCACGACCATGAGATGGATCGCAATCGCGGCATTCGCTCTCGCCGCCATGACAAGTGCGGCATCGGCCCGAACGACCCGCGCCTTTGTCGATCGCTGCGCCAACGACGAAGCCTGGTGCGCGAAGGAAATAAGGGACGCGCGCCGTGCCGTCGAGCAAGGCGTCCAAGCCCGCAAGAAAATTTGCATCCCGCAAGGCCTGACCGACGAAACGCTTGCACTCGCCGTTACCAATTGGATCGCCGAGCAGATTCCATCGATGGATCACGAGCCCGATGCGGAAAGCATTGCGGCGGCGCTTGTGGCGCTTTACGGATGCGACAACCCGAGAGGATTGGAAGGATTGGATTTATGACGATGTTTCGTTCCGACTTGTTCAAAGGAAAGCGCATTCTTGTCACCGGCGGCGGCACCGGTTTGGGGCGCGAGATGGCCGACGAATACGCCAAGCTCGGTGCCGATGTTTACATCTGTGGACGCCGTGGCCCCGTAGTCGAAGAAACCGCGAAGGAACTGGCGAAAGCAAACAACACACGCGTCACCGCACTCGAATGCGACATCCGCGTCCCCGACGCGGTCGAAGACATGATGACCCGCATCTTCAACGAAGGTCCGTTGCACGGCCTCGTCAACAACGCGGCGGGAAACTTCATCAGCCGCACCAAGGATCTGTCGCCGAACGGCTTCAACGCCATCGCCAACATCGTCTTCCACGGCACGTTCTACGTCACGCTCGCCGCCGGAAAACGCTGGATCGAGGCAAAGCAAAAAGCGAACGTGATCTCCATTCTGACGACCTGGGTCTGGAACGGCGGCCCGTTCACGGTGCCCTCCGCCATGTCGAAGGCGGGCCTCAACGTGATGACGAAGTCGCTGGCCGTCGAATGGGCCGCCCACGGCATCCGCCTCAACGCCATCGCCCCCGGACCCTTCCCGACCAAGGGTGCGTGGGAACGTCTCAACCCCGGCTCGATGCGTTCGGGCACGATGGGCAGCGAACAGGACGCCAGCGCGTCGGGCAACCCGATGGGTCGCGTCGGCCAAATGCAGGAACTACGCAACCTCGCGACGTTCCTTATGTCCGACGGTTGCGATTATCTGACCGGCGAAACCATCGCGATCGACGGCGGCGCCTTCCTGGCCGGCGGCGGCAATTTCTCGCAACTGTCGAAACTCGGCGACAGCGAATGGGAAAACATCCGCGACATGATCAAAGGCGCCAACGACAAAGACCGCGCCAAGCGCACGGTCTAGCAGCAAAAGGCACTAGGCACAGCGACGGCTCATCCGTAGCTTGATATTGTGGAGCCGCTCCCAACCGAATGCACTGTCCGAGGGACCGTGCTGGGTACGGTCGGCCAGACGCGGGCTTCCAAGATCGTCAAGTGCCCGCGCAACGTTCAGCTGCGCAAGATGCGTATGCGGTGGCTGGATCATGCGAACGCCTTCCTAAAAAACGATGACAGCTTTTCCGATTACCTGCCGCGCGTAGAGTGCGCGGAACGCATCGACGGCCTGCGCGAGCGGAACGCTCAAGCCGATATGCGGCTTGATCTTTCCTTCATGCGCGAGGCGTTCGACGGCCTCGACGTTTTCACGACCTTTCTCGGGAAATTGCCGCCCATATTCCCCCGCGCGCACGCCGACAACGGAGAATCCCTTGATCAACGGCATATTCGCACCGACCGACGGGATACGCCCACCGGCAAACCCGATGACGAGCAATCGCCCGCCGAAAGCGATGCATCGCACGCTCTCGTCGAACACGTCACCGCCCACCGGATCGTAAATCACATCGGCGCCGCGCCCGCCCGTCAAACGCTTAACCTCGTCTCTAAAACCCGTCGAGTAGTCGACCACATGACGCGCCCCGCGAGCCGCCAACACATCGAGCTTGGCCTGCGATCCTGCCGTTGCGATCACGGTTGCTCCCATCAACAGCCCAAGATCGACCGCCGCCATCCCGACGCCGCCCGCCGCGCCGTGTACCAGCAGCGTCTCGCCGGGTTGCAACGCTCCGCGCCGCATCAACGAAACATAGGCTGTCAACCACGCCGCCGGATAGCTCGCCGCCTCGGTCCACGACATTGCATCGGCCTTTGCCCGCAATGCGGCGGCAGGCACATTGACCTCTTGCGCCATCATTCCGAAGCGCGCCGCGACCACCACCGCGTCACCCACCTTTACATTGAAGGTGCCCTCGCCGACCGCTACCACCTCGCCCGCCCCTTCCATCCCCGGCGTGAACGGCAGATCGGGTTTGAGCTGATAGCGGCCCTGCGTCATCAGCAGGTCGGGAAAATTCAGCGACGCCGCGCGCATGCGAACGCGCACCTCACCCGGGCGCGGCGGCGGCAACGAGTGCTCTTCGACGCGCAACGTCGAAAAATCCTCGGCCAATGCCGGGCACACAAGAGTGCGCGTCATCCGATCGCGCGCCTGAGGTCGTCGGTGATTTCAATCAGCGCCGCGCGCGCGGCCGGAACCGCACCGCTCATCGCCGTGAACGCATGCGACAACGTTTCGTAACAGCGATAGAGCACCGGAACTCCGGCGATCTTGAGCGCCTCCGCATAGTCGCGACCCTGATCGACCAGCGGGTCGAACCCTGCGGTATAGACCAGCGCGGGTGGCAAGCCGCTCAAATCGTCCGCTAAGCCCGGCGAGGCGCGCAAGTCCTTCGCCTCTTCCTCGATCTTGGTGAAATAGTGATTGCGGAAATAGTCCATCATGGCGGTCGACAACGGATAGGCGTCGCCGAACGACGTTATGGATGGCGTTTGCGACAACCAATCGACCACCGGATAGATTAACATCTGCAGCACCGGCGGTTTCTCGTTCGCGCGCTTCAGTTCCTGGGCGATCGACGCCGACAGATAACCGCCCGCCGAATCGCCGCCGACGGCTACCACGTTCGGATTGCCGCCGAGCACGCGCGCGTGTTCCCGAACCGAACGAAACGCGGCCAGCGCATCGTCGACTGCAGCGGGAAATTTGTGTTCCGGCGCCAACCGATAATCGACCGACACAACCAGACACCCGGCCCTGAGCGCCATGAGCGAGCAGAACACGTGACACGTCTCGAGCCCGCCGATCACGCATCCGCCCATATGAAAATAGACCAGCACCGGCACCAGCCGGTTCGGCAGACGTGGCTTGTACGTCCGCGCCGCGATCGAACGGCCGCCGGGCCGCGGCAGCAGAATGTCTGCGATCTCGATATCGTGTTCGGGCGTGCCGTCAAGCAGCGCCAATCCTTCGGACGCGGCATGGCGCGCTTCCATCGGCGCCAAGTTGGAAAGCGATGGCTGAAACTTTGCCATTGCACTCACGAACTGCAAGCGTGGATCGAGCGTCCGGCCCTCGATGGTCAGCTTTTTGCCGCCGGACATTGCAATCAACAACCCCTGGGGCAGGCTCAACAATGACCGGACCAAAATCTTCCGCATGCGGCGCAAAATGCGGCCTCAGCGATCCAAGTCAAGCCCGAACGCAAAGGGTGTGGGTCCGCGCGTTCCGTGTTAACCTCGCGACAGCCCGCTATTGAGGGAACTACGCAAATGACGCGCTACGATTTGGTCATCCGCAACGGCACGATTTTCGACGGTACCGGCACGCCGGGTTTCGAAGGTGACATCGCACTCCACGATGGACGCATTGCCGCGATCGGCAAAGTCGCCGGCGCGGGGCACGAGGAGATCGACGCCAAAGGCAAGATCGTCACCCCAGGCTTCGTCGACATCCACACGCATTACGATGGCCAAGCGACCTGGGACGAACGTCTGACGCCCTCGGCATGGCACGGCGTCACGACGGCGGTGATGGGCAATTGCGGCGTCGGCTTTGCGCCCTGCAGGGCGGGCGACCACGACATGCTCGTGCGTTTGATGGAAGGCGTCGAAGACATTCCCGGCGTCGTCCTGACCGAAGGCCTCAAATGGAATTGGGAAACCTTTCCCGAATTTCTCGACGCACTCGAAGTGCGCCCGCACGACATCGACTTCGCAGCCCAAGTTCCGCACGGCGCGCTGCGCGTCTACGTCATGGGTGAACGCGGCGCGAACCGTGAACCCGCGAGCACGAGCGAAATCGCCGAGATGGGCCGTATCGCCAAGGGCGCCGTCGAAGCGGGCGCGCTGGGCTTCTCCACCTCGCGCACCCTCAACCACCGCACCAGCGACGGCAAACCGACGCCGACTCTGACGGCGGCCGAAGACGAGTTGCTCGGCATCGCGTTGGGGTTGAAGGCCGCGGGTCGCGGCGTGCTGCAAGTCGTCTCCGACTTCACCGACCCCGCGCAAGAACTCTCGATGCTGCGCCGCCTCGTGGTGGAATCCGGACGCCCGCTTTCCTTCTCGCTCGCGCAATCCGATCGCGGCCCCGACGGGTGGAAGATGCTCTTGAGCTTCCTCGACCAATGCGCCGCCGAGCGCCTGCCCGTGAAAGCCCAAGTCTGCGGCCGCCCGGTCGGCCTTCTGCTCGGTCTGTCGCTGACGCTCAATCCGTTCTCGGCGCACGCGAGCTACAAGAAGATCGAACACCTGCCCTTCGCCGAACGCCTCGCCGCGATGCGCACATCCGAAATGCGCCGCGCGCTGTTGTCCGAATCTCCCGCCTCCGACAACCCGTTCGTCAAAGCGGTGCTGCGCAACTTCGCAAAAATGTTCCCGCTCGCCGATCCGCCAAACTATGAACCGACGCCGGACGCGAGCCTGGGCGCTCAAGCCCGACGCACCAACAAGCGCGCGGAAGAACTCGCCTACGATTGGATGCTTGCCGACGACGGCCGCGCGCTGATCCTGTTCCCGTTTCTGAACTACGCGAATGACAGCTTGGAGCCTTCGTTGGCGATGATGCGTCATCCAAACACGATCTTGGGTCTAGGCGACGGCGGCGCCCATGTCGGCATGATCTGCGACGGCAGTTTCCCGACTTCGATGCTCACCCACTGGACCCGTGATCGCACGCGCGGCGAAATGCTGCCGCTCGAATGGGTGATCAAAGCCCAAACCCGCGACACCGCTGCGGCCGTTGGCCTCAACGATCGCGGCCTGTTGAAACCGGGTTACAAAGCCGACCTCAACATCATCGACCACGCGAAATTGACGCTCCACCGGCCCACAGTCGCCTACGACCTCCCCGCCGGTGGCAGACGCCTAGTGCAATACGCGGACGGCTACGAAGCGACGATCGTCTCGGGGGAAATAACCTACCGCAACGGCAAGCCGACGAAAGCCCTGCCGGGGAAACTGATCCGCGGCGCGCAAAATCCGCCCTAACGCTTCGCCGTCTTCTTGGGCAGGGCATGCACGCCACCCAGGAAGAGGGCGGTAGCAAATCTTGCCGCCTCGTCGGCGCCAAGATCCTCGCGTAGGACCAAATGGTTCGCGACCTCGAACGCGACCCCCACCATCGCCGCCATCAGTAGATCGGCGTCCGTGGCCGGCACCACGCCGTTCTTGATCGCAAGTTCCAGGTCGGTGCGTAATTCGTCGAAGCCCGCGATCACCTCCGGCGTATCGATGCGCACGCGTTGATTCTCCGGGTTGCGCCGCATCGTAGCGAAGGTCGTGTGATCGTTCTTCACAAAATCGAAGAACGTGCGGAACGAGCCCGAGACGAACTCCTCGAAATTGCGCGCCCGAATGCGTTCGGCACGCAGACGCGGCCGCACCCGCAGTGCGGTTTCGTCCTGCAGCGCCTGAAACACCTCTTCCTTCGACTTGAAATAATTGTAGAACGTGCCCGAGGCGAGCGCCGTCGCGCGAATAATGTCGCGCACGGTCGTCGCCCCGTATCCCAACTCCGCGAACACCTCGCGCGCCGCGTCGATGATGGCTTGGCGGTTACTAGCCTTCGTCTCCTCGCGCTTTCCGCGGCCTTTAAGATCGACCTCGATGCTCATGCCGCTGTCCTTTGCTTGTTCGACGGCCTGACGACGCGCGCCTCGACCGGCAAAGCGAATCCCAACGCCTCCGCCCGCCTACGCCCTTTGGCGAGTTCGCGCCTGAGGTCATAGGTATACTCGCCACAATTAATCTGAACCGTATGACGCGCCGTCGTTACGTAGTGCGACTTGATACGCTCGTGCATTTCGATCCGTTGTGCGTTCATCACCTCGACCGGCGGCAACGCATAGTGCCCGGTAAGATAGCGCGCAATCAGCTTCGATTGCTCCTCCGCGATCGGCATCATCGCGCACAATGGTTGCACCAGCGCCACAAAGAACAGATTCGTGAAGCGCGGGTCGATCATCCGCTTCCATAGCGCGATGTCGTTGCCGGGCGCCGCCATGAAGCCTTCGTCGAAAAACGGGAACGAGATCTTGTAGCCCGTGCACCAAATAATCACGTCGATTGTCTCGACGCTGTTGTCGGTGAAGGCGACTTGTTGACCCCGTAGTTCGCGAATGTTGGGCTTGGGTTTCACGTCGCCCGAACCGATGCGAATGTAGAGCTCCTGGCTGATCGCCGGATGGGTCGACAACAAGCGATGGTCGGGTTTGGGTAAACCATATTGCTCGGGCCGGCCGGCGGTCCGCGCCAAACGCTGCTCGGCGAGCCATAGCATCAGACTTCCCGGCAATAAACGGTTGAACCACGATGGATCTTTGCTCGGGTGCTCAACATGCGCATCGAGCACCTCTCCCGCTGTGTACTTCGGCACCACCCAATAGCCGCGCCGCTGCGAAAGAAACACGTTGCGCGCCACACCCTTGCGCCCCAACTCGCAAGCAATATCGAGCGCCGAATTGCCGAAACCGACGACAAGCACATTCTTGCCCGCGCAATCGACCGGCTCCGTCGGATCGATATAATGGTGCGAATGAAATTGCTTGCCCTCGAAGATCCCGGGGAAAGCGGGCTCGGGCCAGCGCGGATCCCAGTGATGACCGTTCGCCACGATCAACGCGTCGTAGAGTCGTTGCTCCCCGCTGTCGAGCGCGATCTTCCACAACCCGTCCGCGGTGTTCTCCACCCGCTTGACGCCGGTCTCGAAGTAGATGTGATCGCGAAATCCGAAGTGCTCGACATAGGCGTCGAAATAAGTCGCGATTTGCGCGTGGTGCGGATAGTCGGGAAACTCGCGCGGCAACGGAAAATCGGAATACGCCATCTTGTCGCGCGAGGTGTTGATATGCAGCGAGCGATAGGCCGAAGACATCTCGTTCTTGTTTTTGAACACCCAATTTCCGCCGACCCGGTCCGACTTTTCGAAACAGTCGAAGGGGATGCCGGCCTCCGTCAGCGTTTTGGCCGCAGCGATCCCACTGGACCCCGCGCCGATGATGCAGGTCTTGGGCAGTCGCGGATCGGGCGCTCGCGCCATTTTTCCCCCTGTGACGGACTCAAGGGACAGTGTATCAAATAATGACGCTCCGTCAACTTTTGAATTGCAGCGCACTTGACCCCACGCGATCGATCGAATTTCGCTTTCACACCTCCGGACTTGCAACGGCCCCGAACGGCTTCCTGCACCGATGTTCAGTGAAGATTGCCGTACGCATGGAGCGGGGCACATGTGACGTCTGATCGGTCGCCACCGATCGGTTCATCGACAAACATAGCACTGACGCAGCGGCATCGCCCTTGCCGCCGCGTTGACAATTCCGCGTTCGTCTCTTCCACTCTGCCAATCATGACAAACTTGCCCACGGAAATGCCGGAACATAAAGCCGGATTCGTTCTTGAAGGAATTCCGCACGCTGCCGCGTTGCGCATGATGGTCGTCGACATCAAACCGGGCGAAGCCGTGTGCAAGGTGCCCTACGCCGAACATCTCATCGGCACTCCGGATACCCGAGTTGTCCACGGCGGGGTCATCACCGCCCTCCTCGACAATGCTTGCGGCACCGCTGTCGGTTCGAAAACGGCGATGCGCGGCGCGATCGCGACGCTGGATCTACGCATCGACTACATGAAACCCGCAACGCCGGATCAGGACATATTCGCCTACGCCGAATGCTTCAAGGTGACCAAGAACATCGCCTTCGTGCGCGGCGTCGCCTATCACACCGACCGCGGCGATCCGATCGCAACCTGTGCCGCGACGTTCATGCTCGGCACGACCAGAACCGCAAAGAGCGGAGCACGCTGATGGACATGATCAAGCGCGCGCTGGCCGAGGGGCGCAAACCCGATCTGCAGGCCTTGGTCGATGCTATTCCCTACTGTCAATTTTTGGGTATCGAGATCGACCGGAAAGGCACGGAGCTAACGACAATCCTCCGCTTCAGCGAAAGGCTCATCGGCAATCCGGTATTGCCCGCGCTGCACGGCGGCGTCGTCGGCGCCTTCCTCGAGGTCACTTCGGTGATCCAACTGATGTTCGAAACCGAAAGCGAAGACTTGCCTAAGCCCGTCGACATCGGCATCGACTACCTGCGCTCCGGCAAACCCGTGGACACCTATGCCCGCGCCATCATCACCAAACACGGTCGGCGGGTGTGCAACGTCAGGGCCGAAGCCTGGCAAGACGAGCACACCCGCCCGATCGCAGCCCTGCACGGTCACTTTTTGATCAAGCCCAAGGAAGCCGAGCGCGTCTGAACGCTCCACTTGCGACTGCGAACTGGTCGCGTTCGCGCAACGCTTCGTGATTTGCCTGCGCACGCCATCGGCCTACTATTTCGGCCGACATCTGCTTCTCAGTTAGTTGCGTTCAATTTTTTCTGAACTCGCACGGGAGAAAGCACAATGCGTCGCTTATACAGGGATTGGATTGCCTGGTCGTTGGTTGCCGGCATCGCGGTCGTCGCGGGCACCGAATACTACGTGCAGCAAACGACGGGCGTCTCGGTGTCGCAACACGTCTACAAAATCGTTGTAACCGCTGACCGGCCGTCGCACTGAACCGTTGTGGCGACCGCCAGACGGCCGCGTAAGACACGTCGTCGCGCACATGAATGAACGGAGTGTCATGCGGCGGTGACACGGGTCACATCTGGCAGGCAGCCGGGAGACGGCACGACAAAGGGCGCAGCCGGCGACCGCGCCCTGTTTTTTTGCTTGAGCGAAGCCCGGCTACACCTCGGGTTCTTCCAAAACGACCGAATATCCCCACAAGCGGCGAATGTGCTTGAGCACGGCTTCCTTGGTGTTCTGCGCCAGCGGAATATCGCGATGGCGCGTATGTCTGAGAGTCAGCGTCCGGTCGCCGGCAAGGTTGGCTCCCACCACCTGAATGTCCGGCTGATGGGTCGCGAGATCGTAGAGCCTAGCCAACGCCGTGCGCAGTTTGCGATAACCGCCCTCGTTGTGAATGGCCGAAACCGTATAAATCGGGTCTTCCGTCTTGTCGCGCACCGCGAACAGCTTCAGATCGCGCATCACTTTCGGGCTCAGAAACTGCTGGATGAAACTCTCGTCGCGGTAGTTCGCCCAGGCGTGCTTCAACACCTCGCGCCAATCGCCCTTGCCCGCGACGTTGGGGAACCAGTCCCAGTCTTCCTGCGTCGGATTTTCCGACATGCGCTTGATGTCGGACATCATCGCAAACCCAAGCGCATAAGGGTTGATGCCGGAATAGCGGCTGTCGTTAAAGTCGGGCTGCATGACGACGCTCGAATGCGAATGCATGAATTCGAGCATTGAGCCTTCGCCGATCTGTCCGCGATCGTAGAGCGCGTTCATGATGTAGTGGTGCACGAACGTGGCGCAGCCTTCGTTCATCACCTTGGTTTGCATCTGCGGATAGAAATACTGTGCCACGTTCCTCACGACCCGCAAAATCTCGCGCTGCCAGTTCTTCAGCACCGGCGAATGTTTCTCGATGAAATAGATCAGATTCTCTTCCGGCAGGTTCATCTGCGCCACCAGCCCGATCGTCTCGTCCTCGTCGACCGAAGCAAGGTCGGCGCTCATGTCGCGCGCAGCCCCCGGCAGCGTGCGCCACAAATCGTTGAAACTGTCGTCGGCGTATTGCTGACGCTTGCGCAGGCGCTCTTCGCGCGCGGCCTTCGACGGGCGCGGCGGCCGGCGATAGCGAAATACGCCTTGTTCCATGATCGCGTGCGCCGAATCGAGCACGGCCTCAACCGCCTCCGCCCCGTATTTTTCTTCGCACGCCGACACGTATTTCTTGGCGAACGCCAGATAATCGAGGATCGCCTCGGCATTCGTCCATTGCCGGAACAGATAGTTGTTCTTGAAGAAATGATTGTGCCCGAAACACGCATGCGCCATGACGAGCGTCTGCATCGTCATGGTGTTTTCTTCCATCAAATAGGCGATGCACGGGTTCGAGTTGATGACGATCTCATAGGCCAGCGCCTGCCAGCCTTTGTTGTACATCGTTTCTTCGCGCGCAAAGATCTTGCCGAACGACCAATGATGGTACATCAGCGGCATGCCGTGCGCCGAATAGGCGTCGAGCATTTGTTCCGATGCGATAATCTCGATCTGATTGGGATAGGTGTCGAGCTTCAAATCATTCTTGGCGACATCTTCGATCGCCGCGAACACACGCTGCAACAGCGCGAAATCCCACTCGCCGCCGCTAAACAGGAGTTCGCTCATGCCGCCGCACCGCGCAGTGCGCCCATCTCCGCTTTCAACGTAACGGCGAACAGTGCCTTCAACAGATCGACCTGTTCGAACTTTCGGCTCGAAAGAATGTGCCGTGTCGCCACCTCGCCGTGGCCCAAGCTTTCCAGCATCACATGACGCGCACCGGGCAACACGGCCGAGTTGACCGGGACCATTCCGTCGTTCTTCAGGCCAAGTCCGTCCATCCACCGGCCCGTCGGCCAATCCGGCGCAAGCGACGGCTTCAAGAGAGACGAGCCCGAAGTCGTCGCAACGCACATGATGGCGATCTCGTCGGCGAGACGGGCGATCCGCGCGGCGTGTTCGTCCATGTAGCGTGCCCGCAAGTCGGTACGCAGATCCTCGATCGCCGCCAAGTCCGAGCCCAAGACCTTCAACGCCGCACCGCTGATCTTCCGTGCACGCTTGCCGGCTGACGCAACATCGGCGATCGGCGAGCCCATGAACGGCGCCTGAAACGAAATCCAGCCGTCGATAAAGCGCAGGGCTTCCGGGTGCGTCACCAGCATGTGCAGAAAGTCGAGCCCGCCTTTGGAATGTGTAACCACCCAGGTGGGACGATGGTGCGCGACGATGATTTCGGCCAATCGGTCCGCATTGTGTCCGACCGTGGCGCCCGTATCGATTTGCGCAATGTCCGCCTCGAACCCCTCGTCGCGCAATTGACGCACCTGATGGGTCAGATATTCGACCAAGCGCAAGCGGCTGGCCTTCAGCGCAATGCCGCTCAACACCGCCGGCACGAATAGAATTCGCGAAGCCCGGATTCGGTGCGCGACGCGCTTAAAGCTCGCATCCGTCCGTCCGGCGTCGAACTTGCCCGCCCCCAAAATCTCGTGCAACCGCGCCGTTTCGTCCTGCGCTTGCGGCATGCGGCGCAACCGCCAATAGTCGTCCGCCGGCGCCGGATGGTCGACCCACGACAAAAGCCTGCCCCAAAGACTGGCGCCGACTGCGTTCACGTCTTCGCCTCCGCGCCCTCTTTTGCGAACAACTCGCGGAACACGGGGAAAATGTCCGAAGGCTTGGCTATGCGTTTCGTAGCAAAGTTCTTCCAACCCTTAGCGACCGTTCGATAGGCGCGCCACAACTCGGCCCCCGACTCCTCGCTTGAGAACACTTCCATCTCCCGCTCGTCCAGGATCTCGATATAGGCGTAATACTGGCAGACCGGCATCAGATCTTCGTTGAGCATGTCTACGCAACGCGAGGCATCGCCCGTCTGCGTATAGCCGTCGGAGGCCTGCGCCGCATAGATGTTCCACTCGCCGGTCGCATAGCGCTCGTGCACGATCTTCTTCATCTCTTCGAGTGCGGTGGACACGATCGTGCCGCCCGATTGCCGCGAATAGAAGAACGTGTGCTCGTCCACCTCCTGGGCATCGTGCGTATGGCGGATAAAAACGATGTCGAGCCGTTCGTAGCGCCGCTTCAAGAACAGATGCAGCAACATGAAGAAGCGCTTGGCCAGGTCTTTCTCGCGCTCGCCCATCGAGCCCGACACGTCCATCAGGCAGAACATGACGGCTTGGCTCGTCGGCACGGGTTCGTGTTGAAACGCATTGAAACGAACGTCGACAGGGTCGAGAAACGGCACCCATTTGCGCCGGTGTTCGAGGCGCGCGATCTCGTCCTCGAGTTCGGCTATGACCTCGCGCTTGTCGGAGTCCGGCGATGCCCCGCAGCGCAGCTCCGACAGACGCTGCCGCAAGAGCTCGATCTCTTCTTCCTTGGGCCGGCGCATCGCAAGGCGGCGCCCGAACGAATTTCGCATCGTGCGCACAAGGTTGATCTGGTTCGGCGACCCCGACGTCGTCATCCCGGCGCGGCGCCACGTGTAGGTCTTGATCTCTTTCAGGGACGTCTTGATCAGATTGGGCAGCTCGAGATCTTCGAAGAAAATGTCGAGAATTTCGTCCTGGCTCAGCGTGAACGAAAAATCGTCTTCGTGCTCGCCGCCGGTCGAAGCATCCTTGCCGCGGCCTTGGCCGTCGCCCTGTCGCGGCTTCTTGATCTGATCGCCTTCGGAAAACTCCTTGTTGCCCGGCAACACCCGCTCGTGCTCGCCGCCCGCCGCCGGGTCGTGACGAAAGTGAGGTTCTTTCGTGCTTTTCGTCGGGATCGAGATCTTTTGGTTCTTGGCGAAGTCCGAGACGGTGCGGTCTTTCAACGACTTCTGCACCGCATCTTTTATTTCACCGCGCGCCCTACGGATAAAGCGCTGCCGGTTGGCGAGGCTTTTGCCTTTCGGATTGAGACGCCGGTCGATGAAATTCGCCATGAACCTGATGCCGCCGAGCTGGGACGCTTATCGAGCAGGAGCGCCTTAGCCCGCCTTGTTCACCCGCATGTACCACTCGACGAGGCGCCGCACCTGGCGCGCCGTGTAGTGGCGGGCAAGCATACGTTTGACGAATTCGTTGTGCTTGGACTGCGTATCGGAATCTTTCTTGGATTCGAACGAAATCACCGGCAGCAAATCCTCGACTTGGCTGAACATCCGCTTTTCGATGACGTTGCGGATCTTCTCGTAGGACGTCCAAGCCGGATTCTTGCCGTCGTTCGCCGCCCGGTGGCGCAGCGCGAACTTGACGACCTCGTTGCGGAAATCCTTCGGGTTGGCGATGCCGGCCGGCTTTTCGATCTTGGACAATTCGCCGTCGATATTGTTGCGGTCCATCATCTGGCCCGTATCGGTGTCTTTGAAATCCTGATCTTCGATCCACGCGTCGGCATAGGCGATATAGCGGTCGAACAGGTTCTGCCCGTACTCGCTGTAGGATTCCAGATACGCCTTCTGAATTTCCTTACCGATGAACTCCGCATAGCGCGGCGCAAGTTCGGCCTTGATAAACTCCAGATAGCGCTTTTCGGTATCGTCGACGTATTGCTCGCGCTTGATCGCTTGTTCGAGCACGTACATCAGATGCACGGGATCGGCCGTGATCTCGTTCGTATCGTGGTTGAACGTTTCCGACAGCACCTTATAGGCAAAGCGTGTGGAAATGCCGCTCATGCCCTCGTCGATGCCGCCCGCATCCTTGTATTCTTGCAGCGTCTTGGCTTTGGGATCGGTGTCCTTAAGCTTCTCGCCGTCGTAGACGCGCAGCTTCGAATAAAGGTTCGAGTTCTCGTGCTCCTTGAGCCGCGTCAGAACGCAGAATCGCGCCAGCATCTCCAGCGTCTCGGGCGCGCACGGCGAATTGCCGAGTTCGCTGCCCTTGAGCAGCTTCTTGTAGATCTGAACCTCTTCCGTCGCGCGCAGGCAGTACGGCACCGTCACCACGCAAATACGATCCAGAAACGCTTCGTTGTTCTTGTTCGCCTTGAACTGCGTCCATTCGGACTCGTTCGAGTGCGCCAGAATAATGCCTTGGAACGGAATGGGCCCCAGCGTTTCCGTGCCGATATAGTTGCCTTCCTGCGTCGCCGTCAGCAGCGGATGCAACACTTTGATCGGCGCCTTGAACATTTCGACGAATTCGAGAATGCCCTGGTTCGCATGGCACAATCCGCCCGAGAAACTGTAGGCGTCGGCGTCGTTCTGGCTGAAGCGTTCGAGCTTGCGGATATCGACTTTGCCGGTCAGCGCGGAAATATCTTGGTTGTTCTCGTCGCCGGGCTCGGTCTTGGCGATGGCGATCTGGCGCAACTTTGAAGGCTGCAGCTTCACGACTTCGAACTTCGAGATATCGCCGCTATATTCGTCGAGCCGTTTGACCGCCCACGGGCTCATGATCCCGGTCAGACGATGCTTGTCGATGTTATAGCGGTCCTTCAACAGGTCGCCGAGTTCGGGCGTGCGGAACAATCCCAACGGCGACTCGAACACGGGGCTGATCGTGTCCCCCGCTTTGAGCACATAGATGGGGTGGACTTCCATCATCTCCTTGAGCCGCTCCGCGAGCGACGACTTGCCGCCGCCGACCGGACCGAGCAAATAGAGAATCTGCCGCCGTTCTTCCAAACCTTGCGCCGCGTGCTTGAAAAAGCCCACGATGCGCTCGATCGTATCTTCCATGCCGAAGAAACCGTCGAACGCACGGTAAACCTTGATCGTACGGTTGAAGAACATCCGCGACAGCCGGGAATCGCGCGACGTATCGACGAATTCGGGCTCGCCGATCGCCGCAATCATGCGTTCCGCCGGACTGGCGTACAACATCGGATTGTCGCGCGCGGACAACAGATAGTCGCGCAGTGACATGGTTTCGAATTTCTCGCGCGCGTAGGCCCGAGAAAATGCATCGAAGACGTCGAGTGAGCCGCTCATGTGGTTACGCCTATCCCGCTTCTGTTACGCACCCTGAAGGCCGAAACCATCCAAACGTCGTTGGCGGCGTTAAGACGGCTGCTTGGCCAATGGGCCAACCGTACCAATTCGTAAATAGTGATCCCATCATCTAAAGCAATCGTAAACTCTAGGAAACCCGCGATTCGCAACGGGTTCAGCGCGAAAGTGATTTGCGCATGAATAAGTGTACAGGTTCGTCGTGCCCATCCTAGCTTAATCCAGGCGTTGCATCATCAAAACGATTCGCGCGTGTTCGATACGCCGCACGCAGGGCCGCAATCCCGCCGCATTCCCGGCTGCTTTGCGCCACAGCAAGCGTTTTATTCTCTTATGGTTGTGAGGTTCGCTGGGACCGCCGCCCGCACCCCCAAGGGAGAGAAAAATGCCGGACACGAAACATTATGACTTGCGTCACGTATTGAGACGCACCGCAACTAGCGCAATCTGCAGCCTGGCGCTGGCGGCGGTCATCGCCGCCGGGCCTGCGCTCGCCGCCGATCCGCTGCGCGGCCGGGTCCTGCTCGACCAGCCGACGGTGCTGGCCGGCGGCAACACCGTCGTCTACGTCGTTGTGAATTATGAAGGTATTGACCTCACCCCCGGTGTGGTCAGTGAGCGCCCACCACTCAACATCGCCCTGGTTCTTGATCGTTCCGGTTCGATGTCCGATGAAGGCAAGATCGAGTACCTTAAACGCGCCGCAAAGCTCGCCGTCGACCGCCTGGGTCCGAAGGACACGCTGTCGATCGTCGAGTACGACGACCAGATTACCGTCATGATGCCCGCCCGGCGCGTGGGCAACCTGGGCGAGGTCAAGGCCATGATTGACCGCCTGGACCCCAGGGGATCGACCAATTTGGCGGGAGGCATGATGCGCGGCGTCGAGGAAGCCAAGGGTGCGCTGGAGGGACCTGCGGGTGCCAATGGCACGATCACACGTGTCGTTCTGATGTCGGACGGCCTTGCCAACACCGGTATCACCGACCACGGCGAGATCGCGCGCCTCGTGCGCGGCGCCAAAAGCGACGGCATTCGCATTTCATCGATGGGCCTCGGCCGCGATTACGACGAGGACCTCATGCAGTCCGTCGCCGAGAACGGCGGTGGCCGCTACTACTATATCGAACACCCGACCCAGATGGCCCGCGTCTTCCAGGAAGAACTGGGTTCGTTGTTCGAAACCACGGCCCGCGATGTCGAGGTGAAGTTCAGTGGTACCGCCATCGTGCGCAAGGTCGAAGTCGTAGGCTACGACGACGCCAATGGCACGAAAGATGCCCGCCGCGCCTTGGACGATGTGTTCGAAGGCGAAAAACGTTCGCTTCTCTTGCGCCTGGAAATCGCCGCGCCCGCGTCGGGTCGCGTCGATCTGGGCCAAGTCGCCCTCAACTACAAGAACGCGAAATCGGGTGCGGCGGCCTCCTTCACCCAAGATCTGACCGTTGACGTGACCACCGACCGCGCCGCAGTCGACAAGGCGCGCAACAAGGAAGCGACCGCCGAGGCCGCCCTTGCCGAGAGCGACCGTGTCCAAAAGGAACAGGTCAAGCTTTATCAAGCCGGCAAACGCGACGAAGCTCAGAAGAACATGACGGCGCTTGCCAAAGACCTAGAGGCGAAGAACGCGATACTGAAAGATGAACGCATCCGCCGCAAGATCGAAGCGGTCAACGTCGAAGGCAGACAAATGACCTCGGCCGCTGCATCGCCGTCCGCGCAGCAAGACTACCTGAAGTCGAGCAAACAGCGTCTCTACCAGGCCAAATCCGGCAAGCGCACGGGTTTTGCGCTGCAAGAAGGCGATAAGGGCCTTGAGGTCGAGCGCCTGCAAGAATCGCTCAAACAATCGGGTCACTACAAAGGTCAGGTCGACGGCAAGTACGACGCCGACGTGAAGAAGGCGGTCGAGGCCTATCAACGCGCGAACAACATGGAGGCCGACGGCGTCGCCGGCGCCGCCACGATGGATCGCATGGGCGCTTACTAGCCCTAGTCTAAATTTGTTGAACTGTGGCGCGAGGGATGAAATGCTCACCCCTCGCGCTTTTTGTGGGCGCGAAAGGATCGCGTCATGGACGACACCATCCGCATCGGAATTAGGCTCGCCCGGCCCGAAGAAGCGGCCGATATCGCCGGCGTCTATGTCGATTCCTGGCGCGATACGTATGCGGGAGTGCTGCCCGCCGCAGGTCTCTTGAAAATGTCTAAGGCCGAGCACACCGCGGGCTGGACGCGTACGATCAAGGGGTCGAATTTGCGCAACCCGGTTCTCGTAGCCGGCGACGCCAAGGGGAAAATCTACGGCTTTGCCAGCGCCGGCCCCTCGCGCGACAAATCGCTGCCCTTTGAGGGCGAAATCTACACGCTCTACGTCGCTCCCGGTTGGACCGGCCAAGGCATCGGCGCCGCTCTAATGTCGTCGATCTTCCGTCTATTCGCGAAAGCGAACTATGGCGGCATCGTCATCTGGGCGCTCGCCGACAACCCGTCGCGCTTTTTCTACGAAGCAATGGGCGGCCAAATCGTCGCCGAACGCCAGCACCCGATGTGGGGCAAAACGTTCCGTGAAATCGGCTACGGTTGGAAGAAGCTCGACATTGGCCGCCCGAAACAACGCGTCGGCCGCAACGCCGAGCCGGAGCCGCCGCTCTAACTACTCCGCCTTGCGGAAGTCGCGCGACCGGCCGCGCATGATGGTGAGCCCCAACTGATCCGGCAGATACTTGGCGAGCAAAGCGAACCCTTTGTTCACGCGCCCGTTGATATGCACCGCCTTGTTGCGCATGACCGCCTGGTAGCCTTCCTCGGCAACAGCCTCCGACGTCATCCACATGAACTCCGGCATCTTGGAAACCCGCTCGCGAATGTTCGCGACATCGTGGAACTCGCTATACGTGAAGCCCGGGCACACCGCCGTGACGTGCACGCCCGCGCTCTCAAGCTCCAGATGCATAGAGCGCGAAAACTGCACCATGAAACTCTTCGAAGCGCCGTAGAGCGTCGATCCGGCAGTCCCGGGAAGCATGCCCGCAAGGGAGGCTATATTTACTATGTACCCGCGCTTTCGCTCCACCATGTCCGGCGCAAGCCGGTGCGCAAGCTCACACGGCGCCGTCACCAGCACCTGAATGAAATCCCGCTGATCTTCCCACTTCGTCGAGAGATAGTGACCCGGCACGCCGTAGCCCGCATTGTTGATCAGCGCGTCCACACGCAATCCCCGGTTTTTGATCTCGACCACAAGTCGTGCTGGCGCAGCAGGATCGGCTAGATCGGCTGTGATCACATGCGCCTGCACGCGATGCTTCGCGCTCAGTTCCGTCGCAAGCTGCGTCAGCCGGTCTTCGCGCCGCGCCGTCAAAATCAGATTGAACCCGTACTTCCCGAACACATCGGCGAACGCCTTGCCGATCCCCGCCGACGCGCCGGTGACAAGTGCGGTCAGTCTCTCGTCCATCTCTCCCTCCGGGATTGTTTTTCTCTAAAGGTCTCTCGGCCGCATGAAGTCGGCGAGCACCCCGCCTCCGGCTTTGATCTCGCGCCAACGCTTCACCGGAAACGTGATTACGGCAAGCGTGCACGTCGCAAACTTCTCGCGCATCCGCCGGTGCAGCCGCTCTTCGTCCGGAGTTTTAGGTGACGCACTGAGATCGTCCGCGAGTTCTTCAAGCCCTGGGTTGTGACCGATCGCCATTGCCGAACTCAGTGCATCGTCGAGCCGCCGCAACCGGTCGAGGATAGCTCGCGCTTCCGCCAAATAAAGCCCCGCCTCAAACGTCACCGTGATATCGCCGAGCGAAGGCCGCACCAACTCGCACGTCTCGACCGTACGTCGCGCGGTCGAACAAAGGATCAGGTCAGGCTTATACCCCTTAGACTTCAGATAGGCGCCCATGCGCGGCGCCGTTTCGCGCCCGCGCGCGTTCAACGGGCGGTCATGGTCGCTGATAGAGCCGTCGCTTTGGTCCGACTTCGCGTGGCGCAGAATATAGACGGTCTTCATGCGGCAGGCCCTCGCGCGAACGGAAACCCGAGCAGCCACAAGAACCGCACCGGCTCGCCACCGCGATAAGAGGAAAGCCCAATCGGCATAGTCGCTTGCTCGGCTATGGCTTTACGACGATACGTGCCGAACAACCGATCCCAAAGCGAAAGATTGAACCCAAAGTTCGAGTTCGTCTCGTCCATCACGGTCGAATGATGAATCCGGTGCATCTCCGGCGTCACCATCACGGCCCGCAAAGCGCTGTCCAACCATTGCGGCAGCCGGATGTTCGCATGCGAAAACATCGACGTCGCATTCAGCACAATCTCGAACACCAGCACCGCGACTGCCGGCACACCGGCAATGAGCACGACTGCAACCTTCCAAACCTGACTGATCAATATCTCGACCGGATGAAATCGAATGCCCGTCGAAACGTCGAAGTCGGGATCGGCATGATGAACCCGATGCAACCGCCAAAGCGCAGGCAAGAAGTGCATCGCCACATGCTGCCCATAGATCGCAAGGTCGAGCGCCACGAACCCAACCACGACCGCGGCAAGGCCGGTAACGCCGATGGCGGGCAACAACCCCCAGTCGTTTTGCTCGACGTACACCGCCGCCAATAAGGTCAGCGCCGGGGCAACAAAATACGAAAGCCTCAACAGGGCGGTATTGACGGCACTCAGACCCAAATTGGCGACCCAACGCACGCGCCCGAACGCCAGCTCGCGCCGCGGCCAAAACACCTCGGCAACGGCCAGCACGGCAAAGCCGCCCGCAAAAATCGAAAGCCGGAGAATTGCTTCTTCCGATCCGCCCATCAAACCGGAATGCGCGCGTGTCGCACGATCGCGGCCTTCTCCAATGCCGCCGCCGTCAGCCGGTCGATCTCAAGCCCCGTGCGCAACCGCTGCAGAACGCGGTTCTCTTCAGGCAGCACCGGCGCTTCGGCAACAGCGACGTCGAGCGCCAACGCATAGGCCGTCTCGCGCAGCGAAGCCGTCAGCGACTCCCGAACCAGGCCGATAACCGCGTCCAGCCCTTCGCGCTCCTGCAAGATCGCCGCACACTCGCGCGCGACAGGGATGATCTTGTCGTCACGGAACCCCTTGAACGCCGGCAACAGACGCACGGAATCGCCAATAGCGTGCAACTCCGCGTCGCTCATGCGCGCGTCGGCCGCCGACACCACGACCATCACATAGATCAACGCCGAATGCGGATTGAGTGTCGCTGTCATGCCAGCCTCATGTCCCTTGTATTCGCGCGCGACCTTATTGGCGCGGCCGCTGATCGGCAAGCCCGGGTGCCGCGAGAAAGTCCTTAACGGTTGCAATGGCTTCGGCAATTCCCACGCGTTCGATCTCGACGCCCGGCGGCAAGCCGGACAGCAA
>JANOFM010000210.1:0-4219 GCA_031413635.1 Alphaproteobacteria bacterium | reverse complement strand
CCTGCGCAAGGCCGCCGCGCGCACAGTTCCAGATCTCTGGCAGGCTATCGCCACGGCAATCGATGCGCTCACGACAACTGACTGCCAAAACTATTTCGCCGCCGCTGGCTATGACCGTGATTAAATTGAATCGGCTCTAGTCCCCTCAAAACCATTTCGTCCAGCGAAACACCGCGACCTCCAGCACCACCAGCCCGATCAGGATTGCGAGCAACACCCAAAACGCGTTCGGATCGTTGGCGAACGGAATCCCGCCCACGCTGACCCCGAACAGCGACGTGACAAAGCTCAGCGGCAGCATGATTGCGGCCACGATGGTCAGCACATACGAGTTCCGGTTCTGCCGCTCGGTCAGCCGGTTCAGCACCTCGTCTTGCACCACGCTCGCCCGTTCGCGCACGCTGTCCAACTCTTCGATATAGCGTGTCGTTTCGTCCGCCAACTCGCGGAAACGCACCGCGTCGATCGCATCCAGCATTTCGTGCTTTTCGCCCTGCAGCCGCGCCAAGGCCTCGCGCTGCGGCGCCAGATGCCGCCGGATCGCGATCGCCCGCTTACGCGCATGCGACAGCCCTTCGCGCACCTTCGCGAGTTCCCCCGACACGACCTGATCCTCCAGCGCGTCGACGCCGTCCGACAACTCCTCGACCACATGGCCCACGCGCTGCAACAACGCCTGCGCCAATTCGAACAGGCAATCGATTTCGTCCTTGGGCCCCGCGCCGCGCGCCAGGCGATCCTCGACGTCTTTCGTCGCCATCAGCGGCCGCGCGCGCGAGGTGATGATGCGCCGCTTCTCGATCCACGCGCGCAGCGAAATCATATCCTCGGGATCGGCGCCCGGATTGAAATTCACCCCGCGCAGATTGACGATAAGCCCAGACCCCTGCGGCGCCACGCGCGGCCGCGTATCGGGCGCGAGCAGCGCATCGACCACCACCGGGTCGAGCCCCGCCTCGTTGCGGACGTAAAGCTCCGCATCCTCCGCGGTGCGGTTCAAATGGGTCCACAGCACGCCGGCCTCAGGCGTCCAACTTTTGACCTCGGCCCAGGTCAGCACCCGCGCGCCACCCTTGCCGTCGAACAGTAAGGCCGCGACCAGCCCGCTCGTGTCGTGTTCGTTTTGCAATGTCGTCTCTTCGCTTGTCTTCACTTGCAGTGCGGCAGGTGATGTCGGAAACTGCGGCCCATGACCACCGCGCTCTTCACCCATTCGGCCTGCTTGTATCACGAAACCCCGCCCGGCCATCCCGAGTCGTCCGATCGCTTGCGCGCCGTGCTCCACGCGCTCGAACACGAATCGTTCCAAAACCTCGCGCGCGAAGAGGCGCCGCCCGCCGCCCGCGAAGAAATCGAAAGGGTCCACCCGTCGTTTTACGTCGACGCCGTTCTGAAGGCGGTGCCCGAAACCGGTTACGGTTCGCTCGACCCCGACACGCATGTCTCGCCGGGCTCGGGCGAGGCGATGCTGCGCGCGGCGGGTGCGGTGGTCGCTGCCGTCGATCGCGTGATGTCGGGCAAGATTAGAAACGCGTTTTGCGCCGTGCGCCCGCCGGGACACCATGCCGAGCCGACGCGCGCGATGGGTTTTTGCCTGTTCAACAACGTCGCCGTCGGCGCGCTGCACGCCCGCGCGCGCCACGGCCTCAGGCGCGTCGCCGTCGTCGACTTCGACGTCCACCACGGCAACGGCACGCAGGAAATGTTTCAAGACGACGAAGAATTGTTCTTCGCCTCCAGCCACCAGATGCCGCTTTATCCCGGCACCGGCCGCCCGCAAGAACAGGGCAGGGCGCACAACATCGTCAACGCCGCCTTGGACCCCGGCGCCGGCAGCCACGAATTCCGCCAAGCCTGGGACAACACTGTCCTGCCCGCGCTCGACGCCTTCAATCCGGATTTCATCCTGATCAGCGCAGGCTTCGACGCCCACCGCCGCGACCCGCTCGCAAACTTGAACCTCACCGAAGCCGACTACGCCTGGGTCACGGAAAAAATCTGCGCGATCGCGAAAGCCAGATGCGCCGCCCGCGTCGTCTCGACCTTGGAGGGCGGCTACGACCTCAAAGCCCTCGCCGACTCCGCCGCCGCCCACGTAAAGGCGCTGATGGCCGCCTAGCGCGTCGACATGCACAACTTTAGGTTGCTGGTGAATCGAGGGGCCCTCACCAAACCGTAACAGCGCAACATTGGCGCTCCTCTGGGGAAAATTAAGCAACGAAACCGCAACAATGTTGCGGTTAATCCGCAACATGGGGCAGCAGCACTGCCCGAGTTCAGAACAGATAAACACGCTGTGATTGCAATCGCACACGCCAATCCGGGCAGGTCTCGCGCGTTCGGTGGCAACGCCAATCGGGTCTAGTGAACCATCCAAAGGCAGCACTCGAGAGAAGGATCAAGGAAGGAACAAAAATAGAACAAATGTGCCGCGCAATCAAGTGGACCCCGCCTTCAACGCGGCGGCTTTGAGGATTTCGCCAATGGCGGTCTTTGGACGCTGGCGCCAAAAACAGCTATGCGTCCGAGTGCAGACGGGTTCCGCCCATCGGCGCGCGGTTAGGGAATACGTATCATGTCCCCGTATTTTCGGATGGATGATCGAGAAGTTCGGCACGGCGCAAGCCGAAATCTACGCAACCGCTCTGTCATCGACGATCGACGCCTTGCGCGCAGGTCCGCTTACGGCCGGAGTGAGGAAACGAGACGACGTCGCCAAGGGCTTGCGGAGCCTTCAAGTCAGAGTCAAACGGCGCGGAGGGCGTCACCAAGTGTATTTTCGCGTCGCCGAACGCGCGCGTGAGATCGTGGTGGTGCGCATTCTCCACGACGCAATGGAGCCCGCACGGCCTCATCGAGCTCAACCGACGGAATTCGGCGACAGGATACATATTCCCGCGAAGTGACGCTGCGGCAGGCGGGGAAATGATATCATGTCGCCGGATTTCATAATCTCGCAATTCTAGGGATTCGCGTTCATGGGGTGACGGCCGGAGTTGTCGTGGTTGGAGCGATCTGCAGTCGCCGCAGTGATCCCCTCGCAATTATTGCTTGGAGGTTTTGAAGTCGACTGCTCCTGATGCCGCTGACTTTGGTGCATTGGTTTGCACCCGTTGCATTCTCAGGGCAGCAATAGACGCCATCAGAGGTGCAGACGAAGACGATAAACGTCGTATTGTTAATCACGGAGTCGTCTTGCTGTTTCGAGCACTGGCGACCGGCAGCGGTCGAGTTTGCCGCATTCTGAATCTGCGACATGGTGCAGCCATAAGAGAGTTTTGGCTTGGAGATAGCGTCACGGCTCTCGAGCAAGCTTAAAGCGAAGGCCGCGCCTGCCACCGCAATGAAGACGGGCGCGCTCAGTCGCGTAGCGCGAAGGGGACCAGCGGTCTTGGCAAGTGCCAGCCAAACGGTCTTTGTCAATCGTGTCCTGGACATATCGAACCTCATCTTGATAATCGAGAAGTCGTCTGCGTCTGGCCCGCCCTCTCAGGGGTTGGGCATTAAAGACTTTGCTCTCCGCCGATTGTCGTCGCATCCCCCGCGCGGGGGATGACGCTGAGGCTCTCGATTCGGTTCGGTGGCTGGCAAGGGGATGGGCGAGGACGGAATTCGGCGAAAGGATACATATTCCGCCGAAGTGGCGCTGTGGCGGGCGGGGAATAGATATCGAGTCGCCGAATCTCCTAAACAATTCCGACAGAGTGCAGTGCACGGGTCCTGGCTTCAGGTCTTGTGCGCACTCACCCGCGCAATCCATGCACCGAGCTTCGCCACCACCTCCGCGCGGTTGGTCTCGTTCAGCATCTCGTGTCGCCCATCGGCATAGAAATCGCATGTCACATCCTTGATCCCCGCCGCGCGATAGCGTTCGACCAGGGGCTTGAGCCAAGCGAGGCCGCCGTTCACCGGGTCCTTGTCGCCCGAGAAAATGTAGATCGGCAGTTCGGATCTGATGCGGCCGAGCGCGCCCAGCTCGAACAATGGCGCGGCCGCCGCGAAGATCGACTGCATCGACGAGGCACTCACCGAAAACCCGCAGAACGGATCGGCGATATACTTGTCGACCTCGCGCGGATCGCGGCTCAGCCAATCGAACGGCGTTCGCGCCGGCTCGAAGGGCGCGTTGAACGCCTCCAACGCGGAGGCGTTCGGGTCTTGCGGCATCGGCAGAAGATCGAGCGCCGCGGAGCCGGACAACACCGCGCCGTCGATCAAC
>JANOFM010000209.1:0-6955 GCA_031413635.1 Alphaproteobacteria bacterium | reverse complement strand
TAGCGGATGCGGATGCGCCGCCCTTTGGGCGCGGGCGGCGAGTGCTTCTCCAGCATCATCTCGAGCCAGTCGTTCAAGCGATGCGTCGAGACGCGCATGTTCCAAATCTTGTGCTGCGCCAGCACGGCCGGCATCAGCAGCTCGACGCCCTCGCCCGTCTCAGCCGACAACGCCACGATCGGCACGCCCTTCCATTGCGGCAGCAACTGGTCGACACGCTGTTTCAGGTTGCGCAGCAACGTCGCCTTGTCTTCGACCAAATCCCATTTGTTGACGGCCACCACCATCGCGCGCCCCTCGCGCTCGACCAGATCGGCGATCTGCAAATCCTGCGTTTCGAACGGGATCGCCGGATCGATGACCAGGATCACGACCTCGGCCATCTTGATCGCGTCGATGGCGTCGGTGGCCGACATCTTCTCCAGGTCTTCTTCGACCTTGGCCTTGCGCCGCAAACCGGCGGTGTCGACCAGACGTATTTCGCGCCCTTCCCAAGTCCAGCGTGCTTCGACCGCGTCGCGCGTGATGCCGGCTTCCGGCCCGGTGATCGAGCGTTCGCGGCCGAGCAGGCGGTTGAGCAGCGTCGACTTTCCGGCGTTGGGCCGCCCGGTGATGGCAATCGACAACGGCCGCGACGGCGACTCGGAATCGTCCTCGTCCGTTTCGTCCGTGCCGATGGCGTCCGCGGGCGCAATCTCAATCAAGGCGCGCAGAAGATCGCCAACCCCCGTCCCGTGCGTCGCCGAAATCTCGACGGGTTCGCCGAAACCCAAACGCGCGGCCTCGCTAATGCCAAGCTCCGACGCGCGCGCATCGCACTTATTGACCGCCAGCACGATCGGTTTGCCCGCGCGCCGCAGCATGCGCGCCAGTTCCTGATCGTGCGGCGTGACGCCGTCGCGTCCGTCGATGAGGAATATCAACGCGTCGGCTTGTTCGATGGCGACGCGCGTTTGCTTTTGAATGCGGTCCGACAGATCGCCCGCTTTCACGTCGTCGAGCCCCGCCGTGTCGAGCAGGCGGAAGCCCAGGTTATAGAGATTGACGTCCGCCTCGCGCCAATCGCGTGTGACCCCTGGCGTATCGTCGACGATGGCCGCGTGTTTGCGCGTCAGCCGGTTGAACAGCGTCGACTTGCCCACATTGGGGCGACCGGCAATCGCGACGGTAAAGGCCATGTCCGCATCGATACGACGCTTATCTCAGCGCCGTCAGGCGCGCGTCGTCGGTCAGGATATAGACCGTGTTGTCCGCGACGATCGGTGCGATGAACGCCTTGTCGGGAATGTCGATCTGGCCCAGCACTTCGCCGGTATAAGGCGAAATCGAAACCGCATAGCCTTCCGACGACACCGCGACCAAACGGTCCGACACCAGCACCGGCCCCGACCACGATATCGGCCCCGTGCGCGCATCCGGATTGCGGAAGGCGTCGAGCTGATGAATCCAACGCACGCGCCCGTCGGCGCGCCGCACGCACATCACCTTCGCATCGTCGGTGATCACATAGACATAATCGCCCACGACCCACGGGCGCTGCGTACCGCCGACGTCGATGGTCCACACGCGCTCGCCCGTGCGGATGTCGATGGCGACCAGACGGCCGGCGTGACTGTTGGCGAAAACAAGACCGCGGTCGATCACCGGACGCCCCGAAATATCGGCAAGCGTCGAGAGCGGCGTCAGACCGCCGCTGCGCGCCAGCGTATCGCTCCACGCCGCACGCCCGTTGCGCACGTTCAAGGCAAACAACTCGCCCGAGGTATACGGAACGACGACGAGATCTCCGGACACCGCGGCACTGTTCGAACCCAAGATGCCCGCGGATTCGGCGATGCCGCGGTGATCCCACAACACACGCCCGTCGTCGGCCGCTAGCGCCAACATTTGATTTTCCTGCGTCGACACGAACACCCGTCCGCCGTTGACGACCGGCGCCGCGCGGAACGGAACCGTCGCCGCACGCCGCCAAATTTCCTTGCCGTTGCTGGCGTCGAGCGCGACGACAAATCCGAATCCGGTCGAAACGAATACGCGTCCGCCGTCGACCGCAATCCCGCCGCCGAATCCATCTTCTGCATCTTCGTCGTCGGGTGTCAGATCGACGCTCCACGCCTGATCGCCCGATTTGGCGTCGTAAGCCGTCACCTGCACCTCAGAATCGAGCGCATAGATCTTGCCGCCGGAAATCACCGGCGAGGCCGTCAAGCGCGACGAGGTCGAAGACCCTGCGCCGACCCCGGTACTCCACGCGCGCTCAAGCTCGCCCGACGCCGACAAATGATGCATCACGTTGTCTGCATAGCCGCCCGGCTGCGGCCACTCGGTATTGAGCACCGGCTTGGGCAGCTTCACGGCGTCGTTGGCCAATTTGGGATCGGCCTCGATCACGCGCGCGCCGGGCAGCACCGAGACGCGCTCGCCGCGAATATCGATCTTCTTACCCGGCGTGATGAATTGATCGAAGGTTTCGCAAGCGCCGAGCGACAAGGCGCCGAGCACCAAAAGGCTCGTGGCCGCCAGCGTTGCACGGTTGGGGCGATGGGTCATAGCGGTTCTCGCGTGTCAGGGCGTTGGGGGCTTAACGGGGTCGGGTCCGAGTAATGAGCCAGGCTGCTCCGGCGTCGGTGGCAGCAAGAGCGAATCGCTCGGGGCGGACGGCGGTGCCGGCAATGCTGGGGGCTTGATATCGTTAAGCGTCATGCCGGCCTCGATCAGCGCGCGCATCTCCTTGGCGCGACGATTCGAGATGCGCGAGACGTAACGCGCCGGTTCGCCCGGCTTCACCACCACCGCGTCCGGTTGAACCGCCAGCGCCAAGATATGATCGTAGAGTTTCAGTGCTTCGGCCTTCTTTCCGGCGCGCCAGGTCGCGTAGGCCAAAATTTCCTGCGCCTGAACGCACCAAGGACTGGCGTTCACGCTGCACGGTGCCGACCCGGCGATCGGCTCGAGCCGCTTTTTGAGGTCATCGAGCGGCGCCATTTCCGACAACAGCATACTCGCGCGCAGCTGCGCGTAGTCGCGGAACAATGCCCCGCCGCCGCCGCTGGAAGCGATGCCGTCATAGAGTTTGACCGCGGCTTTCACATCGCCAAGCCCCGCCCGCAGCGCCGCTTCTTGAAAGCGCGCAACCAAAGGATAGCCCGCCGCACCGCCGGCCGCGATCTTGGCCAGATCGTCCGCCGCCGCCTTCTCCGCACCGGTGCCCGAGGCGATCTTTTCCGCCACAACCTCGAAACTGCGCGAAGAGGACTCGATTTGGCGCGCCCGCCAGTAAGACCAGCCTTGGAACCCAGCCACACCAACGACCAAGGCCGCAACGCCACCTACAACCGCCACGCGGTACTTTTGCCAGAGTTTCGCCACCTGCTCGCGGCGATAGTCCTCTTCGACTTCTTGAAATACGTCGCTCACGCAAAACCTTCGAAAGGGCGCTGAAAACGGCAGCTCGGGGTGAAAGAAGCGCGGACCTTAGCCATGTTGACCATGCGCCGCAATCAGATGACGAAGATTTCAGACCGGCACATCCGCGCGGGCGCCGGGCGTTGCGATTTGCGCGATGATCGGGCGCCGCGATTCGCACCTTCACGCCCCGTCGCGCGAAGCGCATCAGCGAATCACTTCTGAGCCTCGGGTGCCCCAACGGGGGTCATACGCAAGCAGCTTTCGTTACCAAGCTCCTAACGACTCGCGCGCCATCGCTAAGCACGACAATTTTAAGCTGGCTTTCGACCAGAGTTCCGGAACGATACGGGCGCTAATCACCCTTCGCGTGAGATCGACTGCGGCTGGACGAAAACGGCGGAAAACAAAGAGATTCAACCAGTTTCGAGCCGGGAAGCCTCAACCGATCCGGGAATCCTTGAGCATCGCCGCTCAACCTCCGGGTGTGGCCGCCGGGACACGGCCGGTAACTATGTGTCCTCGCTGCAAGGGTCCGACAATCTTTCCCGCCGACAATTGCGTCGAAGCCGAACTCCCCCATAGTAAGGCTTGTGAAAAAGGCTTTGCGGGGCGGCAGTTAGCGATTCTCCCTCAAAGACTTGATGAATCGGACCGGGGCGGGACCAAGTCAGTGAAGCGTACAACGACAATCATGGCGATGACTGCGGCGGGGGCCTTGCTGGCTTCTTCGTCGGCGCACGCCGCTGAAATGTCGATGGCCGAGCGCATCCTGAACGCAGTTTATGCCGACCTTGGAATTTCTTCCGAAAACGCCGACTCGCCGCAGAGCAAGAATGGCTTCTTCGTAGGCGTGCATTCCGGCTTTGGCGGCAACAGCGGATTGATACCGGCAACGGCGGGATTGTCGATCCCGCTCAATTCCGAATTGGAAGCCGAATCGATCGCGGCGAACGGCTATTACGTTTTCACCACCGATTGGTCGCTCGGCACCTATGTCGGCGGCGGCTTCGGTAAATTCAATCTGGGCGAAGATCCGCTTCTCAATTCGGCGCTGCCGCGTGGCAACTTCGGCTACCAGGGCATGGCGGGCCTGACCTATTCGTTCACGCCCTCGATGGTGTTGGGCTTGGAGTATCGCTACTCCGAACCGGTCAACGACCCGTACTTCACGCAGAACACGCTTCCGCGCAACGAAGAGGAAGATCAAAGCGTAACTCTGCGCTTCGACTTCTTGCTGAACTAAACTCGTACTCCTCCTGTCACTGGGCCGCTCTTGCGGCCCTTTTTATTGCGCACGAACGGCGTTCGCTCGAACGCGAAGCTCGCCGGATGCTAAAGTCGACTGGATCTTGAAGTCGAATCGAGCAATCGCGGAACGCGACGCATGCACCCCATGACGACGAGCGACCTGCCGCTCAAGCGCCTCGGCCGCGGCAAGGTGCGAGACATCTATGAGGTCGACGCCGATCGCCTGCTCCTCGTCGCCACCGACCGCATCAGCGCCTTCGACGTGGTGATGGCCGAGGCCATCCCCTACAAGGGCGCCGTGCTCACCCAGATCAGCGCCTGGTGGTTCGCTCGCCTTACCAACGTCGTCGATCACCACATGATCTCCGCTTCGGCCGCCGACATCATCGACGCGATCCCGGCGCTTAAAGCGCACCGCACAGCCATCGCCGGGCGCGCCATGCTGTGCCGGCGCACGCAGGTCTTTCCCATCGAATGCGTCATCCGCGGCTATCTCTCGGGCTCGGCCTGGAAAGAATATGCCGCCGCCGGAACGCTCGCCGGCGAAGCCTTGCCGCGCGGCCTTGTCGAAAGCGCGCGACTCGCCCCGCCGGTCTTCAGCCCGGCGACGAAAGCCGAAAGCGGCCACGACGAAAACATCACCATCGCCCGCATGCGCCAAATCGCCGGCGACACCGCGACGACGGAACTCGAACGCCTGACCCGCGCCGTCTACGACACCGGCAGCACAGTCGCCGAAGCCCGCGGCATCATCGTCGCCGACACGAAATTCGAATTCGGCCGCGACAAGCCGGGAAAAATCATCCTGATCGACGAAGTGATGACCCCCGACTCTTCCCGCTTCTGGCCCAAAGACGGCTACGCGCCGGGCCGCGGCCAACCGAGCTTCGACAAGCAACCGCTGCGCGATTGGCTCGACACCGAACGCGCGGCCCACCGCTGGAACGGCGAAGCCCCGCCCCCAACCTTACCGCGCGACATCGTCGAGGCCACCAGCAAACGCTACCTCGACCTCTATCGCCGTCTGACGGGCGCGCCGCTCGACACCACGCTGCTCGCGTAAATCTCCGGCTTGAAGCCGACAATCACACGCTCGCCGCGCACCAGCACCGGCCGCTTGATCATCGACGGCAGCGCCAACACTAGTTCGATCGCCGCCGCCTCGTTCAGTCCGGCCTTCTCGCCGTCGGGCAGCGCGCGAAACGTCGTGCCGGCGCGATTCAGCAATACCTCCCACCCCACGACTTTCACCCACCCCTCAAGCGTCGCGCGCGAGATGCCGGCGGTCTTGTAATCGTGAAACGAATAGGGGACGCCATGCGCGTCGAGCCAAGCCCGCGCCTTCTTCATCGTGTCGCAGTTCTTGATGCCGTAGAGCGTGACCGTCATGGCGCCTGCAAGCGCGCCGCCATCAGCGGCATGATGGCGTTGAGCGCCTTCAGCGGCCGCATCATCACCTTGAACAAGACGATGAGCCCCTCGTCGTTCCAGCGCACGATATCGACGCCGTTGACGACGACGCCGTCCAACTTAACCTCGAACTCCAGCACCGCCGACCGCTCGCTGCGCCATTCGCCGACATAGCGAAAATCCGGAGTATTGAGCACGGCCATCGCGGCGCGCAGATATTTCGCGGTCAGCGCTTTGCCTGCCTGCGGCGAATGCACCACCGGTGAATAGAACACCGCATCCTCGGCCAACAAATCTTCAATCGCGCCGAAATTCTTCGTTTCCACGGCGCGATGCCAAATCGCGATGGGATCGGCTATCATTGATCGCTCCTTACTCGTTCGCACTAACGCAATCCGGCTTATACTTGGACGCCGCCATGACCGCCAAGCTTCTCGACCGCCCGGTGTGGCACGCGCTGGCCACGCGCCAATCGCATCTCGCATTAGGCAAAGCGCGCGCACTGCGCTTCGCGCCCGGCGTTCAAATGGTGGCAAAAACGCTCGTGCCCCTCGAACCCGACGGCCGCGTCGTCCGTCTGACCGACGCCGACGCGCCCGACATGCTCGCGCTGGCAACGTTGACGAAGCCGGGCCCGTTCAAAACCCGCACCCACGAACTGGGGGGCTTCTGGGGCGTGAAGGAAAACGGCAAGCTCCTCGCCATGGCGGGCGAGCGCATGAAGCTCGACGGCTTCACCGAAGTCAGTGGCGTCTGCACCCACCCCGACGCGCGCGGCCGCGGCTACGCGGGCCTCCTCTCGCGCACCGTCGCAACGCAAATTCTGAAGCGCAACGAGACGCCCATCCTCCACGCCTTCGCCGGCAACGCCGCGGCGATCGGCCTTTAC
>JANOFM010000208.1:0-2435 GCA_031413635.1 Alphaproteobacteria bacterium | reverse complement strand
CGACCGAGAGGGACGTATCGCGCGGCATTCGTTCGGCGCCGAAGACGATTTGGCGCTTGGGTTGTTTCTTGGGAAGTTACTGGCTTAGCGGTTTGTGCAGGGCATGAGCCCGGGGCCACGATCAACACCCCATAAGCAAGGTGCAATGCCGGGATAAATCGTCGAATGGAGACTTGCCATGACCAACACCGTCCGTCTTCACCGTGTTTTGAGCGCGACGCCCGAGCGCGTCTATCGCGCATTCCTCGATCCGGACGCGATGGCGAAATGGCTGCCGCCGAACGGCTTCACGGCAAAGGTGCATCAGATGGAGGCGAAAGTCGGCGGCGCCTACAAAATGTCGTTCACGAACTTCAGTACCGGCCACTCACACTCGTTCGGCGGAACATATCTGGAGCTCGTCCCGCACGAGCGCATCCGCTACACAGACAAGTTCGACGATCCGAACTTGGCGGGTGAGATGACGACGACGATCGATTTGAAGAAGGTCTCCGTCGGTACCGAAATGAACATCGTGCAAGCCGGTATCCCCGAGATGATTCCGCTTGAGGCTTGCTATCTCGGCTGGCAGCAGTCGCTCGCGCTGCTCGCGAAGCTCGTCGAGGCCGAGATCCCCGACTAAGGAACCGTACCAACACCTCGTAAGGAATACGCGCCCCATGCCCTATATCGACGGATTTGTAATCCCCGTGGCGAAAGCCAATCGCGAGGCCTATCGCAAGATTGCGGAACAGGCGGCGCCGATCTTCAAGGAGCATGGCGCGCTCAAGGTCGTCGAATGTTGGGGCTACGATATTCCGCCCGGCAAATTGACCTCGTTCCCGCTGGCGGTGAAATGCAACGAGGACGAGACCGTGGTGTTCTCGTGGATCGTGTGGCCGTCGAAAGCGGCACGCGACGCCGGCAACGCCAAGGCGATGGCCGACCCGCGCATGCAGCCGGGCGCGACACCGATGCCGTTCGACGGCAAGCGGCTGATCTTCGGCGGGTTCGAGGTGATGCTGGAGGCTTGATCTGCAGCGCTGAAGCGCCCGTCGCAGACGTTTGACGCGATGTTCTTTCGCCTTATTTTTTCTTGCTTTTGATGACGGCTTGTTCTATATTTGTTCTAGGCAGAATTTCGGCGGATTTCGTGCGTTGGCGCAATGTTGGCGTCGCGTGCTGGACGTTTGCGCGCGCCACATTCCGCTTGCGACTTATGATGAGTGATGGCGATGGAAGCGCAGCCGGATGACAAAATGGCGAGTGACACCGCAACGGGTGACACCGACCCCTGTCACCCCTGTCATCCGGCGACGGCCGCGCCTTCCGGTGGGCGGGCCGCCAGTAAGCAATCTGCGCTCGATCAACCACCCATCGTGCCCGCGCCCGCCGTTCGCAGCGAGGAGCGCGACGAGAGGTTTTTTGCGGCGCTCGGAAACGGGCATCCTGTAGCGGACGCGTGCCGCGCGGCGGGCTATACGCGGCAAGTGGTCTATCGCCGACGCCAGAAGGATTCCGCGTTCGACGAACGGTGGCGTGCCGCGCAGGCGGTTGCGGCCGATCTGTTGGAGGAAGAAGCCGACAGGCGGGGGCGCGATGGGTACATGGATGTCGTCTATTCCATGGGGCAACAGATTTCCGAGCGCCGCCGATATTCGGACAATTTGTTGCTGGCGCGGCTGAAGGCTCTGAAGCCCGAGCTTTATCGCGAGCGCAAGCCTGCACCTGTGAGTGACCAGCAGCAGATTATCATCCTCATCCGCGACGCGGAGGCCGAGGAATTGATGCTCAAGCTGGTCAGGGAGAAAAAATTGCAGCCGAGCGATCTGCCGCAAGCGATGCAGGCGCGGTTGCAGGAGAACCTGATCCTCTCGGATCAGCGCAGAGACTAATGTTCGGGCGGTCCACCTGCGCGCTCCGCGCTTCGGTCGACAGCCTTCGCCGTAATTCAATGCAGTGTTGCTGGCCTGCAAGCCGGAGCCAACGGCGAAGTCTGGCGCACCCAGCACGACTCGAACGTGCGACCTCTGCCTTCGGAGGGCAGCGCTCTATCCAACTGAGCTATGGGTGCAAATGCTATGGGTTCAGATTGGGGCGGACACTAGCCAAAGCATGGGAGAGACGCAATGCGGGAGGGTTTAGGCGCTTGCGGTGCGGGCGTTGCTGGCTATCATCCGCGCGCCATTTACAACCGCCCGGTTTTCAGACCATGACGACGCCCGCTCCCGAAACGATTACGGTCCACAAACGGCGCATCGCCTGCGACGGCGGGGGCGCGCTCGGCCATCCGAAAGTGTTCCTTGAGATGGGTACGGACACACAGGTGGAATGCCCCTATTGCGATCGCAAATTCGTTCTGTCGCGCGAAGCGGCCGAGGCGGAGCGCCATTGAGCGCGGCAAAAGTTCGCGACATCAAGCGCGGCGATCATCTCTATCTGATCGACGGGTCGGG
>JANOFM010000207.1:0-37743 GCA_031413635.1 Alphaproteobacteria bacterium | reverse complement strand
ACTTGCCCGCACTTTCTTCAAGAGCGGGCAAGTTGCCCGCGCTCCCAGGGAGTAGTTAACCCAGCGTGTCGAACGCTTTTTGGAACCGTCCCGCGTGGCTCTTCTCGGCCTTGGCCAGTGTTTCGAACCAGTCCGCGATCTCGTCGAAGCCTTCTTGCCGCGCCGTCTTGGCCATGCCCGGATACATGTCGGTATATTCGTGCGTTTCACCCGCGATCGCTGCTTTGAGATTGTCGCCCGTGGGACCGATCTTCAGGCCCGTCGCCGGATCGCCGACAACCTCCATAAACTCAAGATGACCGTGCGCATGGCCCGTCTCGCCTTCCGCCGTTGAGCGGAATACTGCGGCGACGTCGTTGTATCCCTCGACATCCGCCTTCTGCGCGAAATAAAGATAGCGGCGGTTAGCCTGGCTTTCGCCGGCGAACGCGGCTTTAAGATTGTCGTGCGTCTTGGTACCGGAAAGTTTTGCCATCGAAGTGTCTCTCCTCGCGATTTTATGGGGAACGCAACTGAGCAGGAAGGGCGCCCTGATCCGGAACCATAGGCCGGCAATTCGCGCTGTCAATACCTTAGAATAGTTCTAAATTCTCGATTTGAGCCGCACAACGATATCGACTCGGTCGACCACGGTCCCAAGTGGCGCCTTCGGCAGCCCGTCAATGTGCACGCTATCACCCGGAATATCCATCAGCAGCGCCCGGTCTTCGATATAAAAGTGGTGGTGATCGCCGGTATTGGTATCGAAATAAGTCTTCGCGCCGTCGACAATAACCTGCCGCAGAAGCCCTGCCGAGGTAAATTGATGCAGGGTGTTGTACACCGTCGCCAACGACAAATCGGCCCCGGATCCGGCCGCTTCGTCATGCAGAGATTCTGCCGAAACGTGCCTGTCTCCCTCGGCAAACAAAAGCCTGCCGAGCGCTAAGCGCTGCCGCGTCGGGCGCAATCCGGCGGCACGCAGTTTCCCCGCCAAATCGCCTTTGGGCGCCCTCGCCGATTTCGAACTTGTTGAACGCATTTGGCCCGCTCGGAACTCGTGTCTTGAGGGGTCGAACACCCTCATGCTACGCATGACTTCTTGGTACTCGTAGCACCCGACCCCAGTTTGCACTCTTTTGAATAGCTCAAAACAGCGCACGAAGGAAATCGGAGGGTTCACCCTGAATGTCAAGTCTAGCGTCGGAGGCAGGCCCCAACATGTCCGATTCACCGCCCAGCCCCGCAAAATTCCCGAGTTCCTTTGATGCGCCGGCGCTTTTGGACTGCGGCCACGGCAGACTTTTCGGCCCGGGAAACGCGCTGCTCCCGTTGCCGCCAATGCTCATGATGGACCGCATCACCCACATTGCCGACCGCGGCGGCCTCAACGGCAAAGGCCAGATCCTCGCCGAATTCGACATCAAGCCGGACCTCTGGTTTTTCAAATGCCATTTCGCTTCAGATCCCGTTATGCCGGGCTGTCTCGGACTCGATGGTATGTGGCAGATGCTGGGTTTCTTCCTAGGTTGGATGGGCGGCAAGGGACGCGGTCGAGCTCTAGGAGTTGGCGAGGTCAAATTCACCGAAATGGTACGTCCTGACGCCAAACTCGTGACTTATGCGGTCGATCTGAAGCGCGTCATTATGCGGAAGCTCGTGTTGGGCATCGCCGACGGCGTAATGAAGGTCGACGGTAAGGTCGCATACGAAGCAAAGGACTTGCGTGTCGTCCTTGCGGTCGACGGGGCCGTCCCCGAAGCGGCCTGACGCCGACGGACTTGATTGACTGCAGTCATCGCCGCCGCCACTTCGCGCAGCGGCCAAGAAAGGTTGAGCACTATGAGACGCGTCGTCGTCACCGGCATGGGCATTGTCTGCTCGATCGGCAACAACACACAGGAAGTGGTCGCCTCCCTGCGCGAAGCAAAGCCTGGAATCACTGCGGCAGAAGACTACAAGCGCATGGGCTTTCGCAGCCAAGTCCACGGCAGCTTGAAAGTCGACCTCGACACCGCCGTCGATCGCCGCGCCCGCCGCTTCATGGGCGACGGCGCCGCGTATACCTGGATCGCGATGAACCAAGCCATCGCCGATGCCGGGCTCGAACCGCATGACGTTTCGAACGAACGCACTGGCCTGATCGTGGGCTCGGGCGGCCCCTCGACGAAGGCAATTGTAGCTGCAGCTGACACCGCGCGGACTGAACCGGTTAAAGGTCCGAAGAAAGTCGGCCCCTTCGCCGTGCCGAAGGCTATGTCCTCGACCTGCTCGGCGAACCTCTCGACCTGGTTCAAGACCAAGGGCGTGAACTATTCGATTTCCTCGGCCTGCTCGACATCGGCCAACTGCATCGGCAACGCTTACGAAATGATCCAGTGGGGCAAGCAAGACGTCATGTTCGCCGGCGGCGGCGAAGAGCTCGACTGGACGCTATCGGTCCTGTTCGACGCCATGGGTGCGATGTCCTCGCGCTACAACGACACGCCCCAGAAGGCCAGCAGGGCTTACGACAAGAACCGCGACGGCTTCGTCATCTCCGGCGGCGGCGGAATCTTGATCCTTGAAGAGCTCGCTCACGCCAAGGCGCGCGGCGCGAAAATCTACGCCGAGCTGACGGGCTACGGTGCCACCGCCGACGGCGCCGACATGGTGGCCCCCTCGGGCGAAGGCGCCGTGCGCTGCATGCGCATGGCGCTCGACGCGGCCAAAGCGCCCATCGACTACATCAACCCGCACGCCACCTCGACGCCCGTCGGCGACATCCCCGAAATCAACGCGATCAAGGAAGTCTTCGGCAAGCAAATCCCGCCGATCAGCGCCACCAAATCGCTGACCGGCCACAGCCAAGGCGCGGCCGGCGCGCACGAGGCGATCTATTCGATCCTCATGCTGCAAAACGGCTTCATCTGCGAAAGCGCCAACATCGAGGAAATCGACCCCGCGGTGGCCGACGCCCCGATCGTGCGCAAGCGCATCGACAACGCCAAGATCGACACCGTTCTGTCGAACTCGTTCGGCTTCGGCGGCACCAACGCCTCGCTCGTCTTCCAGCGCTACAACTAAATGACCGCCGCCAAAAAAATGATGGCCGGAAAACGCGGCTTGATCATGGGGGTCGCCAACGACCACTCGATTGCCTGGGGCATTGCGCAAACCTTGCACGAACACGGCGCGGAACTCGCCTTCACATATCAGGGCGACGCCTTCGGCAAGCGCGTCAAACCGCTCGTTGAAACGCTGGGCGCCAAGCTGGTGCTGCCCGCGGACGTCGAAGACGATCAATCGCTGGAAGCGACGTTCTCGGCCATCGAACGCCAATGGGGCGGCCTCGATTTCCTGGTGCACGCAATCGCGTTCTCCGACCGCAACGAACTCAAAGGCCGTTACGTCGACACCACGCGCGCCAACTTCCGCCGTACGATGGAAATCTCCTGCTTCTCGTTCACCGATATCGCCCGCCGCGCCTCGCATCTGATGAAGAACGGTGGCGCCATGATCACGCTGACCTATGCAGGTTCGATGCGCGTCATGCCGAGCTACAACGTCATGGGCGTGGCCAAAGCCGCCCTTGAGGCCTCGGTCCGCTATCTCGCCGCCGATCTCGGCCGCGACGGCATCCGCGTCAACGCGATCTCGCCGGGCCCCATGCGCACGCTCGCGGGCTCCGGCGTCGGCGGCGCCCGCCTCGTCTTCAACTGGTACAAGCAACATTCCCCGCTGAAGAAAACGGTCGAACTCCCTCACGTCGGTGGCGCCGCGCTCTACTTCCTGAGCGACCTCTCGGCGGGCGTGACAGGTGAAATCCACTACGTCGACGCCGGCTTCAACGTCACCGGCATGCCCAACGCCGCCGAACTTAAGGCGATGAGCGCGAGCGGCAACGGAGAAGGCTGAAGCAAAAAAAACCGCGCGGAGCGAGCGCCCCGCGCGATCGGAATTCTCGATGCGTCGTAGCGACTAACCCTCCGCGGCCCGGTCCCCGTCCGCGCCGGCGATTTCCTTTCCGGTCGCCTGATCGATGATCTTCATCGACAGACGCACTTTGCCGCGGTCGTCGAAGCCCAGAAGTTTCACAAACACCTTGTCGCCTTCTTTGACGACATCTCCGGTTTTGGCCACCTTCTTGCTCGAAAGTTGAGAAATGTGCACCAACCCGTCGCGCGCGCCGAAGAAGTTCACGAACGCGCCGAAGTCCATGACCTTGACGACCTTGCCTTCGTAGATCACGCCCACTTCGGGTTCGGCCACAATCGACTTGATCCACTTCATCGCGGCGCGAATGGACTCGCCGTTAGCCGAGGCGACCTTCACCGTGCCGTCGTCTTGGATGTCGATCTTGGCACCGGTCTTCTCCACGATTTCGCGGATCACCTTGCCGCCCTGACCGATCACTTCGCGAATCTTGTCGGTCGGAATGTTGATCACTTCGATGCGCGGCGCATGCTCGCCGAGCTCCGCGCGAGCACCCGTCAACGCCTTGGACATCTCGCCCAAGATATGGATACGCCCGTCCTTCGCTTGGGCGAGCGCGACGCGCATGATCTCTTCGGTGATACCCGCGATCTTGATGTCCATCTGCAGCGAGGTCACGCCGCTCGATGTGCCGGCAACCTTGAAGTCCATGTCGCCCAGATGATCTTCATCGCCCAAAATGTCCGACAAAACCGCGAAGCGATCGCCTTCCTTGATCAAACCCATTGCGATGCCCGCGCAGGGGCTCTTCAAGGGAACGCCCGCGTCCATGAGCGACAACGACGAACCGCACACCGTCGCCATCGACGATGAGCCGTTCGATTCCGTGATCTCCGAGACGACGCGGATCGTGTAGGGGAAGCTTTCCTTCGCCGGCATCACCGGACGCATCGCGCGCCAGGCAAGCTTGCCATGACCGATGTCGCGGCGCTTTGGCGCGCCCACGCGGCCGGTCTCGCCGACCGAGAACGGGGGAAAGTTGTAGTGTAGCATGAAGTGTTGCTTATACGTCCCTTCGAGCGAGTCGACGTACTGCTCGTCCTCGCCGGTGCCCAGCGTGGTGACCACCAGCGCCTGCGTCTCCCCGCGCGTGAACAGCGCCGAGCCGTGCGTGCGCGGCAGAACGCCGACCTCCGCCATGATCGGACGCACGGTCTTCGTGTCGCGTCCGTCGATGCGTTTGCCGGTGTCCAGGATGTCGTTGCGCACGATCGAGGCTTCGATCTCCTTGAAAAGTCCGGTAACGAGCAGTGGATCGGCCCTGCCTTCGCCGGCGAACTCTTCGACGACGCGCTTCTTCACTGCGCCGATCTTGTCATAACGCGTCTGCTTCTGGCGCTCACGATAGGCCGCGCGCAGATCGGCTTCCGCGACTGACTTGATCTTCGCCAGCAGCGCGCCATTGTCCGGCAGGTTGTGTTCACGCGGGTCCTTTGCCGCACGCTGCGCCAAATTGATGATCGCCTTGATCACCGGCTGCATGGCGCGGTGGCCGAACATGACGGCGCCCAACATAATGTCTTCGGGAAGTTCCTTGGCTTCCGATTCGACCATCATCACGGCGTCGTCGGTACCGGCGACGACGAGCTCCAGGCTCGACTCCGGCATCTTCTCGATCAGCGGATTGAGAACGTATTCGCCGTTGATGTAACCGACGCGCGCGGCGCCGATCGGCCCACGGAACGGCACACCCGACAACGTCAACGCCGCCGACACGGCGACCATTGCCAGAATGTCGGGATCGTTCTCGAGATCGTGCGAGAGAACCGTCACGATGACCTGCGTCTCGTTTCGATAGCCCTCAACGAACAGCGGGCGGATCGGACGGTCGATCAACCGCGAAATCAGCGTCTCGCGCTCCGTCGGCCGGCCTTCGCGCTTGAAATAGCCGCCGGGAATGCGGCCCGCGGCAAACGTCTTTTCCTGATAGTCGACGGTGAGCGGCAGAAAATCGATGCCGGGCCGCGGTGATTTCGCCGAAACCACGGTTGCCATCACCGTCGTTTCGCCGATCGTGGCCAGCACCGCGCCGTCGGCTTGGCGCGCGATGCGCCCGGTTTCCAGCGTCAGCTTGCGCCCGCCCCAATCGATTTCTTCTCTATGGATATTGAACATTTCTCTTACGTCCTAAATTTGCCACCGCCGGATTGCGGACGGCCATTCGCTGCTCTGCAGTGAAACATGACGCGCCAAAGGCGCGGGGAAGCGGGCGCGCACGATCTCTCGCGCGCGAACCCGTCTGAAGGGGCCGGACAGGGTGAGGTCGAACCTCCAGCCCGTCTGCATCGGCGCTTAACGCCGCAAGCCCAATTTACCGATCAGCGCCTCATAGCGCTTTTTGTCCGTGTTCTTGAGATAGTCGAGCAACTGCCTGCGCGTCGACACCATCTTCAACAAGCCGCGGCGTGAATGGTTGTCCTTCACATGCGCTTTGAAATGGTCGGTGAGGCTGTTGATGCGCTCCGATAGAACCGCCACCTGGACCTCGGGCGAACCCGTGTCGCCGGATTTGACGGCATACTGCTTAATCACTTCGGTCTTTCGCTCTGGATTTAGCGACATCGGGAATTATCCTCGTGTTGAAAAGTTGAACACCCGCGTTGGCCTCAACTCCCCCCGGTCGAAGGCGGCGATCGCAACGGGATCGCCTCCACGGCTGCGGCAGAACACGGGCTGAACCTCCGGGGCCCCACCCTCTGCAACGGCCTCTTCACGGAGAGAGACTCGACCACGCGCGAGAATCGCTTGACCCAGCCTGAGCTGGGCGGCTTCCTGATCCGTCACGGCCAGCCCCGGGATGTCGTCCAGGGCGGTCGCAAGCGGCATGAGCAAGCGCTTGGCGACGCCTCCTTTAGCAGATTCCTCCAGTTGTTCCAGCGAAATCGCGGCCTTAAGCCGGAACGGGCCGACCCCGAACCGCGTCAACGCCCGCACGTGACCAAAGCACCCCAAGGCCCGGCCCAAATCCCTGGCGAAGGCTCTGACATAGGTCCCTTTGCCGCAGACCATCTCGAACGTCACATGGCCGGTATCGACAACCTCGGCGATCTCGACACGATGGATATGCGCAAGGCGCGGCTGGAGCACCACCTCCTCGCCGCCGCGAGCGAGATCGTACGCACGCTCGCCGTCGACTTTCACCGCCGAGAACGCCGGTGGTGTCTGCATGATCTCGCCGACAAAGGCGGGAAGTTCAGCGAGAATCTGCTCCGGCGATGGCCGCACGGCGCTTTCGCGCGTCACCGGACCTTCGGCATCGTCGGTCGTCGTCTCCTCGCCCCAGCGAACGGTGAAGCGATAGGTCTTCCGCGCCTCGACAAGATAGGGAACGGTCTTGGTCGCCTCCCCGAACGCGAGCGGCAGCACGCCGTTCGCAAGCGGATCGAGCGTGCCCGCGTGCCCGGCCTTGTTTGCGTTCAACAGCCGCCGAGCAATCGCCAACGCCTTCGTCGACGTTAGTCCCAATGGCTTATCGAGAATGAGCCAACCGTGGAGCGTCTCGCCTTTAGTTCTCGCCATCGCCCACTTCGTTTTCCGCCTGCTCGCAGGCGGCTTTCAGATCGCGCGCGACCTTTTCCGACTTCAAAAGGGCTTCGATATGGTGCGCTTCGTCGAACGACTTGTCCGCGACGAAAGTCAAAGTCGGCGCATAGCGCAACTGCATCGCCTTGCCGACTTGCGCGCGCAAATAGGGCGCGCATCGATTCAATCCCTTCAACACGATATCGGCCTTCGCGCCCGCCAAAGGCAGCGAGAACACGGTCGCGTTCTTCAAATCCGGACTGATCCGGACTTCCGTGATCGTTACCGAAACGCCGTCGAGCGCGGGATCGTGCAGGTCGCCGCGCATCATCGCGCCGGCTAGCACGTGGCGGATTTCCTCCGCCACCCTAAGCTGGCGCTGGCTGGGTCCCCGTTCGCGATTTGGTGTTTTGCGTGCCATGAAGGCCGAGCCTTTTATAGGCCTTTTATCCGCAATCCAAGGTCCTAAGACGGCGCATATCCAAAGGCTGCGACCCATGGTTCGAGCACGGGCAAATGCGGCTCAAGAAAGCGCCTGTATTTCCGCCACTTGCCCTGGGCCGAGCTATAGAGCGGCTGAACGACCTGGTTGGCACTTGGCGTACCGATCGCCCGACCTTTAACAGTTGCGGCATAGTCGCGAACTGCATCGTCCCACGCAACATCCAAGAACTCTAACAGCGCCCGAATGGTCGAGTCGAACTCGCCCACGACCGATTCATACCGAACCTCATGCACGTTCAGCGGCAACTTCTCTCGACTGACCCGAACAAGCCTCATCACCAGGTCGTAGTAAGCGGTCGCACGATCGAGTTGGAGCAATTGGAACATCGCCGGGTTCATTCCGAATCGCTGCTGATAACAACTCAGCACGACATCGCGTGGATCGCGAATGGCAAGAATGATCTTGGCCGCCGGAAACAACCTGTAGATCAACGGCAGATAAATCGCATTCAACGGAAGCTTGTCGATAAACACATGCTTGATCGGCGCGCCCAACAACCCAGTGTTCACCTTCTGCCAGTAGAGCGCCCGCAACCGTTCGATCTCGGCGGTCGCCAGTGACGGCCACCGCTCGAACCCATCACTTGGCTTGAACAACGCCTCGGCAGGTCCGACGAGCGTATCGCGTTCTTCCAACGTCGTGACCAGAGGATGCGACGCCAATATCTGATCGAGCAGCGTCGTGCCCGAGCGCGGGAACCCAACCAAGAAAACGGGGACGAGCCCCACAACCGCGGGCGCCTCGCGCCAAGATGAAGCCTGCGTCCCTGCAACGAAATCCGTCAGGCGCTTAACGGCATGCGGTGCCATCGGCCCCTGATCGTTGCCGAAGACTTGAGAAAACTGGGAATATTGCAACCCGTTCGCTCGCGTGAACGCCGTGAAAGCATCATCGATTCGTCCCAGTCTCTCGTAGGCATCGCCGAGATATCCCTCCGCCACAACTCGGTTCGTCGGCGTCGGTGCCCCAGTATGAAGCAACCGCTCAAGCACCGGCACCGCCAACTCCGGCTTACCTTCCCGCGACAACACGCGCGCGCGTGTCAATTGAGCCGACACGTTCAGTGGACCAACGCTCAACGCGCGCTCCGAAAGGCGCCGCGCATCTTCAAGCCGATGTTCTTCCTCGGCGATACGAGCCAATCCCGCGATCGGCTCGGCGTAGTTCGGTTGCCCGACCTCGGCGCGCTCATACGCACGCATGGCGTTTTCGCGATCGCCCAGATCGAGCAGCACATTGCCCAAATTGTTGTGCGCGATCGCAAAGCGCCGGTCCACCTCAAGGGCGGCCTCCAGCGCCATCCGCGCCTCGTGAAGCCGCCCCGCCGCGCGGTAGGCGGAACCCAAATTAACCAGCACATGAATGTGCGCCGGCATCAATTCGCGCGCGCGCTCAAGATGCGCAATCGCACCGGCTGCGTCGCCATTCTCGTGCCGGACGACACCCAAGACCATCAGCGCGTTGGCGTCTTCGCCGAACTGGTTCAAGACCTGGTGGCACAACGATTCCGCCTCGACCCGCTCACCGCGCTGAAGCGCGGCAGCGGCGCGTTGAAGCAGTTGGGCGCTCGAATTCGGGATGGACATGCGCGCAATTTGAGGGAACGTCGCCGGGCGCGCAATTGAAAATCGATAGCCCTATTCCACCACGAATTCCGCCCGCGGCCGGATGAGTGTACCGGCGGCGCGCTGCTCGAACACATGCGCGAGCCACCCAACTGTCCGTCCCATAGCGAACAATCCCAAGGCGGCGCCGTCAGGCAACTCAAAGCGACGCTCCAAGGCAAGCAGCGCGAAATCGACATTGGGCTCAAGCCCCGCCATCGATCGAGCCGCCTCGAGCACCGCCGCCACCACGTCATCCGGCTTGACGATCGACAACAGCTCAACCGCGCGGGGATCCTCTTCGCGATAGAAGATGTGGCCAAAACCCGGCAAGCTTTCGCCGCCGCTCAGACGGGCGCCAACGGCGAGAGCTGCGTCCTCCGCCGTCTCGATCCCCTCGAGCCACGCCCGTACGCGGTCGCTCGCCCCGCCGTGCCGCGGCCCGCTGACCGCTGCAAGCCCGCCGAGCACGCAATGCGTCAACCTTGCGCCGGTCGACGCGATCACGCGAACTGCGAAGGTCGAGGCGTTCAACTCGTGGTCGGCGAGAAGCACAAGCGCGCGGCGTATCGCATCGCCCGCTTTTGGTTTTCGCCAGGCTGAAGCGATTTTCTCATGAATGGCCCCATCGAGCGGCCGGTCGATCCCCGAGATCGCGGCAACAACAGCTTGGACGAGGCGCGCGGCAGCGCCGAATGCCCGAGTGCCCGGCTTGCCGGCGCTGGGTGGTTCGCGTGTGGTGAGCAACGGCAGCAAGGCGCAAGCGCGATCTGGGGCCTTCGGCGGCAAGAAGCGCGCCGAGATGTCGATCCAGCCCGGCACCTCCCGAGGATCGAACGGGGTGTCGGCGAACGGATCCACCTCGCCGCAGTCCCACAGCAGCCGCGCGGCGTCCTCAAGCGTGGCCTCCCGCGAGAACGATGTCGCCTCTTTCGACCGATAAAAGAGCCGGTCGTCTTCGAAATGGGTGATGCGCGTCTTGAGCACGGGCAAGCCGCCCTCGAGAGCGCTGGCCGCCGCCGCGCGTGGACGGCGCATGCGGACCTTGCGCGTGATTAGCGCCTGAATATCGGCCGCAACGTAGAGACTCGCCTTAGCGACGGTAGGATGCGGTGTCGAGCGCACAAGGCCGCGGCTCACATAGGCGTAAAGCGTGTTGCGGCTGACGCCGAGGGCTTTGGCTGCTGCCTCGGCGTCCAAAAACGCCTGCAAACGCACCTGGATCGGTTTACTCGACTTGCGCATGCTCATCTTGATATCTTGATTCAAGATTGACGCTGACAGCGCGAGCCTCCACGTTTTCCGCAATGTTGGAAAGGGAGAGTTTGCTCTTGGCGGGACAAATCCAGTGATCGGTCGAATTCTCATCCTGACATCGGTCGCCTTGCTGGCTTGGGCCGGTGTTTTCGTCGCCGGAACACTCGAAGGATGGTGGCGCACGCCCGTCGCCCCAGCGGGCGATACGAAGGCATTTCTTGCTGCCGCCATCGCCGAGATCGACGGCAAGCACCGTGGGAACGCCGCAATGGTTCTGCTCCACCGCGGCGGCGTCGTCGGCGATCGCTTCGTGTCCGTAGGCAAACCCGTCGATCGCGATACGCGCTTTCAGGTCGCCTCGATGAGCAAATGGATCACTGCCTGGGGTGTGATGACGCTAGTCGAAGTCGGCAAGCTCGACCTCGACGCCCCGGTTTCGACTTACCTGACACGTTGGAAGCTGCCGGCCGGTAAATTCGACAACAAGGGCGTCACCGTCCGCCGCCTATTGAGCCACACCGCAGGACTGACCGACGGCCTCGGCTATGCGGGGTTCAAGCCTGGCAAACCCATCCAACCACTTGAAGCTTCTCTATCGCGGGCGGCCGACGCATCGCCGGGCGCCGACGGCGCCGTTCGCGTCGGCATCGAGCCTGGAACGGCGTTCGAGTATTCCGGAGGCGGATACACATTGCTTCAGCTGCTGATCGAAGAAGTCTCCGGCCAATCGTTCAACGGTTATATGAAAGCGCACGTGTTCGACCGGCTCGAAATGAACGGCTCAACCTTCATTCTCGACGAACGCGCCGCGAACGTCGCCGAGTTCTATGACGCCGACGGAAAACCAGCCACGCACTATCGCTTTGCAGCACTCGCCGCGGCGTCGCTCTACACCTCCGCCGCCGACATGACCCGCTTTTTGCAGGCGCATATGCCGGGCCAGAGGGGCGAGCCACCGGGCCGCGGCGTCCTGCGGCCCCAGACGCTCACAGAGATGCGCCGTCCCCATGCCACGCAGCTCGGCGCGGACATTTGGGGGCTGGGCACCATTCTATACGCCCCCAACAATGCGGGCGACTACGTCATCGGCCATGACGGCAACAATGATCCGGCTATCAACACGGCCGCAAGGCTCGACCCCGCCACCGGCGACGGCATCGTTGTTCTCGAGACGGGTAACCGACTGCTTGCGACGAGTGTGGCGGGCGAGTGGACCTTCTGGCGGACCGGCAACGTCGACTTCCTGACTTTGACGATGGAAGCCAAAACAACGCTGACGACGCTCGCCGCCGGTTGGATCCTCATCGTTCTTGCGGCTCTTGTCTCGGGAGTGTGGTTAAGGCTCGCCCGGGGGCGCCTCTAGAGCCCTCATATTGATACATTGATTCAAGATTGACGCCGTCATGTCCGCATCCCACCTTTTTGATGAGGATTGAAAGAGGACATCCGCCATGCGTTCGGGATTGGACAACGTCATCGCCGCCGAAACCGCTTTAAGTCACGTCGACGGCGAAGCCGGTCGCCTCATCATCCGCGGCCTCGACCTTGAAGACCTCGCCGGTCACGCGACGTTCGAAGACGCGACGGCAACGCTGTGGGACGGCATCGTCAAATCGACCGGCGATCTCAAAGCCGAACTCGGCAAAGCTCGCATCCACGCCTACGACCGCTTCAAACCGCTCGCCGCCAATCTGAAAGCTCTGACGGCCGTCGAAGCGATGCGCCTGCTCTTGTCGTCGATCCCCGACGGCGCACACGACCTCGAACCGGTCGACGTTCTGGCAGCGGCCGGCGTCGCCGCTGCGTTCGCGACGCGCGCCACGCAAGGCGCCGTTCCCATCGCACCGGATGCAAGCCTCTCGCACGCCGCCGACGTGTTGCGGATGATCCGGGGCAAAGCTGGCAACGCTGCAGAGATCGCCGCGTTCGAGACCTACCTCGTCACGGTCATGGACCATGGCCTCAACGCCTCGACATTCGCCGCCCGCGTCGTCGCTTCGACAGCAGCAGGATTGCCCAGCGCCATCGTCGGTGCGCTGTGCGCCTTGAAAGGCCCGCTCCACGGCGGCGCTCCCGGCCCCGTCCTCGACATGTTCGACGGCATCGAAAAAACCGGAAACGCCGATGTCTGGATCGCCGACGCCCTGAAGCGCGGCGAGCGCCTGATGGGCTTTGGCCATCGGGTCTATCGCGTGCGCGACCCGCGTGCGAATGTGCTGAAGGCGACTGTCGCCAAACTCAAAGACCGCGCTAACCGCATCGCCTTCGCCGAAGCCGTCGAAGCCGCCGCTCTCCGCGCCCTCCGCGACTTCAAAACCGAACGCCGCCTCGACACCAACGTCGAATTCTACACCGCGCTTTTGCTGGAAGCACTCGACATCCCGCGCGCGGGCTTCACCCCGGTCTTTGCCGCAGGCCGGGCCGCGGGCTGGATCGCACACGTCCGCGAGCAGGAACAAACGGGCCGCCTCATCCGACCGCAATCGCGCTATGTGGGTCCATGGCCGGTGCAGGCGGCCTAGAGAAACGGGTTGCTTACAGCGTCCGCTTCACGGTCTCGACCTCGAAGCACTCGATTTCGTCGCCCTTCTGGATGTCCTGATAATTCTCGAACGCCATGCCGCATTCCTGGCCGTTCAGAACCTCTTTCACTTCGTCCTTGAAGCGCTTCAATGTCGACAGCGTTCCCTCGTGGATCACCACCTTGTCGCGCAGCAAACGCACTTTGTTGCCGCGCAGAACCTTGCCTTCCGTAATGCGGCAGCCCGCTACCTTGCCGACCTTCGTAATGTTGAACACCTCGAGGATCGTCGCATAGCCCAGGAAATTCTCGCGCAACGTCGGCGGCAACAGGCCCGACATCGCGGCCTTAATGTCGTCGATGATGTTGTAGATGATCGAGTAGTAACGGATTTCGACGCCGTCGCGCTTGGCCATGTCGCGCGCTTCGGCCGTTGCACGCACGTTGAAGGCGATAATCGGCGCACCCGAGGCGCGCGCCAAAATAATGTCGCTTTGCGTGACGCCACCGACGCCTGCGTGAAGCACCTGCGCCTTCACTTCCGACGTCGAAAGCTGGGAGAGCGCCGAGGATATCGCTTCGACCGACCCCTGCACGTCCGACTTGACGACCAGCGGCAGGAACTTGGTCTCGCCCGCGCCGCGCTGCGCCAAAACCTGATCGAGCGACGTGCGCCCCCCGGCCAGCGTACGGGCATCGCGCTTCTTGCGCGCGCGGAAATCGGCGACCTCGCGCGCGCGGCCTTCCGTTTCGACGACCGCGAAATCATCACCGGCTTCCGGCGGCGCCGACAGACCCAGAATTTCGACCGGCTCCGACGGGCCGGCGCTGGGCACTTGCTCGCCGCGCTCGTTGACCAGCGCGCGCACGCGGCCCCATTCGGCACCGGCAACCACGATGTCGCCGACCTTGATCGTACCGCGCGCCACCAACGCGGTCGCAACAGGCCCGCGGCCTTTGTCGAGCTTGGCCTCCACGATCGCGCCCGACGCCGGACGGTTTGGATTGGCTTTGAGATCCAAGACCTCGGCCTGAAGCAAGATCGCCTCTTCCAGTTTGTCGAGGTTGAGCTTCTTCGTCGCCGACACCTCGATCGCTTGCGTATCGCCGCCCATCGATTCCACGACGATCTCGTGTGACAGAAGTTCGGTGCGCACGCGGTCGGGTGTAGCGCCCGGCTTATCGATTTTGTTGATGGCGACGATGATCGGGACCTTCGCCGCTTTCGCGTGATTGAGCGCTTCGATCGTTTGCGGCATGACGCCGTCATCGGCCGCCACGACCAACACGACGATGTCGGTCACCTTCGCGCCGCGCGCGCGCATGGCCGTAAAGGCCGCGTGACCCGGCGTGTCGAGAAATGTGATCTTCTTCTTCGACGGCAGGGTCACCTGATAGGCGCCGATATGCTGCGTAATACCGCCCGCCTCGCCCGCCGCCACGTCCGTCTGGCGCAGCGCGTCGAGCAACGACGTCTTGCCGTGATCGACGTGACCCATAATGGTCACGACCGGCGCGCGCGGCATCAAATTTTCGTCGGCATCGCTGTCACCGGCTAAGCCCTCGAGCACGTCGGAGTCCGCAACGCGCTTAACCGTGTGGCCGAACTCTTCAGCGATCAATTGCGCGGTATCGGCATCGAGCGAGGTGTTGATCGTTACCATTTGGCCTTGCTTCATCAGGCTCTTGATGATGTCGACCGCGCGCGTCGCCATGCGGTTCGCGAGTTCCTGAACCGTAATCGCCTCGGGAATAACCACTTCGCGGATGATCTTTTGCGGTGCTTCGGCATTCTTGTTGCCAAGCTGCGCGCGCTGACGCTGTACATGACGCTTGTAGGCCGCAATCGAGCGAACGCGCTCCTGATCGTCCAATGCCGTGACGACGCTGAGTTTGCCGCCGCGACGCCCGTCGTCGGCTACTTTGCGCGGCGCAGTCGGCGCTTTCGGCGGCGGCTTGAACGCGCCGGCCCCACCGGGGCCCGGAGGCCCCATACGACGGCGCGCGATGCGGCCGGCTTCGTCCTCTTCGCTGCCCGTCATGCGACGAGGCGGCAAACCAATTCCTGTTGCGCCACCCGGCGCCGGACGCGCCGCGCTTGGCGCACGCGCGGCAGGCGCTCCTCCCGGTTGAGTTCTGTATCCGGGCGCACCGGATGAGGCCGGGCGCGCGCTTGGACGGGGCGCCGCGGAGGCCATGGGACGATCGTCGGACGCTTGGCGGCGCCCATCGTCGTCGACCTTTCGGCGTGTGCCTTCCTCCAGAACCCGGCGCGCGTCGTCTTCCAGCTTGCGTTTGGCGGCAGCTTCGCGCTCGCGCGCGAGCCGCACTTCTTCTTCGACGCGGCGCTTGGCCTCTTCTTGAACTTTGCGACGTTCTTCTTCCTCGGCGACGCGCGCATCGGTTAGCGCGCGCGAGCGTGCTTCTTTCTCGCCTTCGGTCAACGTGCGCAGAACCATGCCGCCCGACTTCGGCTGCACCGGTGGCGGCTTCACCGCTTTGGCAGGCGTCGCGCTGACTGCGGGAGCAGCCTCCGGTTTCGGCGCTTCCGCAGCCTTTGCCGTCACCGTCTTGAGCGGCGTGCCGGAGCGAACCGGCGCGCGCTTGGTTTCGACCACGACGGCCTTCGACCGGCCATGACTGAACGCCTGGCGCACAACGCCCATATCCGGACGCTTCACGGACAGTGTCTTCGGCCCGGAGGCATGCAGGGTCTTTTCGCCTTCCGGGGTCTTGCCATCAGTCATGCGCGCTCTTCGATCCTTTTCACTCGGACTGCAATTGCAGGCTTGATTCTAAACAACGCCGTTGGTCCGCGGTCATCAAGCCGCGCCCCAATCAGGCGGACACAAAACGCGGAAACCGCCAAGCCGCTGTGCCTCGGTTACAAACCGAGTGGCGAGCGTGCCTGCCGTTAGCGCAGCATGTACCACACTTTCCCGGCTGAATGCCAAGCCGATTTCGCCTTCCGACAGACAACCGATCACGGGAATAGCGCCCTGGCGCTGGGCATAAGTCACGAGCTTTCCGCGATCCGCGGGGCCGGATTCCCGGGCCTCCACCAGTGCGGCGATACGCCCGTCCCGCGCCCGGAACGCTTGCTCCACTTGGGCAAAACCGATGACGATCTGACCCGCGCGCCGCGCCAGCCCCAAATGATCGACACAACGCTGCGCCAACAACCGCTCGACTTGGGTCGCCAGGTCGGGCGGACACGTCACGGACGACTTGGCCACTTTCGCAAACAACCCTCGCTCGCGCGCGCGCTCGATCGCCTCGCGGCTTGACGCCACCCAAAAGCCGCGGCCCGGTAGTTTGTGCGCGACGTCGGGCACGATCGTGCGATCAGGCCCTTCGACGAAACGCACCATGCGCTCCGGCGATTGCACGTCTCCTGTAACGATACAGCGCCGAAGTGGACCTTCGGCGCCGTGATCGTCGTCCAAACGTGCTGGCCTGCCGCGGCCTCGTGTCACTCCTCCGGCTCCTCCGCCGTCTCCGCCGTTTCCACCGCTTCCGGCTCTTCGGCTTTGACGGGCGCCTCGATCCATCCGGCGGCAACGCGCGCCGCCATGATGATCGCGTTGGCTTCGTCGGCGTTCAGTCCGAACGACTCCAAAATTCCCGCTTGCCGCTTGCGCTCGCCGTTAACGGTCTCCGTCCAGCCCAAAAGATCGTCGGTCGCGCAGCCGGCGATGTCTTCAAGCGACTTCACGCCACCCTCACCCAGCGCCACCGCGATCGCAGGCGTGATGCCTTCGACCGCCATCAATCCGTCCTCGACCCCGAGTTCGCGCCGTTTCGCGTCCATCATTGCGTTCTGCTTCTCCAAGAAATCCTGCGCGCGCCGTTGCAGCTCCTGACCAGTTTCCTCACCGATGCCCTGAATTTCGGCGAGCTCTTCGGCGGGCACGAAAGCCAAATCCTCGACGGTCGAGAAATTCTCCGCCGCCAACAACTGAGCCAACGTCTCGTCGACGTCCAGCGCCGTCATAAACAGTTCGGTGCGCTTGCGGAATTGTTCTTGACGGCGCTCGGATTCCTCGGCCTCGGTCAGAATGTCGATCTGCCAGCCGGTCAACTGCGACGCCAATCGCACGTTTTGCCCGCGCCGCCCGATGGCCAGCGACAGCTGGTCCTCGCCGACGACCACTTCGATGCGTCGCGTATCTTCGTCGAGCACGACCTTGGCGACTTCGGCCGGGGCAAGCGAGTTGACGACGAAATTCGCCGCGTCGTTCGACCACGGGATGATGTCGATCTTCTCGCCCTGCAACTCCTGCACCACCGCCTGAACGCGGCTGCCGCGCATGCCGACACAGGCGCCGACCGGGTCGATCGAGGTGTCGCGCGAGATCACCGCGATCTTCGCCCGCGAGCCTGGGTCGCGCGCCACCGACTTGATCTCGATGATACCGTCGTAGATTTCCGGCACTTCCTGCGCGAACAGCTTGGCCATGAACTGCGGATGCGTGCGCGACAGGAAAATCTGCGGGCCCCGCGCCTCGCGCCGCACGTCGTAGATGTAGGCTCGGATGCGGTCGCCGGTACGAAACGTCTCGCGCGGCAGCAACTCGTCGCGCCGCACGAACGCTTCGCCGCGCCCAAGGTCGACGACCACATTGCCGTATTCGACGCGCTTGACCGTACCGTGCACGATCTCGCCGATGCGATCCTTGTATTCGTCGAATTGTTTTTCGCGCTCCGCGTCGCGCACCTTCTGGAAGATGACCTGCTTGGCCGCCTGCGCCGCGATACGTCCGAAGTCGATCGGCGGCAGCGGCTCGGCGATCAAATCGCCGGTCTGTGCCGCCGGGTTGCGGATCTGCGCCTCGTCGAGGGTGATCTCGGTCGCCTCGTTTTCGACCTTGTCGACGACCAGCCGCAAGCGATGCAGCCGCGTCTCGCCCGTCTTCGGGTCGATCTCCGCCTTGATTTCGTTGTCTTGGCCGTAGCGCGATTTCGCGGCTTTCTGGATCGATTCTTCCATCGCCGAAATCACGATCTGCTTGTCGATCGATTTCTCGCGCGCGACGGCATCCGCGATTTGAAGAAGTTCTAGTCTGTTTGCACTGACGGCCATGGTCTCACTCCGATTGCGCCGCACTCTTGACGGCGGCCCTTCTGCGTTTCAAATCCTGTTCGATTAATGCGTCCGTCAAGACGAGCTTCGCCTCGCCGATCGCCATGTACGGCACCGCGAGGTCGCCGCGCCGCCTGTCTTCGACGAGTTCCGTTTCGACCACCACGTCTTCGCCTCTAAGGCCCTTGAGCGTGCCGCGAATACGTTTGCGCCCTTCAAGCGGGCTTTTGAGTTCGATCCGCGCTTCGTGTCCCGCGTAGGCCTCGAAATCGCGCCGCCGCGTCAACGGACGATCGATTCCGGGCGACGACACTTCCAGCACGTAGTCGCTTTCGATCGGATCGTCTGCTTCGAAGGCAGCCGAAATTGCTCGGCTGAGTTTCGCGCAATCGTCCACATCCATCAGTCCGTCGGTGCGTTCCGCCATAATCTGCAGCACTGGCCTATTTGCACCCGATAACCGAACGCGCACGAGGCTGTAACCCATCGCTGCAGCGATAGTTTCGATCAGACGCTCGAGTTCGGCGACACGTGACGGCAAAGGCATCGCTCATGGTCATAGGCCAAAGGCTTCCGCGACCGGCTGAGAGAACTCAGCCAGCGAACAAGGTCTTCTTGTCCGGGAATAGCGGCAAATATAGCGGGCCGATGCGCCCGCGCCAAGGCCAAAGCCCGGTCAAACGCGGACAAAGTGCAAATAAACGCAAGGCCGCCTTGCCGCCAGCGCCTTCTGCTCATAGCGCGTCGGCGGCCAATCGCCGGGCCGCACGCGCCAATCGGACGCACGTTCGGCGGCCCAGCGGAACAAGGGTTGAGCCATCAGATGGGACAACGCCCAACGCCCATACTCCATGTGATCGGTCGCTAACCTAAATTCCCCGCCCGGACGAAGCACGCGCGCGAGCTCGGCGACGCTCTGAGCCTGAATGAACCGGCGCTTGCAATGCCGCAATTTAGGCCACGGATCGGGGAACAAGACAAAAGCCGCACTGAGTGAAGCATCGGGCAACCGGACCAAGACCTCGCGCGCGTCTTCCGGGTGAATACGCACATTGGTCAAGGCGCCCTCATGAATGTGCGTCAGAAGTTTCGCTTGGCCGTTGATATAAGGCTCGCAACCGATATGACCGCGCTTGGGGTGGGCGCGCGCTTGCGCCGCCAGATGCTCGCCGCCGCCGAACCCGACCTCAAAGGCAAATTGCTCGGCGCCCGGAAAGAGCGCTCGCAGATCGATCGCGCCCGCCGGCACGGAAATTCGCGGCAGCAAAGTCTGGAACAGCGCCTGCTGTTGAACGCTTAGCGGCCGGCCGGCCCTCCGGCCGTAAAGCTCGCTGCGACGCCGCGGGACTTCCGTCAGGCGAAGTGGCGCTTCAACTGCGGCGCCAGATCGATGCGTTCCCATGAGAAACCACCGTCCTTTTCCGGCGCGCGGCCGAAATGGCCATAGGCCGAAGTCCGCGCATAGATCGGCCGGTTCAAAGACAGATGCTCTCGAATGCCGCGCGGCTTCAAGCTCACCATCTCGGGCAAGACCCTTTCGAGCTGCGCCTCATCGACTTTTCCCGTATCGTGCAAGTCGACATAGAACGACATTGGATCGGCAACCCCGATCGCATAGGCGATCTGGATCGTGCAGCGCTCCGCCAATCCCGCCGCCACCACGTTCTTTGCAAGATAGCGCGCACAATAGGCGGCCGAGCGGTCGACCTTCGTCGGGTCCTTGCCCGAGAATGCGCCGCCGCCATGAGGCGCCGCGCCGCCATACGTATCGACGATAATCTTGCGGCCGGTCAGTCCCGTGTCGCCGTCGGGCCCGCCGATGACGAAGCGCCCGGTCGGGTTCACAAACAGACCTTCGTCAGGGCACATCCAGCCTGAAGGCATAGTGCTTTCGATATAAGGTTTGACGATAGCGCGCACGTCGCGCTGATCGAGCCCGTCGACATGCTGCGTCGACACGACGATCTTCGTCGCGCGCACCGGCTTGCCGTTTTCATACTGCAGAGTGACCTGGCTCTTGGCGTCGGGAAGTAGATCCTTCGCCTTGCCGGCGCGGCGCGCATCCGACATCGCCTTGAGAACGCGATGCGAATAGTGAATCGGCGCAGGCATGTATTCGTCGGTTTCCCGGCAGGCGTAACCGAACATGATGCCTTGGTCGCCGGCACCTTCATCTTTGTTCCCGGCCGCGTCCACGCCCACCGCGATGTCAGCCGATTGCGCGTGGACCAGACACTCGATCCGCACTTTGCGCCAATCGAAGCCCTCTTGCGTGTAACCGATGTCCTTGATCGCCTCGCGCGCCGTGTCGATCAGCTGCTCGTGACCGACACTTTCCGGTCCGCGCACTTCCCCGGCCAACACCACGCGATTGGTCGTCGCAAGCGTTTCCAGCGCAATGCGCGCTTCTGGCATGTGACCCAAGAGAAGATCGACGATCGAATCCGATATGCGGTCGCACACCTTGTCGGGGTGGCCTTCGGAGACTGACTCGCTCGTAAAGAGATAATTCTTGCGGGACGACATGACGGGCCTTGCCACTCCAAAAAAGAAGCCGCGCTTGTCGCGGTCGCGAAAAGCGCGGCTTTCTGTCAGGGATGCTCTGTTACGTCAAGCGCGTTGCGCTTCCCGCAGTTCGACGACGCGGAAGTCCGGGAAGACTTCTTCTTCGCCCGTCAGCGATTTGACCAGATCGAGCATGCGCTTGCGCACCCGCGGATCCGTGATCTTCGTGAACGCACGAACGAGCTGGAAGCCCTCCGCGCTCGACACGAATTCCATCATGTAAGGCCCGGCATCGACGTCCGTCGTGTTGGCATGACCATTGGCGCGCTTCACGCCGTGGTCGCCCACGAGATCGTCGAAGAAGTACGACACTGGCACGCCGAGAATCGACGAGATGTCATAGAGCCGGCTGGCGCCGATACGATTGGCGCCCTTTTCGTACTTCTGGACCTGCTGGAAGGTAAGGCCCAGAAGTTCGCCAAGTTTTTCCTGGCTCATTCCAATCAGCATCCGGCGCAAACGAACGCGGCTACCGACATGCGCATCAACAGAAGAAGGTTGTTTTTTGGCCAAGGGGGGGAACTCCTTTACGACTGACAAGGGATGCCTGACACGAGCCACCAGCTCGCAATCAAGCGCCACGGTTACGTCATTTGTCGGTGGCCGCTTTTTAGTTGCGGCCTTGCCCCCCGGGGCACGGCGATGCACGTCAAAATTCAGACGCATTCAAATCGACAATTTGGGGGTCAATCGGTCGCGGCGCCCCTCAGCGCTTGCAACCAGAACTACCAAGCGACCCCCAGAGCCAACTTGGACTTCAATGATTCTCACTTAAAGCGACATGGTTGTAATGGTCAACCGTCTTCTGACGCAGAACGTGAAAAAAAGCAGCCTACACCTGCGATCCCGATCAGCATAAGTCCGAAGACGAGATCGCCGGTCAGCGCAAAAAGCGTCGATTTCAGCGGCTTTGGCAGCGGCGAATCGACAATCCCTGCAACTCCCAACTCAAGAGAGGTAGTTACTCGCCCATAAGGATCGATGACCGCGGACACCCCGGTATTGGCAGCGCGCACAATCGCAAGTCCTTCTTCCGCCGCGCGAATCTTGGCGATTCCCAGATGCTGATAGGGTCCGGTCCACGGTCCGAACCAAGAATCATCCGTCATCGTTACAAGCCATTCGGGTCTGCGTCCCCGTTCGACAACCTTGCCGGGAAAAATCACCTCATAACAAATCAAGGGCCCGAAGCTCGGCGTACGCGGAATGTCGATTGTCCGTACACCCGCGCCCTGAGTGTAGCCGCCCGATCCGCCGGTCAGCTTCGTAATTCCCAACGGCTCCAACGCCCAGAGGAACGGCAGATATTCGCCGAACGGAACCAGATGCGACTTGTCGTAAATCGCCAGCACCCGGCCTGTGCCCGATACCGCCGCCATACTGTTGAAGAAGCGTCTTGTGCCTTCACCATCATCCGAACGAACCGTACCCGTCAGCAGCGAAGTCTGGTCGGGCAAAATATTTCCGACAACGGCACGGCCGGCCGGTTCCGACAGCAGAAGAAAGGGCGGCGCCGCCTCGGTCCAAATCACATGGGTCCGCGTCTCAAGCCCTGGTCGCCGGGTGAGATCGACCAAGAGTTGCCAATTTCGTCGCAGAAGCTCGGGCTTCCATTTTTCCCCTTGCGGGATGTTGGGCTGAACGATGCGCAGGGCCACGGCATCGAACGACGGCGACGCATCCTTCGGCAACCGAATCCAACCGAACACGAAGAGCGCGAGCAAAGTCAGACCGATCGCAACGCCGGGCCATGACAGACCGGCACGCTTACCCTCGCCGCCGATCAGCGCGGCCGGCAGCAATGCGATCAGAACGGTGATCGAACTGAGACCGTAAATTCCAAAGATCGAAACCGACTGGAACATGGCGTCGATCCCGCCCCAAATATAACCCGGTAGGTTCCACGGCAATCCGGTCAGCACGTGGCCGCGCAGCCACTCTGCCGACGAGATGGTTGCCGCCAGAACGAACAAACGCCAAGGACCGTTCGACCAACGCAGTCGCGCGATCCCGGTGGCAGCGGCCATGAACAAGGCCAAGCCGCTGGGGAATCCGATAGCCACGAACGGCAGAAGCCAGCCATGCGTCTCGGCATCGACCACAAAGGCAAAGCCGACCCAATGAAACCCGACGAAAAAATAACCGAACCCGAACGCCCAGCCGATTTGGGCCGCCTCGATCCACGGCCGCCGAACCGAGCCCGTACCGTCGATCAGCCAAGCGAGTGCTGGAAACGTCAGGAAAAAAATCGGCCAGAGATAAAACGGCGCGAAGGCCAAGACCGAAACCGCCCCCAGCCCCGCCGCAACCAAAAGTCGATTGCGACCACGCAGCGCGCGCAACCAGCTCGCGCTAACTTGGATCCTTTGCATGACTTCGATTTGCGCGAGTGTGCGCAGTATCGAATTAGCCATCCACCGCGGCCATCGGCTTGCGGTTCGCGCCTTTTCCGTTCGGTTCGGACGCATCGGCCTTCGCCGCGTCGCCTTGAGGCGCCGTCACACGGACGCGCAGACGCTTGAGTCGCCGCGGATCGGCATCCAGCACCTCGAATTCGACCCCGGCCGGGTGCCTGACGATTTCCCCGCGCTGCGGAACGCGCCCGACGAGCGAGAACACGAGCCCCGCCAGCGTGTCGATCTCTTCGGCCTCCTCCTCGTCGACCAACGAAAAGCCGACCGTCTTTTCGACTTCTTCAAGATCGGCGCGCGCGCTGGCATCGAACTCGCCGTCTTTGCGCACTGCAATCAGTTTGGTGTCGTCGGTGTCGTGCTCGTCTTCGATGTCGCCGACGATTTGTTCGACCAAATCTTCGATCGAAACCAACCCGTCGGTCCCTCCATACTCGTCGATTACCAACGCCAAATGAACGCGCGTGGCCTGCATCTTAACCAGCAAATCGACCACGGGCATCGACGGTGGCACAAATAGGAGGTCGCGCCTGATGTCCTGGATCGTCTTGGGATGCGGCGCGCCCTCGGCCTCGGGCACGGCAAGCCCGATCAGGTCCTTGATGTGAACCATGCCGACTGGATTATCGAGCGTGTCCCGATAGACAGGCAGGCGCGAATGCTGAGCATCGCGGAATATCCGCACCAAATCGGGCAACGTGGTGCTGGCTTCGATCGCGATGATATCGGCGCGAGGCACCATGATGTCGGCGACCTTCAACTCGCCGAAATTAAGGATGTTGAGCACCATCGAGCGTTCGCGCCGCTCGAGCGGCCGGTCGCCCGCATCGCTTTCCTCGATGACGGCTTCAAGGCTTTCCCGCAACGTCGCCGTATCGTCCTTGCGCAGAAACGACTTCACCGCGCTCAGCACGGACTGCACCCAGGAGCTCGCTTTCGAATTGTCGGGGTTCGCGTCGCGTGCCGCTTCACCCGAATCTTGTTCAGGCACGGGTCTGTGCCTCGATCACATAAGGATTGGGGATGCCCATTTCCCGCAGGATGGCGATTTCCAGCCGCTCCATCAAGCGCGCGTCCGATTTTGTTTGATGGTCATGTCCAAGCAAATGAAGAAAGCCATGTAATATCATATGTTTAACATGGTTAATAAACAACTTGCCCTGCTGCTGCCCCTCTTTTTCAAGGGTTTCCAGTGCCAGCACCATTCCACCCAAGGGAATGCCAGGGTCGGGAAATGACAAAACATTGGTCGCCTGGTTTTTGCCTCGAAACTTCGAATTGAGCACTCGAACCCGAACGTCGTCCGTCAAAACGATAACGATAACGCCTTCGGGAACAGGTTGAACATCAGGCCTTTTTGCAATCCGCAAAAGAAATTGCCGCGCCTCGCGGCCGGCGCTTGGCCACATCTTGCGCCATGCCGGAGCCTCGATGCGAACCTCACACGAGAGGTCAGAGTGGACCATCAACTCGACCGCTTGGGGCCATTCCCACGGGCCGCGTCGCGCGCGGCATAGGCGCGCACGATCCGCTGAACCAACGGATGTCGGACCACATCGTCCTCGGTAAATTCCGTGATCGCAACGCCCTCGATGCCCACGAGCACGCTGCGTGCATCCGCAAGCCCCGACATTTGCCCGACGGGAAGGTCTGTCTGCGTGGGATCGCCCGTCACCGCCATCCGCGCTCCTTCGCCGAGCCGCGTCAGAAACATTTTCATCTGCTGCGGCGTGCAGTTTTGCGCCTCGTCCAAGATCACATAGCTGTGCGCCAGCGTCCGCCCGCGCATGAAAGCAAGCGGCGCCACTTCGATCACGCCTTCGTCGATGCGCCGCTGAATCTGCTCACCGGGCAACATATCGTGCAAGGCGTCGTAAAGCGGGCGCAGATAAGGATCGACCTTTTCCTTCATGTCGCCCGGCAGAAATCCCAATCGCTCGCCTGCCTCAACCGCCGGTCGCGACAAGATCAACCGGTCGACCTCCCCACGCGCGAGCAAACTGACGCCGACCGCGACGGCGAGATACGTCTTGCCGGTGCCCGCAGGTCCAAGACCCACGACGAGATCGTGATTGAGCAACGCTTCGAGATACCGCGCCTGCATCGGCGTGCGTGGACGCACGACGCGCTTGGGCGTTGAAACACTCGTGCCGTTTGGCGCGACCGAGTCGGAACTCAACCCCAAACGAACTGCGCGATCGACATCGTTTGCGGACACTTCGTTGCCGGCGGCCGCGTAGGCATAGATATCGCGCAACACCTGCGCCCCATGCGCCCGCGCCGTCGTCGTACCGTGGATCGTCAGATGATTGCCGCGCCGGGTGATCTCGACGTTGAGCTTGCGCTCGATCTCGGCCAAATGCCTGTCGTGCGCCCCAACGACGCGCGCCAGGGCCGCGTTGTCGTCGAATTCGAGCTGCGCTGATTGTGCGTCGTCGCGTGGCTTCTTGTCCCGATTTTTCAAAGCGCCACCGTCGCGACCCTCGCATTGGACGCGCGCTCCGAAACAATTTCGGCGCTGACGCTGCGCGGCTTTGCTTCTGTCACACGCACGCGCGCGAAGTCGCCAATCGCATGATCGGGCGCGAAAACATGAACGGGCTGCATATGAGAGCTACGCCCAATCAACTGCCCCGCATAACGGCCGGGCCGCTCGAACAAAACCTCGAACGTCTCCCCGACGAGACCAACCGCGAAATCGCTGGTTTGAGCAGTAAGCAGCGCTTGCAATCGTGAAAGCCGTTCGTCCTGTACGGGCTGCGGAATCTGCTTTCGAGCCGAGGCGGCGGGCGTGCCCGGACGCGGTGAATATTTGAAGGAATAAGATTGCGCGAACCCGATCTCGCCCACCAAGGCGAGCGTTGCCTCGAAATCCGCGTCGCTTTCGCCCGGAAATCCGACGATGAAATCCGACGACAACACGATATCCGGCCTTGCCGCGCGGATGCGTGCCACAAGGCGGCGATAGTCGTCCGCCGTATGCCCGCGATTCATCGCCTCAAGCACGCCGTCGGAGCCCGCTTGCAGCGGCAGATGCAAGAACGGCATCAACCTCTCTTCGTCCGCGTGCGCCGCAATCAAATCGTCGCTCATGTCGCGTGGATGGCTCGTCATGTAGCGCAGCCGCTTCAAGCCATCGATCCGTGCAAGCTGACGAATGAGTTGACCGAGCCCCCGCACTTCGCCGTCCGCGCCCGTGCCGTGATAGGCGTTGACGTTCTGTCCCAGCAGCGTGATCTCGCGCACGCCAAGGTCGACAAGATGCCGCGCCTCGGCCTCGATCTGCGCCACGGGCCGTGAATATTCCGCGCCGCGCGTATAGGGCACGACACAAAATGTGCAGAACTTGTCGCAACCTTCTTGCACCGTCAGAAATGCGGTCGGACCTTGCACTGCATTCGTCGCGGGCAGGGAATCGAACTTGTCGACGGCGGGAAATTCCGTGTCGAGCACTTTACCGCCGCGGCCGAGCTTGGCCACCATCTCGGGCAAGCGGTGATAGACCTGCGGCCCCAAGACAATATCGACCAGATCGGCGCGCCGGATGATTTCCTCGCCTTCCGCCTGCGCCACGCAGCCCGCGACCGCCACAATCATCTGCCCGCCTCGTGCAGACTTCTCGCGCTTCATCGCGCGCAGGCGCCCCAGATCCGAATAGACCTTCTCCGCTGCTTTCTCGCGAATATGGCAGGTGTTGAGCACCACCAAGTCCGCGCCCTCCGGCGCATCGACCATCGCATAGCCGTGCGGCGCCATGACGTCCGCCATGCGGGCGGAATCATATGCGTTCATCTGGCAACCATAGGTCTTGATGAAAAGCTTGCGGATCACGTGCCGATACTAGCGCCAACGATCATGCGAAAAAACGGCCGGTCTTATGGGCCTTGGCCGCAGCGAACTCAAGCGGCGCTCGACTGAACGCCGTTCTCGGGAATCGGCGGCAAATCGACCGGTTCGTCCTCGTAGGCAGGGCCGGCGGGACCCGGCCGCCCCGACAAAGCGTGCGATACACCCTCGGCAACCATCCTTTCGCACGCCAACGCCAGTTCCTTGCGCGAGGGAAACTGATCGACCGTCATCGGCGGATGGTAGTGCACCATCACATCCATCGGCCCCAGGCAGAAGGCTTCCCACAAATGCGGCACCAAATCCATGTCGCCGTACCACGCAAAGAACGGTCGGAACTCGCGCCCCATCGGCACGCCGTGAAGCCGAGTATAGGCGATCGACACCGGCTGCACGACGACGCGCCGCGGCCGCCCGTCTGTCCCCGTCACCATGGCTTCCGCCGAACCCAACAGAGAACTCTTGAAGGTCAAAACCCGGTTGCCGTCGTTCGATGTGCCTTCCGGAAACAACACGATTGTACCGCCCTCTTCCAGCCGCTCGCGGATACGGTCGCGTTGTTCGCCGGCCTTGCTGCGCCGCTCGCGCTCGACAAAGACGGTGCGCACAAGCTTCGACAGCGTGCCGAAGAACGGCCACTTGGCGACTTCCGACTTGGCCACGAACGATACCGGAATAACGGCGGCGAGCACCGGCATGTCGAAATAAGACGTATGATTGGCGGCCAAAAGAACGCCGCGCTCTTTATAGGGCCGTCCGAACGTTTCGATGCGGACCCCCATCAAACGGCACAAGCCGCGCGCGAACTGAACGGGCAACCAATCGCGCATCGCCCAATCGAACCTGATCGCCGTCCACTGAGTCGGGATGAACAGCAACGTGAGGGCAAGAAACCCGATTGCGATACCAACGCCGCGAATGACGCGCATGTTCGGTCCGCCCTCTATTTCTTGCGCGTCGAAGGTTCGTCTTTGCCGCTCGAACCCAAAGGAACCGCGTAAAGCTCAAGCCTGTGGTCGACCAGTTTGTATCCGAGTTTCTCGGCGACCTGACGCTGCAGCTCTTCGATCTGATCGTTATGGAACTCAATCACCTTACCCGACTGCACGTCGATCAGATGATCGTGATGTTCATCCGGCATCTCTTCAAAGCGCGACCGCCCATCGCGGAAATCGTGCCGCTCCAAAATACCGGCCTCTTCCAGCAAGCGCACGGTGCGGTAGACCGTCGCGATGCTGATATGCGGATCGATCGCGGCTGCACGGCGATGTAATTCCTCGGCGTCGGGATGGTCATGCGATTCCGACAGCACGCGCGCAATCACGCGACGCTGTCCGGTCATACGCAGCCCCTTATCGACGCAAAGTTTTTCGATTCGATCCATCTCTTACCCAAATCCTCGGCCGGACACGGTGTCCGTCACTTACTCTTAGTCGATTCCGGCGCGCTCTGAAAGGATGGCGCTAAGCCAGCGTTTGCTGCCATCGACAAGACTTTGCGCATCACGACGGCGTCCGCGGCAAGCAAACCGTCGCGATAATAGGCAGCGCGACGCCCCACAACGGAAAACCCCCTCTTTTGGTACAGTGCGAAAGCGCCGGGATTGCCCTCGCTGACTTCGAGAAACATCTGAACGCCGCCGCGATCCCGCGCGATGTTGCAGGCGGCATCGAGCAACGTCGCACCCAATCCGCGGCGACGCGCGCCGTTCGCCACGCAAAACGTCAACACTTCGGCTTCGTCGGCGGCGATCCGAACCAAAACAAACCCATCCACAACCGGCTCCACCGACGTCGAGCCCAACAAAACGAACACCTGGGGCCGCGCAAGCAGCGAAGCAAACGCCGCCTCGGGCCATGCGTCGGAAATGGCGCTCGCATGCAGCCGTGCAAGCGCGCCCGCATCCAGCGCACTCCCAACCCAACAGCGACGAACACCGCTCACGACGGCAATCTCGCGTCTGGCGCGCGCAAATAGGCGGCAACCGGCTGGTACATGCCAGGATCGGCGCCGGCGGCTCGCAACGCAAGCAACTGCGTGTCTATCCGCGGAATCGTTTCGATTGTCGCATGTCCGGCGAAGGCGCCGAGCACAAGCGAAGCGCCTGATCCCGCAAAAACCGCCGGCACGCCCAATCGCTGTCGCACGATCTCTTCCGCCTCGCCGAGGCAAAGCAATGCACCAGGAATGAGCGGCTCCAAAGTCGCCTTGAACAATTGAAGATAGACCTCGTCGCGCTTCGCATCGATGGCAACCGCCACGTTTGCGCCGGGGTTCTTTCGCCCCGCCTGCGCCGCAAGGCACTCAAGCGTTGTATAGCCAAGAACAATCGCGCCCGTTGCGGCCCGAAGCCCCTTGGCAAAGGCAAGGCCCACACGAACGCCGGTAAACGCGCCCGGGCCAACCGTTACTGCGACACGCGACAACTGTTCGTAACGCACCCCGCTCTGTGAAAAAAGCTCCGCAATGCGAGGCGGCAGAGTCTCGGCCTGCGTGCCGGCAGGATTGTCGGCCTCGAACCCTGCAATGAACGTACCGTCCAATTCTGCCAGCGCGCCGCTCACCGGGCCGAACGATGTATCGATCGCCAAGACGACGCCATCGGTCATGCGATCTGGCATGCCTCCTCGAAGGACATCCTTGGCGAGCGCGCGAATACCCCGCTCGGATCGCCGTAACCAAGCCCGCAAATGAAGTTCGATTTGACGTTTGTGCCGGCAAAGAACGCGCCATCGACGCCGGCATTGTCGAAGCCCGACATCGGTCCGCAATCTAGCCCGAGCGAGCGCGCCGCCAACATCAAATATGCGCCCTGCAGCGTACCGTTGCGAAACGCCGTCGTCTCGCTGAGCTTGTCGTTCCCGGCAAACCAGCTCCGCGCATCGGTATGCGGGAACAATTGCGGCAGCTTGTCGTAGAATTTCATGTCGTGCCCGATGATGACGGTCACGGGCGCCGTCATCACTTTGGCGACGTTGTTCGGCAACAAGAGCGGTTTCAACCGTTCGCGCCCGGCATCGCTCGTCACAAAGACGAAACGCGCGGGCGAACAATTGGCGCTTGTCGGCCCCATGCGCAACAGGTCGTACACCGCGCGCAGCAGCGTCTCGGAGACAGGTTTATCCTGCCACTTATTCTGTGACCTGGCGGCGCGAAAGAGCTGGTCCAGGGCTTCATCGGAAATGGCGTGATGGTTCAAGGAAAACCCCATGAAGGTTCGAGATGCCGTTTGGCGGCGCTTCTAGCAACAGACAACCGCTTGAGGAAAGACTTTCACGGCCGTTAGGCCGAAACCGCCTCGACCCCGTTCACCTCGGGGATGTAATGCCGCAGCATGTTCTCGATGCCGTTCTTCAAGGTGGCAGTCGACGACGGACACCCCGCGCACGACCCGCGCATATTCAAGAACACGGTCCCCGACTTACCTTCAAAACCGCGAAAGACGATGTCGCCGCCGTCTTGCGCCACGGCGGGCCGAACCCGCGTCTCGAGAAGCTCCTTGATCTGAACCACGATCTCTTCGTCCGCCGGATCGTATTCCTCCGCGAGCAGAGACTTGGAGGGCTCGCCCTCCAAGATCGGAAGCTTTTGCGTAAAGTGCTCCATGATGGCGCCCAAGATGATTGGCTTGAGCTGCGGCCAATCGCTGCCCGTTTTCGTCACAGTGATGAAGTCGCTGCCCAACATCACACCCGACACGCCGTCGATGTCGAACAGGCGTTGCGCCAACGGCGACTTCGCCGCCGAGGCCCGCGTGGGAAAATCGGCGACGCCGTCGCCCAGAACCGTCTGGCCTGGAAGGAATTTTAGTGTTGCGGGGTTTGGCGTGGACTCGGTTTGAATGAACATGGTCTCTCGCGATAAGGCGCTTGGTTTGGAAGCAAACATATAGCAAGACATTGGCGAAAATGGGCGAAAATCAAGCCAATGCGTCGATCGCCTCGTCGCTCAACCCGCCCGGCACGATGGTCACGGGGATTGGATAGGCCTGTTGCGAGTGTTGCGCCACCAGCGAAACCAGCGGCCCCGGACCCTCCCGGCTCGTTCCCGCCCCCAAAACCAGAATGCTGATGTCGGGGTCTTGGGCGAGCAAGGCCATCAGCTCCTCGCGCGGTTGGCCCTCCAAAATAATGAATTCCGGGAAAACCCCGGCAACGCGGTTCACTTCGCGAGCAGCGTCGTACAGCATCTTCTCGGCTTCCTGCATCGCTTCCTCGCGCATGGCGTCTTCGACTGAACGCCAGTGTTGAAAATCCGCCGGAACGACAACGATCAAAAGCGAGACGATTCCGCCCGTATGCTGCGCCCGCCGCGACGCAAAGCGCAACGCTTTGCTGCATTCGGGCGACTTATCGACGACGACCAGAAATTTCCGGCGGCGCGGCGCAGAGGTGGATCCGGAGTCGGACATGGGCGGAACGATGCCATGCCGAGCCGTTAACCCTCAAGCGGCTCGCTAGCCCACGAAACCGACGATGCGCCGCACCTCGCTCAAAACGGGAGCCGCCAACACCCGCGCTTCGGCCGCGCCCTTGTGCAACAAGCGGTCGAGTTCCGCCGGATCGTTCAACAACCGCCGCATTTCGCTGGCGATCGGCGAAAGTTTCGCCACCAGCAGATCCGACAACGCCGACTTGAATGCCGAAAACTGCGCCCCGCGGAAATCGTCGAGCACGGTCTGCTTCGGCTTTTCGGCGACCGCCGCGAAGATCGAGATCAGATTGTCGGCTTCGGGCCTGGCCGCAAGTTCCGCCTCTGCCTCCGGCAGAGGATGGGGATCGGTCTTGGCCTTCCTGAGTTTCTGGGCGATCGCATCCGCGTCGTCGGTCAGATTGATCCGCGAATACTCCGACGGATCGGACTTGGACATTTTCGCCGTCCCGTCGCGCAAGCTCATCACGCGTGTCGCCGGCCCCGTGATGATGGGTTCCGGCAACGGAAAGAATCCCGGCACGCCGAAATCGCTGTTGAACTTCTGCGCGATATCGCGCGCCAGTTCGACATGCTGCTTCTGGTCGTCGCCGACGGGAACGTGGGTCGCTTTATAAGCCAGTATGTCGGCCGCCATCAGCACCGGATAGGTGAACAAACCAACGCTCATCGCCTCGCGGTTCTTGCCGGATTTTTCTTTGAACTGCGTCATCCGGTTGAGCCAACCGATGCGCGCCACGCAATTGAAAACCCATGCGAGTTCCGCGTGTGCCACGACCTGGCTTTGGTTGAATACGATCGACCGTTTTGGATCGACGCCGCTGGCGATATAGGCGGCGGCCACCTCGCGCGTCGCTTGCGCCAGCTGTTTGGGATCGTGGTCGGCGGTGATCGCGTGCATATCGACCACGCAATAAAGACAACGATATTGCTCCTGCAGCTTCAACCAATTGCGGATCGCACCCAGATAATTGCCGAGATGCAAATTGCCCGTCGGCTGCATCCCCGAGAATACAAGTGGGCTATGTCCGTCACTCATCAAATTGATCCGCCGCGCGCGTCAAAAGAGCCCGGGGTTATGCGCCAAGGGGCCGCGGCGTTTCAAGTGGCGCCGCACGCCCGTCACTTATTCAGGCTGATCGTCACATGCGTCCGAAGTCCGGCGCGGGTGACCACGAACAGCAAGACCATCGGCCGCTGGCGCGACTTCGCTTCCTCGACCGCTAAATTGACGTCGCCGAGCGATTTCACATCGCTTGTGCCTACGGCCACGATCCGGTCGCCGGGACGCAATCCGCGCACGGCGGCGTGCCCGCCGTGGTCGACATCCGTGATCAAGACGCCGGTTGCGTCGTTGACGATGGAGTACTCCCGCGTCAATTCGGGCGTGATCGACTTCAATCCCAAACCGAGAGAGGTGAATTTGACGGCCAAATTTGCGATGCCGCCTTGATCGCTTATCGGCGCATCGTAGGCGGCGATCCGCTCGCGCTTGGCGACGGTCACCGTCAAGGTAATCTGCTGGCTCTCGCGCCAGACGATGAATGTCGCCGTCTGACCGACCTCCAACGCGGCGATCCTGCGCGAAAGGTCGCGATTGTCCTTGATCAATTGGCCGTTCATTCTCAGCACGACGTCGCCGCGCTTGAAGCCGCCCTTCTCTGCGGGACTGCCCGCCACCACGTCGGTGACCAGCGCGCCGTTCGCATCCCGCAAGCCCAACGCCTTTGCCGCGTCGTCGTTCAAAGCCTCGATTTGAACGCCGACAAAACCGCGCGTGACCGAGCCGGTCGCTCTCAAATCTTGAACCACCCGCTGTACGACCGAGGCCGGAATGGCGAAGCCGATGCCCGCAACCTTCTCTGTCGTTCCCGGCGCGACGTAGCCCAGCGTGTTCATGCCGATGACGCGCCCCATCATATCGAATGCTGGACCGCCGGAGTTGCCGCTATTGATCGCTGCATCGAGTTGAAAATAGTCCGTGAATTGCGAACTGCCGACTTCGTCGCGCCCGCGCGCCGAAACGATGCCGGCCGTAACGGTCCCGTTGAAGCCGAACGGATTGCCGACGGCCAAAACCCAATCTCCGACGCGAACGCGCCGGTCGTCGGCGAACTTGACCGACGGCAAAGCAGCGCTGCCGTCGATTTTGAGCAGCGCGATATCCGTTCCGGGATCGGTCCCGATCACTCTGGCCTTGAGATTCTTTCCGCTTGCAAAGCGCACCCCGATTTCGGTTGAGCCTGCGATGACGTGATTGTTGGTGACGATGTAGCCGGTCGGGTCGATAACGAATCCCGACCCAAGCCCTTTGTTGCTGGTCAAGCTGACGACCGCCGGCGACACGCGATCGACGATGTCGGCCAGGCTCGGTAGGACGGCACGCACCGCCGCGGCGGTCGTCGGCGCCGCGGCGGGCGCGGGCGCCGCCATCGGCACCGCCTGGCCTTGAGGCTGAGCCGCGGGCTCGGCCGACGCTGCCGAACTCAAAACCGCAGCGCCGCAGGCGAGCACCAAGACTTTTGCAGATCGGGAAAAACCACCACCCAACATCGACCCTACCTCCAAGAAACCCCAACACCGGTCCCAACCCGGATGCATTCCCGATCACTCTATAGCCGGATTTCAAGTCCAAACACCCGGCTCAACCATTCGCTCGACATCATGATCGGTGGTCCGTTTTGCACACCACCCGCGACATCCGCCCGGCGCACAACCGGCAGATGCGGGCACGACGCGAAATTCCCCAGATCATAGCGCTCGGGCCATCAACGTCGGCCCCGATCACGCTTTGGCGCGCGGCGCATTTCGAGCTTTGCGCTGAACGCGCACGCCGCCATCGCCCAAGGCTTCCAACACATTGGAGCGCACATCCTCGATCCGTTGCGGATGCGTGATCTTCAGTCCGAAACCGTCCTTCACGTAAAACACGTCGACCGCGCGCTCGCCGTATGTCGCGATCTGCGCCGAATGAATCGACAGCCGCGCCACGAACAGCGCTCGCGTCAGATCGTGCAGCAAGCCGGGCCGGTCGCGGCCGTTGACTTCGATCACCGTGTGGGAATCCGACGCGCTGTTGTCGATCAACACCCGCGGCTCGACACGAAACGCCTCTTCGCGCCGGCGCACTTGCCGCGCGTCGATCACGGCCCGCGGAACGACGTCGCCGCCGAGCACCTTCGTGATCGCCTCGCGTAACCGCTCGACCCGCCGCTCGTCGCTAAGCGGTTTTCCGTCCACGTCTTGCAGCGAGAACAGATCGAGCGCCATGCCGTCCACCGTGGTGAAAATCTTGGCGTCGACGATATTGGCGCCGCACATCGCGACCGCGCCCGCGAGCTGCGAGAACAAACCCGGATGGTCGCCGGTATAAATCGAAACTTCGGTCACGGAACGGAACTCGTCTGTCTTCGCGGTCAGACTTAGCGTCGCGCCGGCATCGTCGGCCGCGCGAACTTGCCGCGCTTGGCGTTCGTGAGAAGCGGCATCGAGCGCCAGCCAATAGGCGTCGTAGTGGCGCGACACGGCGCGTGCGCGCGCCTCCTCCGGCCAATCGGAAAGCCGGCCCGCCAGTTCCGCCTTCGCCTCCGCCACCAACTGCGGCCGCGCTGAAGCGCTAAACCCGCCCAACATCTGCGCCTCCGCCTCGTAGTAGAGCTGGCGCAGCAATTGCCCCTTCCAACCGTTCCACACGCCGGGCCCGACGGCGCGAATGTCGGCAACCGTCAAACACAGCAGCAGCCGCAACCGCTCCGGCGATTGCACGAAGGCAACAAAATCGCGGATCGTCTTGGGGTCGGATAGATCGCGCTTCTGCGCCACATCGCTCATCACCAGATGATTGAGCACCAGCCAAGCGACCGTTTCCGTTTCCGCCGGCTTCAAGCCCAATCGCGGACACAACGCCAGCGCCACCTCCTCGCCCACCGTCGAATGATCGCCCTCGCGACCCTTGGCGATGTCGTGCAACAGGATCGCAACGTACAAAACTTCGCGCGACAACACCTTGTGGATGATTTCGTTGGCGAGCGGATGCTCGTCGCGATACTCGCCCCGCTCGACCCTCGCCAAATGCCCGATCGCCCGGATCAGATGCTCGTCGACCGTATAGTGATGATACATATTGAACTGCATCTTCGCCACGATGCGTCCGAAGTCCGGCACAAACGTCCCGAACACACCGGCCTCGTTCATCAGCCTAAGCGTGCGCTCCGGATCGCGCCGCGAACACAAAATCTCAAGGAACAACTTGTTGGCTTCCGGATTGGCGCGCAGCCGGTCGTCGATCAGCGGCAGGTTGCGCGTGACATGCTTCAATGCGTCCGGGTGAATGTCGACGCCTTTTTGATCGGCGATGTGAAACAACCGCAGCAGGTTCAACGGATCGTCGCGCAACACCTCCGGCGCGTCGATGTTCAAGCGGTTCTGCTCGACGAAAAAACCGTCGGCGTCGATCCGTTTGCGCCCGATGCCGGTGATGATGCGTCCGAACACCGGCCACGGCTTTTTGTGCTGCTGCTCCAGCGTCGCGCAGAATATGCGAGTAAGATCGCCGACGGTCTTGGCGGTCAAGAAATACCGCGTCATGAATTTCTCGACGCCGCGCTCGCGGCCTTCGTCTTCGAAGCCCAATCGCTTGGCCATTTCGATCTGCACGTCGAAGGTCAAACGCTCTTCCGCGCGGCCCGTCAGGAAATGCAGGTGACAACGCACAAGCCAAAGAAACTCTTCCGCCTCGGCAAACGCTTTGAATTCATCGGCCGTGAACAAACCCGCCGCCACCAGCTCGGACACGTCCTCGACCCGATAGAGATATTTCGCGATCCAGTACATCGTATGCAGATCGCGTAAGCCCCCTTTGCCGTCCTTGATGTTGGGCTCGACCAGATAGCGGCTTTCGCCGGTCGCCATATGTCGCCGCTTGCGCTCGTCGAGCTTAGCCTGAACGAAATCACCGCCCGCCCCGCTCACGATATCCTTGGCAAAGCGCGCCTTCAGCGTGTGGAACAAAGCCTCTCCGCCGCAGATGAAGCGCGTCTCGAGCACCGCCGTCTTGATCGTATGATCGGACTTGGCCAGCCGGATGCATTCGTCGACCGAGCGCGTCGCATGTCCGACTTTGAGGCCCAAGTCCCAAAGAACATAGAGCATGAACTCGATCACGCTCTCGCCCCAAGCGGTCTGCTTGAACGGCACGACGAACAAAAGATCGATGTCGGACCCGGGCGCCAACGCCCCGCGCCCGTACCCGCCGGTCGCCACCACCGCGATGTGTTCGGAATCCGTCGGGTTCTGCGCATAGAACACGTGCTTGATGGTGAAGTCGTAGAGCACGTGGATCAAAACATCCTGCGCCGCCGACAGCAGTTGCGCCGTGCCAAGCCCGGTCCCGCCGCCTTCGAGATAGGCCCGCGCCTCGGCGCTCGCGCCCGCCAGCGCCTGCTTGAACTGCGGCAGCGCAACCGCCCGCATCCGCGACGCATCCCGGCTCTGATCGCGCGCCAGCGCCGTCAGCTCGTCGCGCAACGCACTGCCCGGACGTTCGGTCGGCGTTTGCGTCGATCCCATCTTCGGCTCACGTTCGCTCATCGAGTCCAATCTAACACGCAGGCATCCGAAGTTGTTTGCATCTGCGAAATGATACCCCCCACCAAACCGTAACAGCGCAACAATGGCGGATTTTCGCCGTTCTTACCGCAACGAAACCGTAACATGTTACGCTTCATCGTGAAGTGCCCCCTTCGGTCTGGACCGTGATGTGGTGGTGGAAGCGAGCGGAAAAAGCCAAGTGACACTCTCCAGTGCGACACCCGCCAAGTATATGAACAAATAGCGAACTTTTCAATGTGCGCGCCGGACGGCGCGGCGTCACGCCGCCGCTTCGAACGGATTCGTTGTTGGCAAGGTTTCCCGCGCTATGGCTCAGCGCCGCAAGCGATAGGCCGTCAACGCGCCCGGCTCCCAATGCGGCACAAAAAGCGTGTCGCCCACCAAGATGAAGTCGTTCAGGAATTTTTTCTCGGCCCGCGTATCGAGCAGCACAC
>JANOFM010000206.1:0-11180 GCA_031413635.1 Alphaproteobacteria bacterium | reverse complement strand
AGCGCCACTGCAACAGCAATTGGCGCCGTTGGCACTACGTCACCCTGCCCTTGCGGTTTGTAGTGGTCGCGGATGGCGTCGGCGACTTCGGGGTCTTCTTTGTCGTGGAGGGCGAAGTAGCGGCCCATGACGCCTTGGACTTCGGGGAATTCGCCGACGGTGCCCGATACCAAATCCGCTTTGCAGAGGCGGGCGGCGCGGCGGGCTTTCTGTTCGTCGGCGCCGATGAGTTTGGCGATTTCACCGGCGAGGGCCTCGATGCGCCCCACACGCTCGAACTGTGTCCCCAATTTGGCATGGAAGACTATTTGTTTGAGTTCGGGGACGCGGCTTTCGAGCGTGCGTTTTTTGTCTTGGTCCCAGAAAAATTTCGCGTCCGAGAGGCGCGCGCGCAGGACGCGTTCGTTGCCGGCTACGACGTTCTTGCCGCCGTCCTTGGTGATCATGTTCGAGATCACGACGAATTTGTTGGCGAGTTTGCCAGTCTTCGGATCCTTGAGGGCGAAGTATTTTTGGTTCGCGCGCATGGTCGAGATCAGGATTTCTTGCGGCACGTCGAGGAAGGCCTTGTCGAACCGGCCGATCAGCGCGACGGGCCATTCGACGAGGCCCGCCACTTCGTCGGCCAAGCCGTCGTCTTCGATCAGTTCGAGGTTTTGCGCGTGGGCGAGTTGCTTGGCTTCGTGCAGGATTGCAGATTTGCGCTCGCCGGGGTTCAAGATCGCGTGGGCACGTTTCAGTTTCTCGACGTAGTCGTCGAAGCGGCGTACTTCGAATTGCTCGTTGCCCAAGAAGCGATGGCCGCGGGTTTTGTTGCCGCTTTTGATGCCGCCGATTTCGAACGGCACGATCTCACCGTCGAAGGTGCAGACGATCGAATGGAGCGGGCGCACCCAGGTGAGGTCGCCCGCGCCCCAACGTTGCGATTTCGGCCATGGGAAGTTGCGCACGACTTCCGGAATAATTTCGGCGAGGACGACCGGCGTCGGGCGGCCTTTGCGTTCGGTGACCGCGAGATAGAAATCGCCCTTCGGGTCTTTCTGAACTTTGAGCTGTCCGCGCGTCAGGCCGGTCGAGCGCAGGAAGCCTTGGATCGCTTGATCGGGTGCGTCGATCTTCGGGCCTTTGCGTTCTTCGCTGACGTCGGATTGGCTCGCGGGCAGGCCTTCGACGACGAGCGCCAAGCGGCGCGGCGTCGCGAAGCCGCGCGCGCCTTCGTTGAGGAAGCCGCGATCGGTGAGTGCGCCGACGACGAGGCGTTCGAGATCACGCGCGGCGGTCGCTTGCATGCGGGCTGGGATTTCTTCGGAGAAGAGTTCGAGGAGGAGTTGCGGCATTTAGGCACCCGCTCCGACAAGAATCTCAGGCCGAGAGGGGAAGACGCGAAAAGTACCACCCCTCGCCCTTCCATCTTCTGGAAGGGAGAGGGGCCGGGGGTGAGGGATGGCCCCTGTGCGAAGCGCAGAGGAGATGAGTGGCGCTATCGCGAAGCTTGAATCTTTTGTCGGGTTGGGCACGCGCGCGAGAACATCCCTCACGCACAGGTCTCCGCATGCGCCTTCCCTCACCCCCGGCCCCTCTCCCTTCCAAAAGATGGAAGGGAGAGGGGGGAGTGCATACTCGCCGACGGTCAGTGAGTTGCTCATCGCGCCATCCCGCTCAGGCCGGCGCCCAAGGTCATGCCTTGGGGGCTTTCGATCCAGGCTTGGGCGCATTCCTTCGCCAGCGCGCGGACGCGGCCGATATAGGCTTGGCGTTCGGTGACGCTGATGACGCCGCGCGCATCGAGCAGATTGAACGTGTGGCTGGCGCGGATGCATTGTTCGTAAGCCGGAAGCACGTGGCGCCAGTTTTCGTGGGCGGCGCTGCGGCCGACTTTGCGCGAGAGCAGCTTTTGGCTTTCCGCTTCGGCGTCCTTGAAGTGCTGGAAGAGCGCTTCGGTCGTGGCGTGTTCGAAGTTGTAGCCGGATTGTTCGACCTCATTTTGATGATAGACGTCGCCCCAACTCATGAAGTCGGGCGACTGGCGGTTCATCGTGTTGTAGGCGAGATCGAAGCCGTTATCGACGCCCTGGACGTACATGGCTAGGCGTTCGAGGCCGTAGGTGAGTTCGGCCGAGACCGGACGGCAATCGATGCCGCCGACTTGTTGGAAGTAGGTGAACTGCGTCACCTCCATGCCGTCGCACCAAACCTCCCAGCCCAGGCCCCAGGCGCCGAGCGTGGGCGATTCCCAATCGTCCTCGACGAAGCGGATGTCGTGTTCGTCGGAGGAAATACCGAGCGCCTTGAGCGAACCCAGATAAAGATCGAGTACGTCGTCGGGCGACGGCTTTAGGATCACTTGGAATTGATAGTAGCGCTGAAAGCGGTTCGGGTTGTCGCCATAGCGGCCGTCCTTGGGGCGCCGCGAGGGCTGAACGTAGGCCGCTTTCCAAGGCTTGGGGCCGAGGGCGCGCAAGGTCGTGGCCGGATGGAAAGTGCCCGCGCCCATTTCCATGTCGTAGGGCTGAAGGAGTACGCAACCCTGCTCCGCCCAGTAATGCTGAAGCGTCAGGATCAAGCCTTGAAACGAGCGGTCGGGAGCGGATGACATCGGGGTGCTTTGAAGTGAGCGGCGGAAGCTAATGAGCGCGAACGCGAGGGTCAACTCAGCGATACGGACACTCCGGCTTACCGCAGTTCTTCTGTTGGCTCGGCGCTACGTAGGTGCCGCACGCCGGGCATTTGACCATGTCTTCGGATGGGAGGCTTGAGCCGCGCGCACGACCGGCGCTGCGAAGGGCTTCTTGCAGTTCGTCGCGGATCCGCAGAATGCGACCCTTGATCGCGAAATAGGCCAGCGCGCCAAGGCCGAGGATGATCAGGAGCCAGAAGAATCCCATGCGCATTTATAGCCCGAAGCGGGACCAGAGCGCACGTTCTTCAATGGCGCCGACGAGGCTTTGCGCCCAGTCGCCCGACGCAGAGGTTTCGGGGCCGCGGCTGGCGAGCGCGTCGAGGCTGAACCACGACTTGCGCGGCGTCACGACGCGGAACTCGACCTTGTCGCCGAATTTTTGTCGGCAGATCGAGCGCATATCGCCGAGGCCGTCGATCAAGCCCAGTTCGTTCGCCTTCGCGCCGGTCCAGAAGGCGCCGGTGAAAAGATCCTTGTCGTCGCCCTTGAGCTTGCCCTCGCGGCGCGCGCGGACCATCGCCTTGAAGCTTTCGTGCACCTCGCGTTGCAGCGCCTCCAGATGGGCCGCGTCCTTGGGGTCTTCGGGCTTAAAGGGATCGAGCATGGCCTTGCGTTCGCCCGCGGTATGGACGCGGCGCTCAATGCCGATTTTTTCGATAAGCTTGTCGAAGCCGAAACCGGTCGAGACGACGCCGATCGAGCCCACGATCGAATTTTCATGGGCGTAGATTTCATCGCCCGCCAACAGAAGCATGTAGCCGCCGGATGCCGCCACGTCTTCGGCGAAGGTGAGGACCTTGACGCCCTTTTCCTTCGCCAACGCGCGGATGCGATCGTGGATCAATGCCGACTGAACGGGCGAGCCGCCCGGGGAATTGACGACGACGGCGGCTGCAGCGACGCTTTTGTCGGCGAAGAGTTTTGCAATCGTCTCGACCGAGGTCGTCAGCGACAGGCCCCGGCGCAGGCCCGTCGACATGCCGATCGCGCCGGAAAGGCGCAGCACGCTGACGACCGGCGGTTCCGATCCTAACATGCGCCGCACCCGGCGCTTTGCCCATTCGAATGCCATGGGCGCTATGTAATCAGAGGCTCGCCGCGCCGCAAGACGGCATCGGCGGCGGGCGAGACGCGATCGTCGTCATTGTGGAGGACGAGGCCGGGCAATAGGCGCAATGTGGTTTTGGAGTTCGTTCGTGTACGGATGATGACGCGTTTGGCGGCGGCACCGGCTTTCGTCCAGAGCGGAACGATCTCGACACCCAACCCTTCCGGCGACAGCGCTTGCAGCGCCAACGGCAATTGCTCGGGTGGAAGGATCGCCGTCACCCACCCTTTAGGCCTGGCGAGTGCGCGGGCGAAGCGCAGCCACTCGATCAACTCGCGCGGCCCGGCCGAGGTCGCTTGCGCCTTGCCATGTGCCGGCGCGCGCGTTCCGCGCTCGGCGTTGTGAAACGGCGGGTTTGCGATGACGTGATGGAAACTTTGGCGTTCGAGCGTTCGCGGGCGCTTCAAGACATCCGCAATCACGATCTCGAACGAGGTGGCATGTGCATTGCGCGCCGCATTGGCTTGAGCGAGTTCGGCAAGATTGCGATCGATTTCGACGCCGGTAACATGCAATCCCGGGATGCGCGCTGCAAGGCACAACGATGCCGTCCCCGCGCCGAGGCCCAGATCGCACACGCGCTGGCGCGGAGCGGCGGCGACAGCGGCCGCCAGCATAACCGAGTCCAGGCCCGCTCTAAATCCGTGCGCCGGTTGCCAGAGTTTGACGCGACCGCCCAAGAATTCGTCGTCGGTAACCTCGACGCCCTGCGGTGCGGCGTTTGGACGCTGACTAACGTTTGAGGACATGACCCAACCCGGCATCCGTCAACAGCCGGCGCGCGCGTTGATCGTCGGTGTCGTCAACCATGATACGTTGCTGGATGGCGGAGATGCTGCCCTCGAGAATGTTCATGTGCTGGTCGAGTTCAATGCAACGAATGTTTTCGGCGCTCAACAGCGCGCGAACGTAACTCATCAACACCAGGTCGTTGCTTCGAAGCAGCTCGATCATTTGTTGCCCCTTGATCTCCAGCGCTCTGTGGACGACGCAGACGGTCACGAAAGAGTGGCGCCCTGCGCCCTTGACCGACGTCCGGGGCGCTACCTATTTTCAGCAGTGTTGCGGGCCATACGCAATGCACGGAAACCGAGGCATAAGCCAAGTGCGGGCAATTCAAAGACTGACGAAGGGTTCGACCCAGGTTTCCGGCGCGGTCGAACGTCTTTACCACCTGGTCGAGGCCGACCTCGGCCATGTCAACGCGCTGATCCTGGAGAGGATGCGCAGCGACGTTCCGCTGATCCCCGAACTTGCGGGCCATTTGATCAATTCCGGCGGAAAGCGTTTGCGTCCGATGCTGACGCTGGCCGCGGCACAACTTTGCGGCTATCAGGGGCTTGGCCATATCCGGCTGGCGACGGCTGTCGAATTTATTCACACTGCGACGCTGTTGCATGACGACGTCGTCGACGAAAGCGACCTTCGGCGCGGCAAGGCGGCGGCGCATGTGATCTGGGGCAACGCGCCCAGCGTGCTGGTCGGCGATTTCCTTTTCTCGCGCTCGTTTCAGTTGATGGTCGAAACGGGAAGCCTGCGCGTCTTGAACATCTTGTCGAACGCGTCGGCGGTCATTGCCGAGGGCGAAGTGATGCAGCTCTCCACGATGCGCAATCTGGGCGTCAGCGAAGAGACGTATCTGAAGATCGTCGCGGCCAAGACGGCGGCGTTGTTCGCGGCGGCGGCGGAGTCGGGCGCGGTGGTGGCGCAGGCCGACGGGCTGCGCGAGATGGCGCTGAAGACTTACGGCCAAAATCTCGGGATCGCATTCCAGCTCGTCGACGACGCGCTCGATTATTCGGGCCGCGAGGCGATGATGGGCAAGGCGGTAGGCGACGATTTCCGCGAAGGCAAAATGACATTGCCGGTCATCCAGGCGCTTTCGCACGCCAATGCGGAGGAAGTCGAATTCTGGCGGCGCACGATGGCGCAGCGCACGCAAACGGATGCGGATTTGACGCATGCGATCCATCTGATCGACAAACACCAAGCTATCGACGCCACGCTGGCGCGGGCGCGGCAATTCACCGAGGAAGCGTGCCGCGCGCTGAACGTATTTCCCGAAAGCCCGATGCGCCGGGCATTGAGCGAGCTTGCGGAGTTTTGCGTCAGCCGCGCTTACTGATCGCGCGCATAAGTTCGCGCGGACCTCACCCACCAGCCGGGATGGGCCTTGACGAGCGCTTTGGCCGCGATTGACGCCTGATCGTGTGTCGCGTAGAGGCCGAAACAGGTGGCGCCGCTGCCCGACATGCGCGCGAGCAGGCAATTGTCCGTCGCTGTGATTGCCGCTTCAACTTGCGTGATGACAGGGGCGATGTCGATCGCGGGTGCCGCGAGATCGTTGGACAGGTGATCGAGCCACAGCGCGAGATCATGCGCGGTGTCGCCTTTGAACGGCTTGGACTGCGCCGTTCCGGTGCGCGTGCGGAGCGCCTTGAAAATCTGCGCCGTCGGCACGCTGACGCCCGGGTTCACCAGCACCAACGCGAATGGCGGCAGTTCGGGTGCGGGACTCAGTACTTCGCCGATGCCCGACATGTAGGCCGGTCGCGCGCTCAAGCACACGGGCACGTCGGCACCGAGTGCGAGCGCAAGTTCGCGGACCTTCTCGATGCCGATCGGCAACGCCCAATGCTGCGCGAGCATCAACAGTGCTGCTGCCGCATCGCTCGAGCCACCGCCGATGCCCGACGCGACGGGGAGGTTCTTCTCTAATGTCAGTTCGGCGCCTTTCGACTTGAAGCCGTTTTCGGCCGCCCACTTCAAGAGGGCACGCGCCGCCTGCAGGACGAGATTGTCCTCGTCGCCCGCGAGTGCGGCCGCAAATGGGCCGGTGATCTTCAGCGACAGCGCGTTCGCCGGCGCCAGCACGAGCCAATCGCCGACGTCGGCGAAGACGGCGAGGCTCGACAGGTCGTGATAACCGTCAAGGCGTTTGTCGCCGACGTGCAGGAACAGGTTGATCTTGGCGGGTGCCAGCCGTCGCAAACTCACTGGCCGCTTTGCGGGGTGCCGGCCTGAGATGGAACGCGCGGCAGGTCGGCGAGGCCCGTTTCGATTTTCCCGCGGATTTTCGATTCGTCCGCTTTCTCGGGCTTCAACGTCAGGGCGTGCTGCCACTGGAACTTGGCCTCGAGTCTGCGGCCGACGCGCCAATAGGCGTCGCCCAAATGATCGTTGATGGTCGCTTCGCCCGGCTCCAGTAAAATCGCTTGTTCGAGGTGGGTGATCGCCGATTGATAATCGCCCATGCGGTAGTAGGCCCAGCCCAAACTATCGATGATGAAGCCGTCTTCGGGCCTGAGTTCGACAGCCTTTTTCAGCATCTCCAAGGCTTGCGCCATGTTCACGTTCTGCTCCACCCAGGTGTAGGCGAGATAGTTCATCACCAAAGGCTGTTCAGGTTTGAGCGTCAGGGCGAATTTCAGATCGCGCTCAGCGTCGGCCCAGCGTTTGGAACGCTCGTAGGAAATGCCGCGCGTATAGAACAGCGTCCAGTGGCGGTCTTGGGGTTTGCCGATGAGTGCGATGGCGCGGGAATAGGCCTCGGCCGCCTCGACGTATTCTTCCTTCGAACGAAGGACGTCGCCGATGCTGGCGTGAATTTCAATGTCGCCGGCGGTGCCATCCAGTGTCGCGCGCAACATCGACAACGCCTCGTCGGGCCTCTTCTGCCTTTGCAGATTCTGCGCGATTTGCTGGCGGGCGTTGAGATAGAGCGCGGAGCCCACCGGAATACGGCCGTAGACCTCGATCGCCTCGTCAAATCGTTCGGCGGCATCCAGCCGGTCGGCGAAGAGAGAGAGCGCAAGTTCGTGTCGCGGTTCGAGCGCGAGAGCAAGCTGCAGATAAAAAACGGGAACTTCGATCGAACGCTCGTCGCTCAAACTCGAGGCGATGCCGTAAAGCGTTTCGGCAAGACCTTGTTTCGCGGTTGCGATCACGCGATCGGGAACGATGCCCGCCTCAAGCCGGGCGAGAGCCGCTTTCACGATCGGGTTCGACGGCGCCTTCTTGAGAAACTCGCCATAGATTTCCTTCGCCTTGGCCATTTGTCCGGCTCGCGCGAGATGGGCAGCGTAACCCTGCAAGATGCGAAGCGACTCGCCGTTCGACAATCGGTTGGCTTCCTCGAAATGCTTGAGTGCATCTTGGCTGCGGCCGGACAAGTCTTCGATAACCGCCAAGTGATATTGCGCGAAGGCCCGAACGCTGTCGGACGCCGACATTTTACCGATCACTTCGCTGGCTTTAGCGAAATCGCCTTCGGAGAAGTACGCGTAGGCAAGGCCCAACCGCGCGCCGATTTCGGCGGCTGCGTTGCCGGACACCTTCTCGAACGCTTGATGAGCCTTCGCATAGCCGCCGTCGCGCATGGCGCGCACGCCGACGACGAGATGAGGAATGCGTGCGTTAGGCGCCTTGCGTATCAGCTCTTCGGCATGGTCCGACGCGCCGTCGATATCGCCGCGCGCGACTTCGCTCATGATCGCGCGTTCGAGGAGTTCCGGATTGCTGGGGTCGAACTTCAGCGCCTTGTCGAAAAACAATGCCGCCGAGCCCGCGTCGCGTTCGCTCGCGGCGTAACGTCCGGCGAGATAACTGCCGTAGCGATTTGCGGGGGCTGCCTGCTCGCTCGGTCGTTCGAACGTCGAACACTGCGTCAAGCCGAACAAAAGGCCGGCGCTGAGCGCACCGGTGGCGGCGATAGTCGTAATGATCGATTTGACGCGCACGATAATTCGCTGCTCCTACATGTTCGGATAGGTCGGGCCACCCCCGCCTTCCGGCGTCACCCAGTTTATGTTTTGCGCCGGGTCTTTGATATCGCAAGTTTTGCAATGCACGCAGTTCTGAGCGTTGATCACAAAGCGCGGATTTCCGCCAGAGTTGTCGCGCACGACTTCGTAAACGCCTGCCGGGCAGTAACGCTGTGCGGGCTCGTCGTACTCGGGCAGGTTGCGCGCTATGGGAATCGAGGCGTCCTTTAGCGTGAGATGGATAGGCTGATCTTCCTCGTGGTTCGTGCTCGACAAAAAAACCGACGACAACTTGTCGAAACTGACGATGCCGTCGGGCTTTGGGTAGGCGATGGGTTTGCAGTCGCGCGCGGGTTTCAATGTGGCGTAGTCGGCCTTTCCGTGTTTGAGCGTAAAGGGGCTCGTCCCGAAGATCTGGTTGATCCACATGTCTATGGCGCCGAATCCAACGCCCAAGAAGGTGCCAAACCGACTCCAAAATGGCTTTACGTTTCGAACGCGCTTCAAGTCTCTGTAGACATGACTGCTCTCGTAAGCCTGAGTGTAGGCTGAAAGTTCGTCGCCAGCGCGGCCGTGCGAGATCGCGTCGAACGCTGCTTCGGCGGCCATCATTCCGGTTTTCATGGCGTTGTGGCTGCCCTTGATGCGGGGCACATTCACGAACCCCGCCGAGCAGCCAATCAAAGCGCCGCCGGGGAACGTCAGTTTGGGCACAGATTGAAAGCCGCCTTCGGTAATCGCGCGCGCGCCGTAAGCAATGCGTTTGCCGCCTTCGAGAATCGATTTGATCGCCGGATGGGTTTTGAAACGCTGGAATTCATCGAACGGCGAGAGATAGGGATTCGAGTAGTTTAGGTGCACGACGAAGCCGATGGACACCAGGTTCTCGCCGAAGTGGTACATGAACGAGCCGCCGCCGGTGTCGTTGGTCAGCGGCCAGCCCATCGTGTGCATGACAAGACCGCGCTTATGCTTGTCGGGCGGCAATTCCCACAACTCTTTCAGGCCGATACCGAATTTCTGCGGATCGCGCCCCTCGTCAAGTTTGAAGCGGACGATTAGTTGCTTGGCCAGCGAGCCCCGGACACCCTCGCCGATCAATGTATATTTGCCGTGGAGTTCCATGCCACGCGCAAAGCCAGATTTCGGCTTACCGTCGCGGCCGATACCCATGTCGCCGGTCGCAACGCCGATTACACTGCCCTTGTCGTCGTAAAGAACCTCGGCGGCGGCAAAGCCCGGGTAAATTTCGACGCCAAGCTCTTCCGCTTGTTTGGCGAGCCAGCGGCAGACGTTGCCAAGACTCGCGATATAGTTGCCGTGGTTGCTCATCAAAGGGGGATAGAGAAAATTGGGAACGCGCAACGAACCCGAGTGTCCCAAATAGAGGAAGCGATCGTCAGCGACGGGCGTGTCGATCGGCGCGCCTTTTTCCTTCCAATCGGGGATAAGTTCGTTCAGCGAGATCGGATCGATGACCGCGCCCGACAGAATGTGCGCGCCGACCTCGGAGCCCTTCTCTAGGACGCAGACGGTGATTTCCTTGCCCGTCTCGGCGGCGCGCTGCTTGAGGCGGATGGCGGCCGATAGGCCCGCTGGCCCCGCGCCCACGATCACGACGTCGAATTCCATGGTTTCGCGCGGCGTTGAAGTCGTCATTGCGCAGTCTCATCCCTGGGTTTGTTTTGCGGCTTGCGGTGGAGGGCAGTTGGGTGGCCACGGCTGCTTGATGTACAAGTGAAATTAGGGGCCGCGACCGGTCGCGGTCAATTCAGGACTCTGGGCAGGAGGTTGGCAGGTTTGGGACTTGAAGCAAACGACGCACGCGCCATGTTGAAATGGCTCGTCGAGGCAGGTGCGGACGACGCGCTGGCCGACGAGCCGATCAATCGCTTTGCCGTAGCGGCGGCGGCGGTTGCCGAGATGTCGGTTGCCGCACCTAACGCTGCGATTCGCGAGGCGCCAGTGCGACGGCCGGAGCTCGCGCCGCGATCGCCTGCGGCGATTGCCCCTTCGGCGGCGACGGCGAGCGCGCGCGAACTTGCCGCAGGTTGCCAGACGCTCGATGAACTTCGCGCGGCGCTCAGCAAATTCGACGGCTGCGCATTGAAGGTGACGGCGAAGTCGACCGTGTTCGCGGACGGTGCCCCGGACGCACCCGTGATGTTGATCGGAGAAGCGCCGGGGCGCGAGGAAGATCTCGAAGGATTGCCGTTCGTCGGGCGCAGTGGGCAATTGCTCGATCGCATGTTGAATTCGATCGGGCTCGACCGGCGCACGAACGCTTACATCACGAATGTCATCTTCTGGCGACCACCGGGCAATCGCCCGCCGACACCCGAGGAGGCCGCTCTGTGTGCACCCTTTTTGTTACGCCATATCGAGCTGAAGCAACCTAGAGTTTTGGTGCTGCTCGGCGGCACACCGGTCAAGCACATTCTGAACATCGAAGAAGGCATCACGCGCACACGCGGGCGTTGGGGCCGCTATGTGGTGAACGACGAGGAAATCCCCGCCCTTCCGATGTTTCATCCGGCCTATTTGCTGCGTCAGCCGAGTGCGAAGCGTCAGACCTGGCAGGATTTGCTGAGCTTGAAGCTCAAGTTGCGCGAGCTTGGCGTTTTCTGAG
>JANOFM010000205.1:0-29074 GCA_031413635.1 Alphaproteobacteria bacterium | reverse complement strand
TAGCTGTTCTGACGGCGGTGGGTACCCCTGCGCGCGCCAAGGCGACGCTGCGCGGACAATTCGTGCAGGGCACTCTGATCCGCGGTAAGACCGAACCTGGCGCGCGCGTGTCGATCGACGGACGCAAACTCAATCTGTCCGCGGACGGTGATTTCGTTTTTGGCTTCGCCTTCGATCACACCAAGCCCGCCGAGCTGAAAATCGCGCTCGACGGTCGCACTGAAATCAGATCGCTCGCCCTCGCCAAACGCGACTATAAGGTTCAGCGCATCGACGGTCTGCCCGAAAAATTCGTCGACCCGCCAGCTTCCGTCTTGGCGCGCATCGAGCGCGACAACAAACTCATCGGCGCAGCCCGCGCCCGCGAGACGAACGAGGCCTGGTTCGCGGACGATTTCGCCTGGCCGGTGCAAGGCCCGCAGACCGGCGTATACGGCAGCCAGCGCATCCTGAACGGCGTGACCAAGCGCCCGCATTTCGGCGTCGACATAGCTGCGGGCGAGGGCAAGATTATCCGAGCGCCGGTCGGCGCCATCGTCGCCATGGCCGAAAACGATCTCTACTTCACCGGCGGCACCGTCATTCTCGATCACGGCCGCGGCGTCTCGACCAGCTATCTCCACATGTCGCGCCTCGACGTAAAAGTCGGCGACCGTTTGGCCAAGGGCGATGCCATCGGCGCCGTCGGTAAAACCGGCCGCGCGACCGGCCCGCATCTCTGCTGGCGCCTCAATTGGTTCCAAGAACGCCTCGATGCCGCGCTCGTCGTGCCCAAGCAGGGATGACTACCCCTTGGGCCAGCGATTGTGCAGCCACAGCCAATTCGCCGGATTCTCGCGAATGCGCGCCTCCAGAAACTGGTTCAGCTTCAACGCTAACTCGTACATGTCCTGATGCCGGTCTCCGGTATTGGGCGTCGCAAATGCGGGATAGACCGTGGCGCGAAATCTTTGCCCGGGCAGCCGCTCGCACCAGGCCGGCACGATCGGCGAACCATGCCTGAGCGACAATTGCGGCGCACCGATTGGCGTCATCGCCGGCCGCCCGAAGAACGGAACGGAGAGTCCATCGTTCATTTTTTGATCGACCAGCATCGCCAGGAATTCGCCGTCCTTCAGCGTGCGGATAATCCCGCGCATGCCGTCGCCGCCCTTGGCGGCCAGCGTCGGCAAACCGATGCGCCGCTGCTTGGCGATCCAGCCGTCAACATAAGGATTGTTCGGCGGGCGATAGACCAGCGTGCCCTTCAGACCCACATCCGTGATACAGCGCGCCAGCAACTCCCAATTGCCGCAATGGCCCGAGACAAACAGGCCGCCGTTCTTAAGCGCAATGGCTGCATGAGCATGCTCCATGCCGGAGATCTCGATGCGTGCGCCGGGCTTGACCGCCCAAAATTTGTCGAGATGCGCGTACTCCGCAAAAGTCCGACCGAGATTATCCCACATCTCGACGATCGCCCTTTCGCGCGCCGCTTCGCCAAGTTCTGGCAGAGCGCGCGCCATGTTGCGCCGCGCCCGACGCGTCACCGGAAGTCGGGGTCCGATCGCCCGCGCGAGCCAGCTTCCGAAATCCGAAGCGCGCTCCAGGCCCAGCACGCGAAACAGGCACATCGCGCTCAAAAAGAGCGCGTACTCGGCCACGTAAAGCACGCGCATCGCAATGCGCGTTGCGCGCTTGACCGGCCTCAATGCTTGTCGTGCTGGGGTGGTTGGAACTGTTTCAGACATCTATCGATGGATTGCTCGATCAGGTGTAACGAGTCCGCCTCGAACTGCGCCACGACGCGAAGCGTAGTGATTCCGGTTCGCAACGACGGAGACAAGCGCAAGAAGTCCTTTTCCGTCGTGACCGGTATGGCGTCGAACCGCTGTGCCATTTCCTTCAGGTCGCCGATATCTTCCTCGTTATACGCATAGTGATCCGGAAACGCTTTCGCCCATTCGACATGCGCGCCGCACGCTTCGAGAGTTGCAAAGAACTTCTTCGGCTCGCCGATCCCGGCGAACGCCACCACACGCCGGTCCTTTACGCGCGCCGCATCTTCGGCCACCGGAACGAGATCGGCACGCAACAATGGCTTGTCCACCGGCAATGAAATGAAGCCTTGGCCCATCGCGATCACGGCTTGCGCGCGCGACAGCCCGTCCTCGATGCGCTCGCGCAACGGTCCGGCCGGGATCAAGCATCCGTTGCCGAAGCCCCTGGCTGCGTCGACCACGACGTAAGACTGGTCTTTCTTGAGGCCCGGATTTTGGAACCCGTCGTCCATCACGATGACTTGCGCCCCGCGCGAGATCGCAAGCCGGGCGCCCGCGGGCCGGTCTGGCGAGACGATCGCCATCGCGCGCTGCGCCAGGATCAGGGGTTCGTCGCCGACATCGCTCGCCATGTCTTGAGTGGCGTCGACCACCATCGCGCCAGGCACGTCGGCGCCGTAGCCGCGCGACAAGAACGCCACGCGCAATCCGCGGGCCTTCAATATTTCGCCGATGGCGACCGCAACCGGCGTCTTACCGGTGCCCCCGGCGGTCAGATTACCGACGCAAATGACGGGCACCGAGGCGCGGAACGGCACGGTCATCGAGGCGCGCGTGCGACCGACGAAACCGTAAAACCAGCCGAACGGCTTCAGCACGAATGCGACCGACTCGTTGGGGTCGGTGTACCAAAAATCAGGAGCGCGCATTGCCATCGAGCGCCCTCAGATACGGTGCAAGAAATTGGAATGTTCGCACAAGCGGCTCTTTTGTTCCGGCGACGGCGGCGGCAGCTTGACCCCGTCGCATGGTTTCGATGTCGTTGTCGAGCAATGCCCCGACGCGCGCGGTCAATTGATCGTTCGACGCTAACACTTCCGCCCCGCCCGCGGCGACCAGAATGCCGAATATATCGCGGAAATTCCCGATATGCGGACCGCTCAACACTGCGGCGCCGAGTCGCGCCGGCTCCAACGGATTCTGCCCACCGTGCGGCACGAAGCTGCCGCCCATCACGGCAAGCGGCGATAGGCGGTAGAATACGCCGAGCTCTCCCAGCGTATCGGCGATGTAGATCTCGGTATCGCGTGTCGGCAGCTCGCCCTTCGATCGGCGAGATACCCGGAACAACGGTTCAAGCGACGCGGCGATGGATGGACCGCGCTGCGGATGGCGCGGCACGATGACGGTCAGAAGACGCGGAAAATGCGCCGACAGGTCGCGATGCGTGAACGCGGCGAGTTGTTCTTCCCCGTCATGGCTCGATGCCAAAAGCCACGTCGGACGCCCGCCGACCGCCGATCTGAGTTGACCCAAGACGTCGGCGTCGAACGGCAGCGGATCGCCGACCAGCTTGAGATTTCCGGGCACCTCGACGTGCCGGGCGCCCAACCGTGTCAGCTTTCCGGCGATGTCCTCATCCTGCGCGAGACACAGATCGAACGTGCCGATCAACTCCGCCGCCGCGGCTCTGGCTCGCCGCCAGCCGCGATAAGACGAATCCGACATTCTTGCGTTCAGCAACACTACGGGAATCTGCCGCGCTTTCGTTTCGTACAGCATGTTGGGCCACAGCTCGGACTCGACCCATAAGGCAAGGCTTGGGCGCCAATGCTCGAGGAACGCGCGCACGGCGCTCGGCGTATCGACCGGAACGAATTGGTGAAACGCATTCGCCGGCAGCCGCTCACCCATGACGCGCCCCGACGTCACCGTACCCGTTGTCACCAGAACGCTCGTTTCGGGCAGCAAACGACCCAGCTCGCGGATCAAAGGCAGCACGGAAATCGACTCGCCCACACTTGCCGCATGAAGCCAAACCACCGGCCCCTTGGGCCGCACACGACCCGCGCGCCCAAGCCGCTCGGGCAGGCGATCTTCGTCTTCTTTGCCGCGCGACAGGCGCCGCTGCAGCAAGCGCGCCGCCAGCGGCTCGGCAAATCCAGTCGCCGCGCGATAGGCCGACAACAACCGAGACCCCTTGACCGCCATCACGCTGCGGCCTCCGAACGTGTCGCCGCCGCCACGGGCTCCGGCTCGACCGGGTCTACTCCCATCGCGATGTCTGCCGCATTCGTGACCGCGTTCAATCCGGCCTCGATCGAGAGTCTTGCGGCGCCGATCTGTGCGGCATCCGCATCGCGCGCGACATGGATCGGTTCGCCCCAGACAATCACGCCGCGCGTGAAGGGCAGCGGAATGACGAAGCGGTCCCAAGTGCCTAACATGGATCGCCAGCGCGCGCTGTAACTGCACGGGATGATCGGAACCCCCGATACCCGCGCGACCGTGACGATGCCTTCGGTCGCGCGCATGCGCGGCCCACGCGGCCCGTCGGGCGTAATACCGACATACTCGTTGGCCTTAAGCGCCTTCAACATGCCGCGCAAAGCCGCCGCGCCGCCCTTGTCTTTGTCCGATCCGGGCTTGGCCGCCGAACCGCGAACGGTGCCGTGTCCGAAGTAACCGATCGCTTTGGCGATCATCTCGCCGTCGCGATGCATCGAGATCAGCATGTGCATCTTTGACGTCGTCGGCCACATCGAGGGCAGGATTAGCATGCGCCCGTGCCAGAAGGCGATGATGAAGGGCTTGCCTTGAGACCAAAACTGTTCCGGCGCCGACCCGTTGCGGATTTCCCAACGTCCGGTCGCCCAAACCAGACGGATATACTGCGCCGCCAGCCAACATACCGCACGTCGAAGCGCCTCCGATTTGCGAATGGCCCGCCAACTGTCGCGCAGCACCACCATCACTCGGCAACCGCGGTCGGCGCGCCACGCGTCTCGGCAAACTGAGTGCGATAGAGCCGCGCATAGAGCCCGCTGCGTGCCAGCAGTTCGCCGTGTGTACCGTGCTCGACCACGCGGCCCTGATCGAAGACGACGATCTTGTCGGCGTCGGAAATTGTCGACAGCCGGTGCGCGATCACAAGCGTCGTACGATCCTTCATCAGTTGCGCCAGCGCCGTTTGAACGGCACGCTCGCTCTCGCTGTCGAGCGACGACGTCGCCTCGTCGAGCAGCAAGATCGGTGCGTTCTTCAAAATCGCGCGCGCAATAGCGATGCGCTGGCGCTGGCCGCCCGAAAGCCGCACGCCGGCCTCGCCGACCAGAGTTTCGTACCCTTGCGGCAGCGACCGGATGAATTCATGCGCTGCGGCCGCGCGCGCCGCTGCTTCGATCTCGGCCCGCGTAGCTCCCGCTTTGCCGCAGCCGATATTGTCGGCGACAGTCTCGTCGAATAAAAACGGCTCTTGAGTCACCAACGCCGACGCTTCGCGCAGCGAAGCCACACTAACGCTACGAATGTCTTGCCCGTCGATTTCGATCGTCCCGCTTGTCACGTCGTAGAAACGCAGAATCAGATTGAGCAATGTACTTTTGCCTGCCCCCGATGGCCCGACCAGCGCCACGGTCTTCCCCGCTGGCACCTCGAAACTAACCTCGCTCAGGGCCGAAACATCGACGCCGGCATATTCGAAGCTAACTTTCTTGAACGAGATTGCCGCACGGTGCGGCAAGGGGCGCAACGTCAACGCCGCCCCGCTCGCCGCCTCGGCGATGTCGCTGGGCGCGTCCAGCAACGCATAGGCGCGCGCTGCGGCCGCCGATCCTTCGCTGAGCGCGGTGTAGAAATTCGAAAGCGTGCGGATCGATTGATAGGACAACATCATCGCCGCCAGGAACGAGGTGAAGCTGGCGATGTCCATCCCGCGATAGGCGGCATAGAAAATCACCGCGGCAATTCCGGCCCCCGCCAAGACTTCGGCCGACGGCGTCGCCGCCGCGCGCGCCTTGGCGCCCTTCATCAAATGCGTCATGCGCTCGGTCACGATATGCGTCGCGCGCGCGATCGCATGATCTTCCATTCGGTAGGCTTTCACCACGCGCCGCCCGTCGAGCGTTTCCGACAGATGCGTCGCCAGATCGCCGGTCGACGCCATGCTGCGCGAGGCTGCCTTGCTTGTTTTGCGCCCAAGGTTCAGCGTGAATAGCGCCGTCACCGGAAGTACCGTGCACAGGATCAGGGCCAGCAGCCAATCCTGGATGAACATGACCACGCCCAAACACGTGATCGTCAATACGTCGCGCACCGACCCTTGCACCGAGCGCGTCACGCTTTCGCGGATCAATCCGGCATCGTTCAGAAACCGGGCGGCGAACTGACCCGAATGCATCGCGTTCAGTTGCGCCAAGTCGAAGCGCGTAACCTTCGCGAACATCGCGACTTGCAAGTCGTTGATGACGCCTTGGCCGACGCGAGCCAGCGATACGCCGCTGAAGTAAGAGACGGCCGCCTTCAACGTCATCACCCCGAACAACGCCGCCGGAATAATCGTCAGCATGTTGGGGTCTCGGTCTTTCTCTAGGAAAAGCGATTTGACCGCCGGGTCGAGCAGATAGGCGAGCCCTCCAGTGAGGCCGGCTTCCACAACCATCAGCGCGATAATCCACGCGATCGCCGTCCCGTAGGGACGCATGAAATCGCGCGCAAGACGCCACAGCGGGCGCGCACTGCTCGAACCCGGCCGCACAGATGTCGGAAGTTCAGTTTCAGCCACGCCCGTCTTCGCCGCCCGGCCCCTCTCGTTTGAACCGAAAGAACTATCACGCGCTCAAGGGCTTAACCACAACTCCAGCGTTCAGATGGTTACTTGGAACGGCCGGATTTTCCGGGCTTTCTGCGCACCGCTGTGGATCGCTTCGCCTTGGCGCCGGTCGCGACCGTTTCGTCGGGGTCGAGCAAACGATGCAGATGCACCACGAAATAGCGCATATGCGCATTGTCGACGGTCGCCTGCGCCGCCGCCTTCCAGGCGTCTTTGGCCTTGGCGTAATTGGGATAGAGCCCGACAAAATGCGTCTTCGACAGATCGCGAAATTCGACCTTGTCGAGCGAACTCAATTCGCCGCCGAACACCAGATGAAGCAATTGTTTGACCATGGATCACTCGCACAAAACAAGAAACAAGGCGGCGTGATGGCGCAATAGGCGGTCGCAGGTCAAGGCAACCTGATGTGTCCCGTTCGCTCTAGTATCGCCGCATGCAGCGCGGGTCCGGCGCACACGATGCTGCGATGCGTCGGCACCGGTTGATTGTAGGCGAGTTTTGCCCCGGTGTGGCCGCTCACGACGCCGCCCGCTTCCTCCACGATCAGCGTGCCCGAGGCGGTGTCCCATTCGTGCTTCGACGACAGCGCCATCATCGCATCGTAGGTGCCGCTCGCCACCAGTGCCATGCGATAGGCGATCGACGAGCGCTTGCCGAGATCCATCGCGGGCCAAGGCGTGGGCCACGCCGGATGCTCGATCACGTCGCGCGCCACCATCATCCGGCAACCCGCAAGCTCCCGGCGTTCGCTCACGTGGATGGCCCGGCCATTCAACCGAGCGCCGCCACCCAGCACCGCCTCGAACATCTCGTCCGTCATCGGATTGAAGATGACCGCGGCCGCCGGCGCGCCGTTCTCCACCACCCCGGCGCAGATCGTGAATTCCGGCTTGCGCTTGATGAAGGCAAGCGTGCCGTCGATCGGATCGACGATGAAAAGGCGCTTTTTGCTCAATCGCTCGGCGTTGTCGGCGCTTTCCTCCGACATCCAGCCATAGTCGCTACGCGCCGCGCACAGCCGCTCCTTCAAGAACCGGTCGACCGCGAGATCCGTTTCAGTGACCGGATTGCCCTTGGACTTTTCCCACGACTTCGAAACGCTGGCAAAGCCCTCGCGCGCGATGTCGCCCGCCTCGCGCACGGCGGCGACCAGAAGATCGCAGTCGGCCGCGTCAGCTACCCGCAACGGTCATGCCTTCGATGCGCAGGGTCGGCGCGTTCGTACCGTACTTGAAGACGAGATCGTTCGCGGGTGTCAGCTGCGCGAACATTGCATTCAGATTGCCCGCGATTGTCACTTCACTGACCGGATACGTGATCTTGCCGTTCTCGATCCAGAAACCTGCCGCACCGCGGCTATAGTCGCCTGTCACGCCACTAACCCCCATGCCGATCAGTTCATTTACATAGAATCCGTCTGCAATGTCGGCCATCAGCGCCGCCGGCGTCAGCTTGCCGGGCACCATGTAGAGATTGCTCGTCGAGGGCGACGGCGGCCCACCGGTGCCGCGCGCGGCATGCCCAGTTGTCACAAGACCCAGCTGCCGCGCCGACGCGCTGTCGAGCAGCCAATTCTTCAACACGCCGTCTTCGATCAGATTCATCGCACGATTGGCAACGCCTTCGCCATCGAACGGCTTCGAGCGTACGCCGCGCACGATATGTGGATCGTCGACGATGCGAAGCCCCGCGGCAAAAATCCGCTGGCCCATTTTCTCTTTCAGGAACGACGTGCCGCGCGCGATCGAGACGCCGTTGATCGATCCCGCAAGGTGCCCGATGATGCTGTTCGAGACGCGCGGGTCGAAGATCACGGGCACGGCTTGCGACTTCACCTTGCGCGGATTCAGACGCTTCAACGTGCGCTCGGCCGCATTGCGCCCGACAGCCTGCGGGTCGCCCAGGTCGTCGCCATGCCGCGCCGACGAGAAATCGTAGTCGCGCTCCATATGCGTGCCCTCGCCCGCAAGCACGCTGACCGAAACCGAAGTGTTGGTGGTGGCATATCCGCCGGCGAAACCCTCGCTGGTGACCAGCGCGACCGCGCCGCGTCCCCACCCGGCGCTAGCGCCTTCACTGTTGGTGATGCCGGGCACCTCGCGCGCCGCGCCTTCGCAGTTTTTCGCAAGTTCGACCAGCCGCTCCGACGATGGCTCGATCGAGTCTTCGAGATCGAGCTTTGGCCAAGTTTTCGCCAACAGCTCCCGCGGCGCCAACCCGCAATAGGGATCTTGCGGCGTCGTGCGCGCCATAGCGACGGCGCGCTCCGCCAGAAGGTCGAGCGCGCGCGCCGACATATCGGTCGAGGCCACCGCCGCCTGCTGCTTGCCGATGAACACGCGCAGGCCCAAATCCTGCGACTCCGACCGTTCCACCTCTTCAAGCTTACCCAACCGGTACGACACGCTCGACGACACCGAATCGAACACGACGGCATCGGCGGCTTCCGCCCCCAGCCGCTTCGCCTTGGCAATCAGGTCTTCGAGAAGGGAAATGCGGTCGGCCATTGATTGATCGCGCGCCAAAATATGGTATCCAAAGTGCACAGGGAATGAACCGCAGCACCCGGCCCCGTCAAGGCGCGGACTTGCGTCATAAAGCCAAAGCTGGTCACTTTGCGGCGGATTTCCATGGCACAGGGCTTTACTCTCTTCGACACGGCCATCGGCACCTGTGCCATCGCGTGGGGCGAGCGCGGAATCCTGGCCGCTCAGCTCCCCGAAGACGACAAGGCGCAGAGTCGTGCCCGCATGCGCAAGCGCTTCCCTAGCGCATCGGAATCCGAGCCGTCGCTCGAAGTGCGTCGTGCCATCGACGAGATCGTAGCCTTGATGCAGGGCGAGAAGCGCGACCTCCTCGATGTGACGCTCGACTTGGACGGTATTCCGGACTTCCACCGCCGCGTCTACGAAGTTGCCCGCGCCATCCCGCCTGGCCAAACGCTGACCTATGGCGAGGTCGCCGAGAAACTGGCGTCTCCCGGCGCCGCGCGCGCCGTGGGTCAGGCGCTGGGCGCCAATCCGTTTCCCATCATCGTGCCCTGCCATCGCGTTCTGGCTGCGAGCGGCAAGACCGGTGGATTTTCCGCTCCCGGCGGCACGACCACGAAAATGCGGATGCTAACGATCGAAGGCGCCAAGGTGGACCAAGTCCCAAGCCTGTTCCATCAGCTGCCTCTCATGGCGCCGCCGCGCCCGCCGCGAACCACGCCAAATCGGCGCCGGTAACAACTCACAATTGTTCTGGTTGTGCCTGGTACAAGCTTCAACCGCTCACCCGCCAAACCTTCGTCCGCCGCACCTCGCGGTCCTCAAGCTCGCGCGTAGTCTGAACGTCGTATACCGCGACCTCCGCAAGGTCGGACTTCGGCAAGTAGTTTCGCTTCGGATCGCCGATCAATACCGTCGCGCCGCGCGTCTGAATTCGTTTAAGCCATTCGAACACGCGCTCCGACATGTCGCGCTCGTAACAGACGTCGCCGGCAAGCACGATGTCCCAATCGTCGTCGCAGCCGACGAGGTCTTCGTTCACGCTTTCGATCTCGACCTCGTTCGCGCGCGCGTTGAGCGCAATCGCCGCAATCGCAAAGGAGTCGATCTCGCTCGCAACGACGCTCTGAGCGCCCGCCATCATCGCAGCAATGGCCGAAACCCCCGAGCCCGATGCAAAGTCCAAGACACGCCGCCCGCGCACGACGTCCGGGTTGTCCAGCACGAAACGCGCCAACGCCTGACCGCCCGCCCACGCGAAGGCCCAAAAGGGTGGCGGCACGCCCTCGGCCGCAAGCTCTTCCTCGGTTTTACGCCAAATCGGCACGATCTCGGATGCCAAATGCAGTGTCATTTCCGGCACCAAGGGTGGCCGCATCAATCTCGTGTTGACGCGAACGAACTCGTGCGGATCGATCACGCGCGTTTGGCGCGCGGCGTGATGTTGAAGGCGATCCCCGCGCCGTGATTGTTGCCGGTTTCGATCGGCTCGTCGTCGTTGGCGCCGCCCTCGGGCTTCGATGTCGCCATGGCAAGCACCGTCAGATAATCCGGCTGAAGCTCCATTTTCGGCCCAAAGCCCTTTGCCACCAATACCTCGTGTAGCTTGGGCAGATTATAGCAAGGCACGTACATCAGAAGATGATGCTCGACGTGATAGTTCACCCAATAGGGCGCCACCGCCGCGCGCCACAACCAATTGGCCTTCGTCGTGCGCGCATTGCGGAACGGATCGTCGTTGTCGGGCACCACCGCGTGTTCGGCGATGTTGCGGATGCGCGTGATCATTGGAAACCAGGTGAAGAACGGCAGCACCCACATGGCTAAAAACACGTGGCCCTGACCGATCGCGGCAAGTATTGCGAAAATCCCTGCATTCACCGCGATCGACGCGCCAAGCCGCCCGAACCCTTTCGTCATACGCGCGGCGAACGTGCCGTCCTTCAGCTTGAACGCCGAACGGAATTGCGCAGAGCGTTGTTTGAACGTCGTCTGGCCGGTCAAGTCGCGGATCATCTTGCGCGTCAAGCTCGACTTGGTAATCGGAAACGGAGCCGACAGCGATAGGTCGGGATCGTTCGCCTGCTGCGTCCAGCGATGATGCGTCAGATGATAGGGGCGATAGGCATAGAGATCCGTGAACACCGGCCACGCGCAGAACCACTGCCCCAGCGCATCGTTGAGGCGCTTGTTGTTCGTCAGCACGCCATGCGCCGCATCGTGCATGAGAATGGCAAGACCCAACTGCCGCGCGCCGACGACCACGATGCCGATCGCCCACACGGCCGGATGAGGCACGAGAATGAACACGATCATCGCCGCAACGATCACAAGCCACGCATGCGCAACGCACCAAATGCCGCGCAGGTCCGAGCGTCGGCGAACAACGGCCAGCTCTTCGGGCGTCAAAAAGTCGTGGGTGTTCACGTTCATGGCCGCAAACCTATCACGGCAACGGAACGCCCGTCGCGCGCAATACACAATACGCGAGGGCGAGCATCGAAGCTACCTGCACCGCATACGCCGCAAACCGCAAATTGATCGCAAGAGCCGAGCCCGACGTAACGTGAATGAACGACTGCACAATCCGCGCGTAGAGCACCAGGCTGGGCAGAATCAGAAATGCCGTGTCCTCAATCTGCAGAAGCGTCCCGGCCAGGATCAACGACCCGAATATCGGCAGATTTTCGACCGCGTTCGCATGCGCCCGGTTCAGCCGCCAATAGGCATCGTCGCCATGCTGCGTGCCGCCGGGAAACCCGGTGATCTTCGATTTGCCCGAAATCACGAGCGCCGCTCGCCAGCCGCCGACCGAGAGCACAAGTACCAACGCCCAAACGGCGAACAATGTAAGCGCCGTCAATGGCGGCAGAATTGGAATGCCGTACCCGATCATATCGTTACCCCTCAGCCGGTGATGATTCCCGCCAGGATAGCGGCAAGCATGATCAACCCCAAATCGCGGTTCGACTTGAACGTCGAAAGACAATTCGCGCCATCGTTAATGTCGAGCCGCAAGATCTGCCAGGCGAAATGCCCCGCCACCGCCCCAAGCAGAACAAGGAACCCGATCCCGGCACTCGCCGCGACACCGGCGGCAAAGAACAACAACCACGCAACGCCATAAAACCCGATCAACCAGACCTTCGTACGTCCGCTCAGCAATCGCGCCGTCGACCGCACCCCGATCAACGCGTCGTCTTCTTTGTCTTGATGCGCATAGATCGTGTCGTAGCCGAGCGTCCAGAATACGCATCCGGCAAAAAGCAGCACGGGTGCGAGTGCCAGCCCGCCCGTCGAAGCGGACCACCCGAGCAGCGCACCCCAATTGAACGTCAGGCCCAAAAACGCCTGCGGCCAATCCGTGATCCGCTTCATAAACGGATAGATCGCAATCGGCACAAGCGACAATGCGCCCAGCACGATTGAAAACCAGTTCAGCTGCAGCAGCACAAGCAGTCCCAGCAACAATTGCGCGCCCAGAAACACACATGCCGCTACAACACTCACTTGCCCCGAAGGGATCGGCCGACCAGCCGTGCGCGCAACTTTCGCATCGATGTCGCGATCGACGATATCGTTATACGTGCAACCCGCGCCGCGCATAACGGCGGCGCCGACAGCGAACAGTGCCATCAGCCAGATGATGAATGCGGCCGGCCCGACGCTCGCCTGAGGCATCAATGACGCGGCCAGCAAGATGCTCCACCAACACGGCCACACCAACAGCCAAATGCCGATGGGCCGGTCGGCACGCGCCAACCGCAAGTAGGGTCGACCTTCAGCCGGCGCATACCTATCGACCCAGGTCACGGCTGCGGCATCGGCGGGGCGTACGTCGTCGGTTGCGCTCATGCTGCCATGTGTTAAGTGGGTCGCGAACGCGCGACAAGAGTGCCACATGCCGCAACACGACAGCGATCTGACACACCCCGGCGGCTTGACGCGGCTCCACATCGACGCGCCGCTCTCGCAAGGTGAGATCATTGCGCTCGCCGAGGCACAAACACACTTCTTGGCCCATGTCCTGCGCGCAAAACCCGGCGATGGTTTGCACCTGTTCAACGGCCGCGACGGCGAATGGCGGGCAATCGTTCGCGAGGTCGCCAAACGCGCCGTCACGGTAAGGGTCGAGGCGCAAACGCGCATCCAGGCCGGTGTGCCGGACCTGTGGTTGCTGCTCGCGCCGATCAAGAAGACACCGCTCGACTATATCGTGCAAAAGGCGACCGAACTCGGCGTCGCGCGCATTCAGCCGGTGATGACCCGCCGCACCATCGTCGATCGCGTGAACCACGAGCGCATGCGTGCGAATGCAATTGAGGCAGCCGAGCAGTCGGGCAGGTTGACCGTGCCCGAAATCGCAGAACTCATCGACCTCGCTAAACTGGTCCCTCGGTGGAATGCGCAACGCCACTTGATGTTCTGCGATGAAGCCGGCGAAGCACCGCCGGCTGTTGCGGCGCTTGCAAGGATCGGCCGCTCGCCGTGGGCGATCTTGACGGGGCCGGAAGGGGGCTTCGATCCGGTCGAGCGTGAATTGCTCCGTAGGCAGAGTTTCGTCGTTCCGGTCTCGCTCGGCCCCCGCATTATGCGCGCTGACACCGCCGCGCTCGCCGCAATCGCAGTGTGGCAATCTACGGTTGGGGACTGGCATTAACCCCTTCTCCCCTTGCGCAATGGGGTATCGAACGCCTACATCAGCCCAACCCTATTGAGGTGCCTTCATGTCTGTCCCGCAAGCTGGCGGCGGTCCGATTACGTCCAAAGACGACCTTGTCAATTTCATTGCCGACGGCGTGAAACCCAAGAGCGAATGGCGTATCGGCACCGAGCACGAAAAATTCGGTTACAACCTCAAGACTTTCCAGCCATTGCCCTATGACGGCAAGCCTGGCATCCGAGCCATGCTCGAAGGCATGAAGCGCTTCGGTTGGGAAGGCATCTACGAAGGCGAATACATTATCGGCCTGAAACAAGCGGGCGGCGCCATCAGCTTGGAGCCCGGCGGACAATTTGAGCTCTCCGGCGCCCCGCTCAAAAGCCTTCACGAAACCTGCGCCGAGGTGAATTTACACCTGGAACAAGTCAGCGAGATCGCAAACGAAATCGGCGCGGGCTTTCTGGGCCTCGGCTATCACCCGACCGCGCGCCTCGACGACGTGCCGGTCATGCCAAAGGGCCGCTACGACATCATGCGCCGCTATATGCCCCATGTCGGCAGCATGGGTCTCGAGATGATGTTTCGCACCTGCACCATCCAGGTGAATCTCGATTTCTCCTCCGAAGCCGACATGATCAAGAAGTTCCGCGTCGGCCTAGCACTCCAACCCATCGCCACCGCGATGTTCGCTTGCTCGCCGTTCCGTGAAGGTCTTCCAAACGGATTCCTCTCGTACCGCGCCCACGTCTGGACCGATGTCGACAACGCCCGTTCGGGCATGCTGCCCTGGGTTTTCGAAGACGGCATGAGCTTCGAGCGTTATGTCGACTACGCGCTCGACGTGCCGATGTACTTCATCTACCGCGACGGTAAATATCACGACGTCGCCGGCAAATCCTTCCGCGATTTTATGGCGCACAAGCTTCCCGGTTTCGAAAAAGTCGACCCTACGCTCTCCGATTGGGCCGATCACCTCACCACTATCTTCCCCGAAGTGCGTCTGAAGAAGTTTCTGGAAATGCGCGGCGCCGACGGCGGCCTGTGGCGCCGCATCTGCGCGCTGCCGGCATTGTGGACCGGAATTTACTACGACCAATCCTCGCTCGACGCAGCGTGGGATTTGGTCAAGGACTGGACGGCCGAAGAACGCAGCGCCCTGCGCGAAGCCGTGCCTAAGCTTGGCCTCAAGACTCCCTTCCGCAACACCAACGTCCAAGCGTTTGCGCGCCACATGCTCGAACTGTCCCGCTTCGGCTTGCGCGGCCGCGCTCAAACGGACTCGGTCGGCGGCACCGAGGAGGGCTTCATAGAACCGCTGTTCCAAATCGTCGGCAACGGAAAAACCCGCGCCGAGGAACTCCTTGAAAGATACGAGGGTCCATGGAAGCGCGACGTTTCGAAGATATTCGCCGAGTATTCTTACTAGGATCGGGTGAATGCCTGTAGCCGGCCTGTCGCTTGGTTCCTGAGCCGCTAACCATACAACGCCTCCGTGAGTGACTTCGCGTCCGGTCGCGGGAAAAATGGTGCTTTCCAGGCGACATGGCGGGCGCGAGTGCTCGGCCGCGAAGAAGTCATGAGCGAAGCAGAAACCAAGGAGGCGGAACTGGTGGACGACGCGCCCCAATGGGTGCGCTTGCCCCCGACCGATATTGGGCCGGCAGCGCCTCCCGTAAGGGTGCCGTCGGGTTGGATCGACTCCGCGCTGAATTTGGTCGAGCGCAGGCCGCTCGCGGCCGCTGGCGCTATCTTCCTGACGCTCGCGACCCTTCATCTGCTGCTGCTCAATATCGCCGGCGTCGCAAGTTTTATCTTTGTTGGCGATGAGGTGTTCATCGCCGCCGGATCGAACGCGGTCGAGATCGTGTTGCTGGCGTTTATCGCCCACAATTTCGTTCTGCCTACGTTGATCGGCCATGCCTGCGTTCGCGCTTACGACGATCTTCGCCCAGCGCTTGCACTCGCGGGCGATGACTTTGACAAGACGCGTGCCGCACTTCTCGACCCGCTTCCGCTCTGGCGTTTGGGATTCGGCCTGTTCTGGGCGGTGATTTTGACTCCCGTCTTCGGCGATCTGTTTCGCGCCGCGATTCCGGGCGAAGGCTGGGGCGCCGCGTTGCTGACAATATGGATGTATGCGCGCGTCGCGCTCACCTTCGGCCTGTTGGGCGCCAGCATCACTTATGTCACCATGCTGCATCATCGTTTTCGTCGGCTGACGAGCCAACATTTGCGGCCGGACCTTTTCGACACGGCGCCGCTACAGCCGGTCGCGCGCTACGCCCGCCGTGTCGCGCTGGTCTTGATAGTGCTCTTGGCGCTGGCCGGGCCCGCCATCGCGCAGCCCGAAGCGATGATCGCCAGCATGGTGCTGCTCGTTCTTGGCATGATCATGATCTGTGTTGCGGTTGCCGGCGCGATGTGGGGCGCCCGCCGGGCGGTCCGGGCAGCGAAGAAGACGGCTCTCGCCGAACTTCAGACTTATTCTCGCGAACTGTGGCGCCGCGCCTACGTCGATGGCCGCATCACCGAAGCCGTCGCAATTCCCGCGCTGGGCGCGATGCTGACGGTGCGCTCGGAGATCGCGCGCCTCAGCGAGTGGCCGGACGGCTGGAGCGTATTTTTGCGGATAGGAGCGCTTTCGCTTATCCCCTTGCTGTCATGGTTCGGCGGGCAGATTGTCGCCCAAGCGGCGCAGTCGCTCGCATTTTGAAAGTGTCCCCGTCACATCGAGCGACGGGGACAATTCGTGGACTGATTATTTCACCAGGCCTTCGGCTTTCAGCGCTTCCTGTACTTTCGGCCGTGCGGCCACACGCGCCTGAAACGCCTTCAAGTTCGGGTAGGGCGACAAATCGATCGAGACGAAATTCGACCAATTCGTCACCGTGAACAGATAGGCATCGGCGACGGTAAAATGCGGGCCGGTGAGATAGTCCCGGCCCTTCAGCTTTCCGTCGACATAGGCAAAACGCTTCGCCAGATAATCTTTGGCGATCGTCTTGTACTCCTCGGGCGTCGTCGGCGTGAACAGCGGCGAAAACGACTTGTGGATCTCGGTACCGATAAAGGTCAGCCACTCTTGCAGCTGATATCGCTCCGGCGACCCGTTCTCCGGCACCAGGTTGAGCTTCGGCCTTTGATCGGCAATGTACTGCACGATTGCGGGCCCCTCGGTCAGCACGTAGCCGTCGTCGAGCTTGAGCGCGGGCACATAACCCTTCGGGTTGATACTGAGAAAATCTTCGCCCGACTTCGTCTTCTTCTCTTTCAAATTGACCTGTTCGAGATCGAACGTCAGCCCCGCCTCGCGCAACACAATGTGCGGCGATAGCGAACAAGCTCCGGGCGAATAATACAGTGTCAGCATGGAAATCCTCGCGGGTTGGAGTTGCGATGACGGGTAGGTAGGCATCCGCCGGACAAATTGCGAGGTGCAAAAAGTGAATAAAACTCAATCACGACGCCAATTGTGAAACCACACTCATTGCGACACAAGCAGCGCCGACACACCCGCCAGCACCAGCGCCATTCCCGCCAATTCGCGTACCGGCGCGCGCTGCGAAAAGACCCGCCGTGAAACAACTTGCGCAAACAACACCTCGACCAATCCCAGGGTCCTCACATTCGCCGCCGCGGTCAGCGAAAAGCCCAAGAACCAAAACTGCGACGCGAACGCTCCCATGAAACCGGCGAACAACGATTGGCGCCACAGCACAAAACTCTTCAACAAACTCGCGCGATCGAACGCCACCATCCAAACGCCCAGCAACAGCGTCTGGATCGCGAGCGACCAAACCAACGTCGTCGTCGCGCGCATGAAATAAACACCGTCGTCGAGCCCCAAGATGCCACCCCGAAATCCGATGGCAGCGATCGCATAGAGCCCGCCGGATGCCACGCCGAATAGGGCAGGGCGCAAACTCTGCGCATCCCATGTCTCGCCCGCTTTGACCGCGATCAGAAAAACGCCGGCCGTCGCCACGACAATCGCCGCACCGCGCATGACGCTCAAATGATCGCCCAGGATCAGAAGGCCGAACACCGCAACCTGCACTGCCTCGGTTTTGGTGAACGCCGTCGCTACCGAAAACGAACGCTCGCGCATCGCGGCCAGCAGCAGCACCGTACCGAAGATCTGCGCCACCGCGCCGCCCGCGGTGAAGGCGAGGAACGTGGCATTGGGCGAAGGCGGCGCCAAGCCGGTTGCCGCGGCGACGATGCCCAGGAATAACAGCGCGAACGGAAAGCCATAGAGAAACCGCACCTGCGTGGCGCCGATCGTACCCAGCGATGCCGTCAAACTGTTCTGCATCGCGTTGCGCGCGGTTTGTGCCAGCGAGGCGATCAGGGTTGCGAAAATCCAGAGCAAGGTTGTGAACTCGGGCGCCTAAAGCGGCGATCCGTCCTTTCGCGCGTAACCGCCGCCGCCGGAATAGCGCCTCGGCAAGAACGTCATGTCGATGTCCGAGTACTCGCCGTGGTCTTGATCGTCGCGCGAGCCGACGGTGAGTATCACCGCATCGCGCTGCGACATGTTCTTCAGACAATGCCCATTGCGCACGCCTGCCTTGAAGCCGGCGCAGTCCCCAACGCGCAAGATCTGTTCGCCCGCGTCGGTGACGAGAGCGACCTCGCCTTCGAGCACGTAGATGAACTCGTCTTCCTTGGCGTGCCAGTGCCGTTGGCTCGACCACACGCCGGGCTTCAGTCGCGTAAGATTGACCCCGAATTGCGTCAATCCCGCCGCCAGCCCCAAGGGTTGATTCTCGCGCAACTTGCAGGGCACGTCGAATGGCGCGGGATAGCGTGTTCCCGTGGCAACCGGCACGTTTTTTACATCGATCTTGGCCAATCAAGCCTCCCAAAATGTGATCGCCGCACTCTGCCCCTCACCGCGCGGCGCGTGCTACATGACGCCACCGCAACACGAGAGAGGAAGATTGATTATGTCATTCAACATCTATCAGACGAGCGTTCCCGCCTTCTTGCAAACCCTTGGCGCCCTCTCCGGCATTTTGACCAAGGCCGCCGCCTACGCCGAAGCGAAGAAGATCGACCCTTCGGTCCTGATCAATGCCCGCCTCTCCCCCGACATGTTTCCCCTCGCGCGCCAAATCCAAATCGCCACGGACCACGCCAAAGGCGCCTCGTGCCGTTTGACCGGCGTTGAATTGCCGAGCTATCCCGACACCGAAACCACCTTCGCCGATCTGCAGGCGCGCATCACAAAAACCGTGGACTTCGTCAAGGGTCTGACACCCGCCCAGTTCGAAGGCGCCGACACCCGCATCGTGACGCTCAAAGTCGCTGGTCAAGAAATGAAGTTCCCCGGTGCGACCTATCTCTCGCACTTCGCCTTCCCGAACTTCTATTTCCACGCCGCCACCGCCTACAACATCCTGCGCCACAACGGCGTCGACGTCGGCAAGCGCGACTTCATCGGCACGGTTTGAGCTTCTACACTCAAGCCGCGACGCAGCCCCAATGCGCTGCGTCGCGCGCCGTCAGGGACATGACGAGACGGCGAAGCAAACGCATATCTAATCCGTGCCATCACGCCATCACATCGGCTGAAATCCACGAAAACTGCCATCACGGTGCCTCACACAAGCCATCACATGTGATGGCGCAAGCGGTCGAAACGCGATCTCTCGACCCCAATCCGCGCGCTCGACGTGCACGCGCACAACTAACGCGCGAGCGCGTCCAGTCCTACCCACAAACGATTTCAAGTCGCAGCCGTGCGCCCCGAAACAATGGAACAAAAATAGAACAAACAGATCGACATTGCAAGTGTGATCCTGCGAGGTCGTGGCGGGACTGAGCGTCCACGCCGACACGGCGCTACGCCTCGGCGATTGGTTCGCAACCAGCGCGGAGTTCTGGCCCAACCTGCAAAAATCCTACGAACTAAGGCTGGCCGAACGCGAGAGCGGCAACGAGATCAAGCGTTTGTCGCGGCGTGCGGCTTAATTCCCCTCTGACCACACACCTACCGCACCTACCCATCCTTAGCCCCTTATCTCATCGCGACAAGAGAGGGTTCGGGTGCGTCGCGTCGAGGCCGCCGCTTCCGTAGGAACGCGTGATGATCTCAAGAAGGTGGCCGTTCGGATCCTCGAAATAGACGCCCCGGCCGTCGTCCCAGTGATTGATCTCGCCGGGTTGGCGGTGAAACGGATCGGCCCAGTAAGAGAGTCCGCGCTGGCGAATACGCGCGAGGATTTCGTCGAACTCGGCCTCGCTGACCTTAAAGGCAAAGTGGCGGGACGCGATCCTCTCGTCGGTTTCGATCAGATCGAGAGAGGTGTCGCCGACCTGGACGACCGCGAAATGCGCAAGCCTGCGGTGCGGCGCAAGGCCCATTAGCTCGGTCAGGAACGTTGCCGTCGCCTCTTTGTCGCGCGCATGTATGATCGTGTGGTTCAGCGTAACCGACATGCAAGATCATCGTAGATCTCGTCGACAGGCGTCAACGCCATAGTGGAGCCAATGGATATCGACCAACAGATCGCAACGGCCTTAGGCTTCCCCAAGCCGAAATACATCTTTGTCGAGCGCGAACGCCGTTGGCTGTGCCGGGAGGTGCCGCGTGACCGCGTGGTAGAGACTGTTGCAATCACCGACCTGTACGTCACCGGCGCGAGGCTGAGGCTAAGGGAAGAGCGGTCCATCGGCGGCGGCACCGCGATGCTGCGCCTGACCCGCAAAGCCGACGTCGATGCCCACACCCGCCTCCTCACGTCGATCTACCTGCCGGAAGACGAGTTCGCTTTGTTGGCACGCACGCTTCAAGGCGTTCGCATCAAGAAACTCCGCCATAGGCTCAAGCGCCATCAAGGCATCGCCATGTCGGTCGACGAATTTCAAGGCGAGCTCGCGGGCCTCATCATGGCCGAGGCCGAGTTCGACACGCCAGAACAGTTGGCGTCATTCCCGACGCCCGACTTCGCCGAACGAGAGGTGACGACCGATCCCCGTTACACCGGCGGCCATTTGGCCAAACACGGCCGGCCGAAAATCTAACCGGGCCGCGCTATCCGACAATCGGTGATCGCGCATCAATTGAGCGCGAAGATTCGTTCGGACCCTGGCACTTACACTACGTCCGGATTCGTACGATATGATGGCACCCCTTCGCGAGTGGAAACATGGCCCGCCGTACGACGACGACTGAGCCGGAGACATTGCGCCCAGCGATGGTGCGCCATCTGCGCGAGCTAGGATTTAAGAGCGTCGATGTATACGTCACATGGTGCCGTGAGTTTGGCATACCTGCGTCCATCGACAAGTCGGCTGCCGAGCGCGCGCGTGAACTGCAGGTCAAGACGGAGCGCGCGGCCGCGACGGCGGCGCGCGCGCGGATGCATCGCAACCCGCGCAAATTCCTCGCCGAGGCCTGCGCGGGCCGCATCGATCCGGCCGACGTGGATCGGCCCGGCTGGCGCGAAGCGGCGGCAGCTATCGCCGGCAGCAGGGACGGCGCGGGCGATCGCGAAAGTCTGGCCGGCTTTCTCCTTCACCTGGAACGCGTGTCCGACCTGGTGTTCGCGACGACAACCGCGGGACGCCAGTCGCGGCTCTATCTCGAAGGTTTGATCCGGCTTCACGAGCGTAAGGCGCAGTGGACCCGCGAAGTATTGAATTGGCGTCCCGATAGCCACAACGCCGGCCGGCAATTCTCGTCGCTCGTCCGGCATCTGCTCGCGCGCTACGACGTGCCCGCTTTTCTCGATGAAGCGTGGTTGCGCAACGATCGTGGGGCTTACCGCTTCCGAGAGTGGTTCGTGCACATCGGCGCGGGCCACAACATCCGCACCGCCAAAACGCCTTATCCGATTACGAAGATGATCGCTCATCACTTCATCAGCGCACCGGACGATGTGTCGATTGAAGGCGCGCTGATGCTGGCCGACGTCAAGGCGCTCGGCGGCGGTCCACGGCTTGCCACGGCGCTGATGGGAACCAGGCTGGGCCAGCGAATCGAACGTGACCCGCATCGGCGCGCTTTCTGGCTGTCGGTCTACCGTTTCTTCATCGCCAACCCGATGCTTGATTTGCGCCATGCGGGTCCAATTGTTGATTTTCTCGTGTTCCAAAAGTTCGAAACGCAAGAAGTCGTCACGGGCCCCGGTCAAGTGGAGCGGCGTTCGCCGCCGCAGCCCAACCTCATGATGTCGCGGCGAACGCCGGAAAGTTTGCTGCGACAGGTCGAGGCTTGGCATGGCGAGTTGCGCACCTCACGCGCCAACGACCAGTTTTATTGGAGGTCGTCAGGCATCCGCGGATTGGAAATGCAAACCGGCCCACGCGATCGGCCGGAGGAGCGGCTGCATTGGCGCATACGCGAACTCTCAAGTGGCAGAGAATTGGTGGAAGAGGGCAGGCGGTTACACCACTGCGTGGCGAGTTACGCGCAGAGTTGCGTGCGCGGCGCTTGTTCCATCTGGTCGCTCGAGCGGCGGCGTGGAAGCGACGACGACGCAGAGCCGCTGCTCACGGTCGAGATCGACGCGAAGGGCGTGATGGTGGAGGCGCGCGGCCTTCGCAACCGCTGGCCCACGGATCAAGAAAAAGCCGTTCTTGAAATTTGGATGCGAGAAGCAGGGCTGAAACCCGGCCTCTATTTCTACAATCGTTGACGCCGCCCCGTCACAAATCCAACCTCCACACATCCCCATCCCTCACCACGCGCCCCGCCGTAGGCCCCGCGAAGTGCGTGCCGATGACCAGCGTCGGCGTGCCGGCGAGCCGTTCGAAAACCTCGCGCCGCGTCTTGGTCGAGGCCGTCTGATCGTAATCCGCGCTCGACGCCCATTCCGGATGCGCCATCTGGCACGGGTGATGGATGAAGTCGCCGGTGATCAGCGCATCTTCGCCCTGCGATGAAATCCGCACGCTGACGTGACCGGGCGTATGCCCCAACGTCGGCACGAAACTGACCTCGGGCGAAATCTTGTGATCGATCTCGACCAGATCGACCAGCCCCACGTCGAACACAGGCTGCACCGAATCGGAAAACACCGCGCGCTGTTCGGGCTGGCCCTGCTGATCGCGCCAATGTTCGAACTCGACGCGCCCCATCAGATAGCGCGCCTTGGGGAAGGTCGGCACCCATTTGCCATCGACCAGCATCGTGTTCCATCCGACGTGATCGACATGCAGATGCGTGCACATCACCGTGTCGATCGACTCGCGCGCGAAACCGGCCGCCGCCAGATCGCGCAAGAACGGCCCCGATAAACCGTTCCACCACGGCACGCCGCGCCCCTGCTTGTCGTTGCCCAGACACGTGTCCACGATCATCCGTCGCGAGGGCGTCTCGATGACAAGCGCGTGAATGCTCAACTTCAAGCGCCCGTCCTCGTTCATGAAATGCGGCGCCAGCCAGCCGATCTCAAGCGCCGCCTCCCGCGTCGCCTGCGGCAGGATGAACTTGGTGCTGCCCGTCGATTCGACTTCGACGATCTTGGTGATCGTCACCTCGCCGACGCGCCAGCTGAGCACTGCGCTCACGCCCCGAACAGCGGCTTGAGTTCCTTCTTCATGATCTTGCCGTTTGCATTGCGCGGCAGCGTTTCCGGCAGGAACAAGATCTTCACCGGCACTTTGAACGCCGCGATCTTCAGCGCCACGTGATGCCGCAATTCTTCTTCTGTAGCGGTCGCCCCAGGCTTCAGATGCACGGCGGCCGCCGGCTCCTCGCCCAGCGTGCGATGGGGGATGCCGATCACGGCGGCATCCATTACCGCCGGATGATCGTAAAGCGCGTTCTCGACCTCGACGCAGTAGATGTTTTCCCCGCCGCGGATCAGCATGTCCTTGGCCCGGTCGACGATATAGACGAAGCCTTCCTCGTCGCGCTTGGCAAGATCGCCCGTCTTCACCCAACCGTCGACGAAGGTTTCCGCTGTCGCCTGCGGCTTGTTCCAATAGCCGCGCACGACGATCGGCCCGCGATAGTAAAGTTCGCCGATCTCGCCGGTCGGCATGTCTTGGCCCTTGTCGCCGACGATACGAATTTCGCCGGTGGGTGAGGGCACGCCGCAGCTCGAAGGCTTGCGCTCGTAATCCTCGCCGTAATTGCTGGTCGCGGTCGCCGACGTCTCCGTCATGCCCCAACCTTGCCCCGGCTTCAGATTGGGAAACCGCTCCTTCATCCGCCGTACCAACTCCGGCGCCGACGGCGCGCCGCCGTACGAAATGGTCTCCAGCGACGACAGGTCGAACTCGTGAAAGCGAGGGTGCTCGATGATTTGCCAGGCGATCGTCGGCACGCCGCCCGCCGTCGTGATGCGCTCCCGCTCGATCAGCTCCAGCGCCTGATCGGCATTCCACCGCCGCTGCATGACGAGTTTCGATCCGCCCAGCACGGCCGGACACATCACCGCAAAGCAGCCGGTCGCATGAAAGAACGGCACCGAGATCAGGCTCGATTTCTGCACCGCCGGGTCGGGGACCGGCAACGCCTCGCCGCGCCGCAGGAACGACCGCGCCTGTGCGCACATCGCATTGAAGAAATTCGAGATGATGTTGCGATGCGTGATCACGGCGCCCTTGGGCTTGCCCGTCGTGCCGGACGTGTAGAAAATCGTGGCATCGTCTTCGGGCGCGAACGAAATTTTCGGCATCGGCACTTCGCTGAGCTGGCCCCAGGTATTCGGCGCGCCGATGATTTCCTCCAACCTGATCACCCGCGGATCGGAAATCTCGTCGCTCGACCGGCTCACATAGATGCGGCGCAGATCCGGGCAGTTGTCGGCATGCTCGCGAATGCGTTCCCAGCGTTCGGCGTCGGCGATCGCCAAGGTCGTTCCGGAATCGACCAAGCCGTATTCGAGCTCCGGCCCCGTCCACCACGCGTTCAGCGGCGTCACGATCGCGCCCGCCAAAATCGCCGCCCAAAACGCCACCGACCATTCCGGCAGATTGCGCATGATGATCGCAACCCGGTCGCCCTTTTTCACGCCGTCCGCGACCAGCTGCTTGGCGAACACCGAAACCGCGCGCCGGTGCGCATCGAACGTCACGCGCTCGTCGTCGTTGACCATGTAAACGCGGGGCCCGAACGGCACGCTCGCCTCGAATACGGCGGCGAGCGAAGGGGGCGCATTCTTCCACGTCTTGATCTTGGCCCCGTGGATCACCCGCTCCTCGATCTCGAACGGCGACGCAGGCGCGGTAACCAGCATCTTGTGCGCTTGCTCGATCGACATGGCGGGGAAACCCGCAGGCAGGTTCGGTACGGCGGCAGTCGACATTGGACGTTCCTCGGATTGCATGGTTTTTGTGTTCCTTCGGACTTAGCCTGTCTGCGCTGCCGCCTCAAGTTCGCCGGTGGCTCGACAGAACGGCCGGCCCCGTGCAGGCTTCTGTCTACGCCGAGGGAATGGAAAAATCGATGCTGGCCCAATCGTGTTCCTGCTGCATGCCGCCGCTGCAGAGCCTGTATTCGCGTGCCTCGCGCCGCCAGGTGCTCGCGGGCGCGGCCCTCTCGCTCGCCACCCCGCGCTTCGTTTGCGCGGCTGTACCGAACCCAAGCACGGCCCCCGACAAAATCTTCGTTGGCGCCACCGTCCGCACCATGAACCCATCCCAGCCCGTCGCCGAAGCGATCGCCGTCAAAGGCGGCCGTATTGTCTCGGTCGGCGCGCGCGGCGACGTGCTCGCGCAGAAGGGCACGGGCACCGAAATCATCGACGCCAAAGGCGCCGCGATCCTGCCCGGTTTCATCGATCCGCACGTTCATATCGTCATGGGCGCAATGCTTTCGGCGTTCATCAACGTGAGCCCGCTCGTCTGCGAGACGATCGATCAAGTGATGGCGAAGCTAAAGGCGGGCGCACGGGCGGCCGGACCCGGTGCCTGGATACTCGCCAGAGGCTTCGATCCCTCGCTGACCAAAGGCAACGCCAACATCACGCGCCGCGAACTCGACGCGGTGGCGCCGGACAATCCGCTCTTCATGCTCAACGCCTCGGGTCACCTCGCCTACGTGAATTCAAAGGCGATCGAGCTGTCCGGTGTGACCGAGGCGACGCCCGATCCGGGCGCCGGCGGACACTATTTCAAGGGCGATGACGGAAAGCTCACCGGGCAGATCGCGGGCGCAACGTCCTACGGGCCGTTCTTGAGGCGCGCGCCGCAGCCGACGCCGCAGACTTTGATCGCGGCCGCGACGGTCGAACTTGGTAAAGCAGCCAAGGCCGGCTGCACGATGCTTGTCGATTGCGGCCTCGGCGCTTTCGCCGGCACCGACGAACTCGCGATCCTGAAAGCGATCGTAGCGAGCGGCCGCTCGCCCGTGCGGCTCGGCGCCATGATGGTGTCGGGGCGAATGGACGACTGGCTGAAGCATCCCGAGGTCAAGCCGAACGCGGGCGACGATTGGTTCCGCTTGCTCGGCTTCAAGTTCTGGGCCGACGGCTCGAACCAAGGCAACACGGGCTATCAGCGCGAACGCTATCTCAATGTCGACAGCCGCGGCATCTTGAGCTTGCCTGCCGACGAACTCGCCGCCGGCATCAAACGCGCCCACGACTTGGGCTGGCAAGTCGCCGTCCACGCCAACGGCGACGCCGCGATCGACATCGTGCTCGACGCCTACGAGAAGACGCTGACCGCGAACCCGCGCCCCGACCACCGCCACCGCATCGAGCACTGCTCGATCGCCTGGGACGAACACTTCGCCAAGATGGCCGTGCTCGGACTCACGCCCTCGTTCCTGATCGGCCACGTCCATTATTGGGGCCGTGCCTTTCGCGACCGCATCCTGGGGCCAGAACGGGCAGCCCGCCTCGACGCCACGGTCTCGGCGCTGAAAGCCGGCGTGCGCTTCTCCCTCCACTCAGACTACGACGTCACCGAGATCGGCCCGTTGCGCTGCATCGAAAACGCGGTGACCCGCGTCATGCGCGACGGCGGCGAAGTGTTGGCGCCCGACGAACGCATCAGCGTCGATCAAGCGCTCCGCTCAATGACCATCGACGCGGCCTATCAAGCCCGCATGGACCACGCGGTTGGCACATTGGAGGTCGGCAAATACGCCGACCTTGTCGTGTTGGACGAGGACCCGATGAAAATCGACCCCAGGCGCCTCAGCCAAATCGCGGTACACGAGACCTGGGTCGAAGGCGTCAAGCGATCCCCCTAGAACCCCACCCTCGGCCGGGCGCTGCCAACGGAATGCTCGGTCGTGAACGCCGAATAGACCATCGTCCTGAGTTCGCGCCGGATCGGATATGTGCTCGACGGGATCAACTGCGTCATGAAGATCGTGATCAGATCTTCCTTCGGATCGATCCAGAACGACGTGGATGCAGCGCCCCCCCACGAATACTCGCCAATCGATCCCGGAATCATCGTCGTGGCGGGATTCATCGTCACCGCGAATCCGAGCCCGAACCCGACGCCGTTGTAAGTCACCTCGCTGAACAGCGAACGCGACAGCGCCGGCAAATCCTTGCCGTCCGGCAGATGGTTCATCGTCATCAACTCGATCGTCTTGGGGCTCACGATCTGCACGCCGTCGAGCGATCCGCCGTTGATCAGCATGCGGCAGAAGCGCAGATAGTCGCTCGCCGTCGAAACCAACCCGCCGCCGCCGGAAATAAAACTTGGCGGTTGCAGATAGGGGCTCTTCACCGGATCGTCCTGCAGCTCCATCCCGCCTTTAGCCGGAATGTAGCAAGCCGCAAGCCGCGCCTCCTTCCCCGGATGCACGTGGAAGTCTGTATCGATCATGCCGAGCGGCTTGAAAATCTTCGTCCGCAAATAGTCTTCGAACGTCTGCCCGGAAATCTTTCCGACAAGATAACCCAAAATGTCCGTCGACACGGAATAGTTCCACGCCGTCCCCGGTGAGAACTCGAGCGGCAGCTTCGCGAGTTGCTCGACCATGCTCTCCATCGTGCCGCTTTTCTCGATCTCGCCGATCTTGAGCTTGCGATAGGCCGCATCGACGTTTGTCGATTCCTGAAACCCGTAAGTCAGTCCCGACGTATGGCGCAGCAGATCGAGGATCAGCATCGGCCGGTCCGGACGTTTCGTGCGAAACGTCTGCATGAACCCGCCCTGGAACACGCCGAGGTCCTTCCACGCCGGAATGTAGTTGTGCACCGGCTCGTCGAGCGCGACCAGTCCCTGCTCGACCAATTGCATGAACGCAATGGACGTGATCGGCTTGGTCATCGAATAGATGCGAAAGATCGTGTCTTCGCTCAGCTTCTTCTTGCGTTCGACATCCGCCATCCCGAACGCCGAGAAATGCGCAACCTCGCCGCGCCGGGCGACGAGCACGAGCCCGCACGGCAACCGCCCCGTGTCGATGTATTTGCGTTGGACAAAACGGTCGATTTGCTCAAGACGCGCGGAGGAAAACCCGACGGATTCAGGTCGCGATGCCATGTGAGATGCTCCTATTGAGAATAGCCGATGCGGCGCATCTTAGCGGGCGCGCATGGCGAGGGAAGGGCGATCTAACGCCCGTGCACGACCGCGTCCTCGACGAGCCCCTGAAACCAAGCCACACCCTGTTCGTGACGCGGAGAAAGCACGCCCGACTCATAGATGCCGGCCTCGATGTTCGCCTGCACCCGCTCGCAAATCCATTTGTCTTCCGATACGACGACGGCCGACATCGACAAGATGCGTTGGTGCTCAATGGGATCGGCGGCGACCTCGGGCGTCAAATAATAGTCGTAGATCAATCGCGTCGAACCGAGCCCGGTCGGAACCATCCTCTCCATCATCAAACCGTGATTGTAGACGTTGACGCCCAGGTGCGGCTGCACGAACGCCCACAACCCGTCGTAAACACCGTCGCTGGCCTTCGGCGGCGCATAGTGAAAGCAAATGCCGCCCTCGACCGTCACCTCGTACTGCGATGCGTCGACCTCATCGCTTAAGCCAGGATGAACGAGCGGGATGTGATAGCCCTCGAGATAGTTCTCGACATAGATCTTCCAATTGCACGCGATCTCATGCGTCCGCCGTTCGACATGCACCAAGCGGTCGAGTGGGCGCTCGCCCAGCCGCGCATCAAGTGGTGCCAGCAAGGAGGCGAGGGCGGGGGCGTCTTTTTCCGCATTCACGAACACGAAGCCCCGCCACGTCTCGACCTTGAGGTCGAGCAGCGAAAAATTGCGCGGATCGAAGCCTGCAGCGACGCCGAAATCGCGCGCGCTCTTCAACCGCCCGTCGAGCGCATAGGCCCAGCCGTGATACTTGCACGTCAGCGCAGCGCCGCAATTTCCGCGCTCATCGTCGAACAGCAGTCCTGCCCGGTGCCGGCACACATTGTGAAACGCCTTGAGCCCGTCCTTCG
>JANOFM010000204.1:0-20856 GCA_031413635.1 Alphaproteobacteria bacterium | reverse complement strand
AGGTTATTCGCCCGGTTGGCAATCCGTTGTCGCCCACCGGCGGCGTCGTGGGCTTGCGCGGATCGTTGGCGCCGGACGGGGCCATCGTGAAGGTCGCGGGCATGACGAACTTGAAATTCCGCGGGCCGGCGCGCTGCTTCGACAGCGAGGAAGAGGCGTTCGCCGCCGTGCAGGAGCGCCGCATCGTGCGCGGCGAGGTCATTGTCATTCGCTACGAAGGGCCAAGGGGCGGACCCGGTATGCGCGAGATGCTGTCGACGACGGCCGCACTTTACGGCCAGGGCGAGAGCGAGCATTTTGCACTGATCACCGATGGGCGCTTCTCGGGCGCCACGCGCGGCATGTGCATCGGCCATGTCGGGCCGGAGGCGGCTATCGGCGGCCCGATCGGACTCTTACGCGACGGGGACATGATCGCGATCGATGCCGACAAGGGTACGCTCGATGTCGAGTTGTCTGCCGAAGATCTGGCGCGCCGGAAGGCGGCGTGGAAGCCGCGCACGACGATCTATACCTCCGGCGTTCTGCATAAATACGCGGTCGGTGTTGGGTCTGCGCGCGGTGGGGCGGTGACGCATCCAGGCGGCAAGGGCGAGGGCCACGTCTACGCGGATATCTGAGCGGCGCCTGCTTGGCGGCGCCCGCACTAGATCCGAACTTAAGCTATCCGGCATTGCTGTTCGGTCGTCGGATCGATGATATCGCTTGTTTCGGTGATTTTGGTCGCCGGGAAGCCCGAGAGTTTGGCGTGTTCTTGGATCAGTTGCTCGTTCTCGGCGAGGTAAATGCAAAAAAGTTTGTTCGCCGTCACGTAGGAATGCTTCCACTGAATGCCTTTCAATTTGGCAAGGGTGCCGTTTGACGTTTCGGCCGCCTTGCCAAAATCCTTCGCGTTCATGTTCCCGACGGCGGGAATATCGCGCTCAATCACAAATCGTTTCAGCATGTGCTTTCTCCATTGATGCGGGTTCAACATGGGGCGAAACGGGCTTGTGTGCGAGACGGCAGAAGTGACATTGTACATGGGTGTTTCGGACAAGGCATGAAGGCGCATGATCAACGTCACCATTCTTTTCCTCGAGGGCGGAAACTTTTCGACGGCCGCCATTCCGATCGAAGTGTTCCGCGGCACCGGCGTGCTTTGGAACCGCTTCAACGATCAAGAGCCGGTGCCGCGTTTTTCCGTCACGACGGCATCGCTCGGAGGGCGCCCGGCGTGTGCGGACTCGGTGCTTACGGTTGTGCCGAGTGAAGCGATTGAGCGGGTGAAGAAGCCGGACCTCGTTTTCGTGCCCGCGGCCGGGCTCGATATCGATACGCTTGTCCGCACCGCTTACGACGTTGAGGCCGCAATTGCGCGCAATGCGCGTGTCGTTCCTTACTTAAAAAAATGGGCTGCGCAAGGGGTGGAGATTGCCGCCGTGTGCACGGGCGTCGGTCTGATTGCCGCGGCGGGTTTGCTCGACGGCAAACGCGCGACGACGCATTGGGGGCTCGCGAATTTGTATCGCAAGCACTTTCCGCGGGTCGATTGGCAGCCCGAGAAGCTGATCACCGAGGATCGCGGCGTGACCTGCGGTGGGGGCGTCAACGCAGCGTGTGATCTGAGCCTCTATCTCGTCGAGAAATATTGCGGCCGGGAACCCGCGGCGCAGTGCGCGCGGGCGCTCGTGATTGAAATGCCGCGTAGTTGGCAGATACCCTTCGGAGGGGATCAGGTGCTGCGGAAGCATGACGATGACGCGATTTTGGGCGCGCAGGACTGGGTGCATGAGAATTATGCACGCGGCTTTCAGTTCGACGGATTGGCCAAGCGCGTGGGGATGAGCCCGCGCAACTTTGCCCGCCGTTTCAAGGCAGCCACGGGACAGTCTCCGCTCGCCTACCTTCATGGGGTGCGCATCGGCGCGGCGAAGCGGTTGCTTCAGAACGGCCGTCAAAGCGTGCATGAGGTTTGTGCCGCGGTTGGTTATGACGACGCGATTTTCTTTCGTACGCTGTTTCGCCGGCACGCCGGTATTGGGCCGAACGAATATCGTCAGCGTTTTGGGCCGAGACGACTCGACGCCGCTGCGGAATAGGAACTGAGGGGGCGATCTGATGCGCGTCGCGCTGGCATTTTTCTTCCATGAGACCAACACATTCGCGCCATCGAAAGCGGATCTGGCCGCGTTCGAGCTTGAGAATGCGTTCGGCGGCATCAAGCGCGGCGCCGCGCTCGTCCGAAACGTGGAGGTCAATCTGCCCTTCGCGGGGTTTGCGAAAGAGGCGCGGTCGTATGGCTGGGACCTTATTCCGCTGACGGGGGCGGGTGCCGTGCCGTCGGCGCAGGTGACGCGCGAGGCCTATGAGAAGATCGCCGGTATGATCATCGACGATCTTAAGGCGGCGTTGCCGGTCGATGCGGTCTATCTCGATCTGCACGGGGCGATGGTGGCCGAGCACCTCGACGACGGCGAGGGCGAGCTGCTGCGGCGGGTGCGGGCGGTGGTCGGGGCGAAGATGCCGGTCGTCATCAGTCTCGATTTTCATGCGAACGTGTCGCGCGACATGGTGGAGCTTTCGGACGCGATGTTCATCTATCGCACCTATCCGCATGTCGATCTGGCATCGACTGGGCAGCGCGCGGCGCGGCATTTGAAGAAGATGGCGGACGGCATGCCGCGCCAAGCGAAGGCGATGCGCGAGATGGACTTTCTTATTCCGGCGGCGGGACAGGCGACCGCGATGGAGCCGCTGAAGTCGATCTATGCGCGTGCGAGCGCGCTTGAAGGCCGCACGATCGGCAACGCCAAGATTTCGGCGATCGCGATGGCGCCGTGCTTTCCGCTCGCCGACGTGGCCGTGTGCCGCCCGACGATCACGGTTTATGCCGACAGCCAGGGCGCGGCAGACGAAGCGGCCGACGACCTGGCGGCGTTGTTCGCGAAGTCCGAACCGCTATTCGAGCAGGAACTGTGGGAACCGCGGGCCGCGGTACGCGAGGCGATGCGGTTGGCGCGGGACAAGGGCCATGGGCCGGTGGTGCTCGCCGATACGCAGGACAATCCCGGCGGTGGCGGAAACGGCGACACGGTTGGTCTGTTGAGGGCGCTGATCGACGAGCGCGCGGAGGGCGCGTTGTTTGCGCATATCTGGGACGGCGACGTTGCGCGCGCGGCGCATGCGGTCGGCGTGGGCGCGACTTTGAATGTCGGGCTTGGTGCCAAGACGGGATGGGCGAGCGAGCGGCCGGTCGAGGCTGAGTGGCGCGTCGAGCAGCTGAACGGCGGCGACACGCACGGCACCGGGCCGATGGCGAAGGGCTGGCATTTTAAGATGGGTCCTTGCGCGCTGCTCAGCCACGGCGGCGTGCGGGTGGCGGTGGTTTCGGGCAAGGGCCAATGCCTCGATCAGGAACAGGTGCGCATCTTCGGCTTGGAGCCAAAATCGCTAGCGATCCTCGCACTGAAAAGCACCGTGCACTACCGCGCCGATTTCGAACCGATCGCGCGCGCGGTGATGGTGGTGAAGTCGCCGGGGCCGGTATTCGCCGATCATCGCGATCTGACGTATCGCAAACTGAAGCCGGGCGTGCGGGTGATGCCAACGGCGGGGCGGCAATGACACCGGCTGATGTCTATCATTTGCTACCTTTGGCATGTCTTGGGAAGTTGTCGGCGGTGTCGAACCAGGAGATGCGGCTTTGATGCCAGATGTGAAAAGCGGGCGGCACGCGGGCGGGATCGTCGAGCGTTGCCGTGTTGACGCCGAGCGTGGCGGTCGCGTTGTCCTCGCGGAAGAGCAAATAAGTGCCGCACTCGCCGCAGAACTCTCGGCCGGCGCGGGCGGAGGCGCGATACATCCTCGGCGCGCCTTTGGTGTAGGCAAATTGTGATGGTGCGATCGAAAACCACGCCACGACCGGCGCGCCGCTTTGGCGCTGGCAAGTGCGGCAATGGCAATAGGCGGATTCCGTTATCTCGCCGCCGAGGCGATAGCGAATGGCGCCGCACAGGCAGCCGCCTTCGACTTCGCCAGCGATTGTTGTTGCGCCGAGATCGCTCATGTCGCGATCTCGCACCAGATGGGGACATGATCGGAGGGTTTCTCCCAGCCGCGGACTTTTTGGTCGATGACGCAGGTTTTGAGGCGGTCGGCGGCTTGCGGCGACAGCAGCAAGTGGTCGATGCGCAGGCCGTGGTCCTTTTGCCAGGCGCCGGCTTGGTAGTCCCAAAAGGTGTATTGATGCGGGTTGGCGTTGCAGGCGCGGAAGGCGTCGGTGAGGCCGAGGTTCAACATCTCGCGCAGTTTGCGGCGGGAGTCGAGTTTGAACAGCGCGTCGTTCGCCCACGCCTTCGGATCGTAGACGTCGTCCGCCGTTGGGATGATGTTGTAGTCGCCGCCCAGGACGAGAGGCTCCTCGTCGACCAGGAGTTTCTTGGTGTGCGCGATCAGGCGGTCCATCCATTTGAGCTTGTAGGGATATTTTTCCGTGTCGATCGGATTTCCGTTCGGCGCATAGACCGAGGCGACGCGCACTGCGCCCGTTTTCGTGGCGATCACGCCTTCGATGTAGCGGGCTTGCTCGTCCGACTTGTCGCCGGGAAGGCCTTCGCGAATGTCTTCGATTTTGTGCTTCGAAATCAGCGCCACGCCGTTGTAGGTTTTTTGGCCGTGGACGGCGCAATTGTAGCCGAGCGCTTCGAAGGCTTCGCGCGGGAAGGCGTTCGTCTCGCATTTGATTTCCTGCAAGCAGGCGACGTCGGGCGCGGCGCTTTTGAACCAGGCCAAGACGGTCTCGAGACGGGCCTTGACGGAATTGACGTTGAAGGTTGCTATTTTCATGGCCGAAGGTTTAGCGCGGACGGGTTGCCCGGCGCCAGATCGGAACGGAGTTTGTGACACGCATGTCGACAGATAAAATTGCGCCGCGAAAACCGATTTCCTCGGGCGATGTCCCGTGGGAGGAATGGTCGGAGGTTCCGCGCTCTGCCATCCGCTTCCGGCACCTGACCAGTGCCGCGATCGGCGACGACTATCACGTCGGTGTCCAGATCGAGGAGTTGCTTCCGGGCAAGCAGACCGCGCTCGCGCACTACCACATTTTCGAGGAGGAACACGTCTACGTGCTTGAAGGCACGCTGACCGTTCGCATCGGAGCGACGTCGCATGAGATGAACGCGGGCGACTATGTGTGTTTTCCCGCGGGGCAGAAGGCCGGGCACTGTTTGATCAACAACAGCGGCGCCGTGTGCCGCTATGTGGTCGTGGGTGAGAGCAATCCGAACGAGGTCGTGGTCTTCACGGATTCCAATAAGGTGATGGTGCGCGCCTTGGGCCGGCGCGCGATCTACGACATGGCGGCGACACGCGGCTATTGGGACGGCGAGAACACCGGGTTTGCGAATCCTGAGGATGCGCCGCGCGTGATCAGTCCGCCGCCCGAGACGCCTGTCGCTCCGAAGGTGCCAATCTCATTCGACAAGATTCCGTGGGAGCCGTGGAGTGAGGGGAAGCGCTTCGGCGGGCAGGTCAAGCATCTGACCATGGCGGTGATGGGAAGGGATTATCACGTCGGCATGCTCATCGAGGAGGTGGCGCAGGGTCGGCAGTCGTGTCCCTTCCACTATCATCTGCTCGAGGAAGAGCAGGTGCTTGTTCTTGCGGGTCATGGGAGTCTGCGTCTCGGCGATGAGACGTATGAGCTGAAGCCGTGGGACTATGTGTGTTTTCCGGCAGGACAGTGCGCCGGCCATTGCTTCGTCAACAAGGGCACTGAGCCGTTCCGCTATCTGATGATCGGCGAACGCAAGGCGCACGACGTTTGCGTCTATCCGGATTCAAACAAGCTGCTTGTGCGTGTGCTCGATCGCGAGCACGATATTTTCGACATGGGTGCGACGAAGGGTTATTGGGACGGCGAGAAGACCGGTTAAACGGAGAAGCTCGTCCCGCAGCCGCACGACGACTTCGCCTGCGGGTTCTTGATTTCGAAGTGCGAACCCATCAGGCCTTCGACGAAGTCGACTTCCGAACCGCCGATGAAGTCGAGCGATACCTGGTCGATCAGAAGGCGCGCGCCGTCTTGTTCGATCAGGATGTCGTCGCCGGTGCGGGTGTCGTCGAAGGTGAATGCGTATTGATAGCCTGAGCAGCCGCCGCCGTTGACGGCGATGCGGAACATGATCGCGGGGCCCTCAGCCTTGGTGAGGGTGGCGATACGCTTGGCGGCGCTCGCGCTGACGCGGACCGGTTCTGTGGTCGCCGTTTCCATTGGTAACTTTCAATTAACCTTTTGGCCGCACAACAGTCATACCATAGCACTCTATTTAAGATCGTTGCGCCATTCGTCAAATCCCTTGTCGGGGTTGGCCGGCGCGCCGCGGAGTGGCTTGATTTGAGCGGATTTCGCGCTTCTTCGGACATGGCGCCGTTTGCAGTCTCGACCTCGGCCGGCCGCGGGCGGCAGTGGCGCGAGCCGGAAAGCGTCACGCGCACACCTTATATGCGTGACCGCGACCGGGTGATTCATTCCGGCGCCTTCCGGCGGATGAAACACAAGACCCAGGTTTTTGTTTATCACGAGGGCGACTATTACCGCACCCGACTGACCCATTCGCTGGAGGTGGCGCAGATTGCGCGGTCGATTTGCCGGGTGTTGCGGCTCGACGAGGATTTGGCCGAGGCGTTGGCACTGGCGCACGATTTGGGTCATGCGCCGTTTGGGCATGCGGGCGAGGATGCGTTGGCCTTGGCGATGAAACCGTTCGGCGGATTCGACCACAATGGGCACGCGTTGCGTTTGGTGACGAAGCTTGAGCAGCGTTATGCGGAGTTCGACGGGCTGAACCTGACCTGGGAAACGCTTGAGGGCATCGTCAAACACAACGGGCCGCTGATCGGGGCTAAATCGAAGGGCGAGCCATTGGCGGAGGCGATTGCCGAGTTCAACGCCGAGTTCGATCTTGGACTCGATACGTTCGCAAGCGCCGAGGCGCAGGTGGCGGCACTGGCCGACGATATCGCCTACAACAATCACGATATCGACGACGGATTGCGCGCCGGGCTGTTTACGATCGAGGAGTTGTTGGCCGTTCCGTTGGTCGGGGGAATCTTTTCCGGGGTGATGGATCGCTATCCGGGCTTGGATCGCTCCCGCCTCATTCATGAAAGCGTTCGTCGTTTGATCACGGCGATGATCGACGATCTGATCGGCGAGACGCAGCGTCGCGTTAATTCGTCAGAGTTGAAGAGCGCCGACGATGTGCGCCAGCGTGGCGAAGCTCTGGTTGCGTTCAGCGACGAGATGCGGGTGAACGATCGTGCGCTGAAGTCGTTCCTTTTCAACAACATGTATCGCCACTTTAAAGTCAACCGGATGTTGTCCAAAGCTAAGCGCGTGGTCGGCGATCTTTTCGCTTTGTTTTTGGCGGAGCCCGGCGTACTCCCCACGCAATGGGGGCAACTCTGCGATGCGGCGGGAACGCTGCGCACGGCGCGCGTTGTTTCGGACTATATCGCCGGAATGACGGACCGCTTCGCACTGGAAGAGCATCGCCGGTTGTTCGCGGTCGAAGTGGAAATTTGACACATGTTGAAAGCTTTCCGCGATCGCAAAAAAATCGGTGTATTATCCACAACGCGTTTTGCGATTCGAGTCGTCGCCTGATTTTGTGCTGAGGGGAAAACGTCATGGTCAATCCGGATCGCAATTTGTATGAGCCACCGTACGATGACGCGCTGCTCTATGACGGCGACTTGGAGCCGGAGCGGCCGCGCAGCCGTCCGCTCGTCGTGTTGCTCGGCACCGTCGTGCTGGCGGCGTTCGCGGGCGTCGTGTGGGTGGCTTACAATCAAGGCGTGAAGCAGGGCCAGGGCGTCCCGCTGTTGCAGGCCGATGCCGGTCCGACACGCATCGTGCCGGATGCGTCGGCATCATCGACGATGAACCCGGCGCCCGACAAGAGCTACGAGCGTCTTTGGGGCGAGGCGCCCGAGGGCGACGGCCAGGTTCAAGTGATGCCGCAAGCCGAGCAGCCGCGAACGATTCCCGCGCCGCAGGATGTTGCGGAGAGTTCCAGGGGCGGACCGCTGGAAACGAAAGCGACCGACGTGACACCGCCCGACCCACGAATGGATACGACGACCGGATTGGTGAGTTCAGTGCCCAACAGCGCGCCACGCGCGATTACGAATACGCCGCCCGCCCTCTTTGGGCCAAAGCCACAGACCGAAGACATCACGTCTCAGCTGTCGCCGGTTGAGAGCGTTTCGCCGCCCGTGTCGGTGCCGAGATCGCCGCTGCCGTCATCGTTGACGGGTCCGGCCGCACCGAAGTCGGTCGCGCCGAAGCCGGTTGCGCTTGCCCAAGCGCCGACGCCTAAGCCGGTCACGCCCGCGACAATTGCTCAAACACAGCCTCCGGCTTCTTCCTTGATCGCGCCGCAGCCGAAACCCGTTGAGCCCGCGGCGACGACGGCGTCTAAACCCGGTTCGTACATGATTCAGCTTGGTTCGTTTCCGAGCGACGCTCTTGCTGCGTCGGCATGGTCGACGATAAAGTCGAAGAACCAAAGCTTGCTCGGAGAGTTTTCGCCGTCCATTCAGTCCAAAGACATCGAGGGTAAGGGCGTGTGGTACCGGCTTCGCGTCGGCGGTTTCGCCGATCGGGCTGCGGCTTCGGAAGTTTGCCAACAACTGGATGCAAGCGGGCAGGCTTGCATCGTTGCGGGAAGGTAATCTAGGCGCGGTTGGACACCCGCGTTTGAGGGGGAGTATTCGTCGTGTCCGTGCGGGCGGTCATATTTGGTTGTGCCGGCCATGAGCTGAGCGCGGCGGAGCTAGCGTTTTTCCGCGAGGTGAGGCCGTGGGGCTTCATCCTGTTCCAGCGCAATTGCGGTTCGCCTTCGCAGATACGGCAGTTGAGCGCGAGCTTGCGCCGCTGTGTCGGCCGCGACGAGGCGCCCATCCTGATCGACCAAGAGGGCGGACGCGTGCAGCGACTGCGCGGCGAGCATTGGCGGACGCGACCTCCTGCGGCGGCGTTTGGGGCGATCAATCGTCAAGATCCGAAAATGGCGCGCGATCTGGTCTATGACAATGCGCGCGTGATGGCGGCGGAGCTGCGCGATCTGGGCATCAATGTCGACTGTGTCCCCTGCATCGATGTGCCGACCGAAGGTGCCCATAGCGTCATCGGCGACCGTGCTTTCGCCAGCGATCCGTGGGTGGTGGCAGCGCTCGGTCAGGCGGTGATCGACGGCATGCTCGATGGCGGCGTTCTTCCAGTGATCAAGCACATGCCCGGCCACGGTCGCGCGCGCGCGGACAGCCACCTGGAACTGCCCGTCGTAGATGCGCCGCGCGGCCAGCTGGAACGCAGCGATTTTGCGCCGTTTCGCGCCCTGGCACATGCGCCCTTGGGGATGACCGCGCACGTGGTCTATACCGATATCGATGCGACCGCGCCGGCCACAACCAGTAAGTGTGTGATCGACGAAGTGGTTCGCGGATTCATCGGGTTCGACGGCGCGTTGATGAGTGACGATCTGAGTATGCGGGCGCTGCAGGGTTCTTTTGCCGAGCGCGCGCGAGCGGCGATCGCGGCGGGTTGCGATCTGGTTTTGCACTGCAACGGGAACATGGACGAGATGCACGACATCGTTTCGGCGACGCCGATCTTGAGCGGCGAGGCGTTGGTGCGTGCCGAGCGGGCGATGGCCGCGCTCAAACCCGCAAAGGCGTTCGTGGTCGCCGAGGCGCAGGCGCGCGTCGATGCCGCCGTGTCGCGGGTGGTATAGGGGCTGATATGACAACCGATTTCGATATGCCTTTGCCGGTCGTGCTTCCGGACGCCAACGCAGATGGCGGCTTCATTATCGACGTCGACGGCTATGAAGGGCCGCTTGACGTTTTGCTCGCCTTGGCGCGGGCGCAAAGAGTGGATTTGCGCAAGATTTCGATTTTGGCGCTGGCCGAGCAGTATCTGAAGTTCATCAGCGAAGCGCGCCGAATGCAGCTCGATTTGGCTGCCGACTATCTCGTGATGGCGTCTTGGCTGGCTTACCTAAAATCGCGCTTGCTGCTGCCGGAACCCGAAACCGCGGGCGAGCCGTCGGCGGAAGAGATGGCCGAGCGCTTGACGCTTCAGTTGCAGCGCTTGGAAGCGATCCGGATGGCGGCGACCCGGTTGATGGCGCGCGAGCGATTGGGCAGCGAAGTGTTTTGGCGCGGATTGCCCGAAGGCATTCGCGTGATCAAGACACCGGAGTATTCCGATACGCTGCTCGATCTGTTGAAGGCCTATTCGACGCAGCGCGTCAAGAAGATCGCTCACGGCAACTATGCCCTCACACGGCTGCCGGTTTTCGCCATCGAAGATGCACGCCACCGGCTTGAACGAATGTTGGGCGTGATCGTCGATTGGTCGACGATCGATAGCTTGATGCCGGACGAATATACGCAGGGCAAGTCGCGCCGGTCGGGAATTGCGAGCACGTTGTCGGCCAGTCTTGAGATGGTGCGCGACGGGCTTGTCGAACTTCGCCAGATGGCGCCGTTTGCGCCGCTCTACGTGCGGCGGCGTGCACCCACCACAGAACAAGAGGCCGCAACATGACGCCCCCACAGGTACATGCGATGAAACTCGACGACGATCAGACCCGCGACGACGGCGAGGGGCGTCCGGGCCAGCACGATGCACAGCAAGCAACCGTGACGCGGTTGTTTCCGGGCGAGGCTATTCCGCAGCGCGCGATGCATCTGCGCATGCTCGAGGCGATCCTGTTCGCGGCGGTCGAGCCGTTGGACGAAGCGTCGATCGCCGAACGCATGCCGCCGGACGCGAACATTCAAGGCCTGATCGAAGAGTTGTCGGAGATTTACGCAAAACGCGGCGTCAATATCGTCAAGGTCGCCGGCCGCTGGATGTTCCGCACGTCGCCCGATCTTGCGCATTTGCTGCAGAAAAATGCGATCGAGCAAAAGCGTCTGTCGCGCGCGGCGATCGAGACCTTGGCGATCGTGGCCTATCACCAGCCGGTGACGCGGGCCGAGATCGAAGAAATTCGGGGCGTGACGGTCAGCACCGGCACGCTCGACATTCTGCTCGAGGTCGGTTGGATCAAGATGCGCGGGCGCAGGCGGGTGCCGGGTCGGCCGGTGACGTACGGATCGACGGACGCCTTCCTGATGCATTTCGGGCTCGACAAGGTGTCCGACCTTCCAGGGCTGGACGAGTTGCGCGCCGCGGGGTTGATGGAAGGGCGAATTCCAAGCAGTTTCAGCGTGCCTTCGCCGAGCGACTCGCTGTCCATGGATGAAGACCCGCTGGATGCCGACGACTCGGGCGAGCTGTTCGAGGTCGAAACGCCCGAGCCAAAAGGCGGCAATGCCGCGGAATAAGCGCCGGCCGCGGTCGAATTCACCGCATTGGGTCTGGTCGATTGCGCTGCGGCGCCCCATTTGGGACAATCAAGGCGTGAACGGCCGAGGCGATGCATCCGATGGCGGGTGCGGTTCGCGGCCAATGAAGGACTGACACATGGGCAGCTTGTCGATTTGGCACTGGCTGGTTGTCGCGGTGATCGTACTGATCATGTTCGGCGGCCGCGGCAAGATTTCCGAGATCATGGGCGACGTCGCTCGCGGCATCAAAAGTTTCCGCAAAGGGTTGGCCGAGGACGACAAGCCTTTGGAGCAAGGCCAGAAGGATGCCGCGGAGACCAAGGACCGCGTGAAGAACTAAGGCGCGGACGGTTTGCCATGTTTGACATCGGCTGGAGCGAGCTTCTGGTCATTGGCGTCGTTGCGCTGTTGGTGATCGGGCCGAAGGATTTGCCGCAGGCGTTTCGGACGCTCGGGCAATGGACCGCCAAGGCGCGGGCGCTGGCGCGCGATTTCCAGGGCCATGTCGACGATCTGATGCGCGAATCGCAAGTCGCCGATGTGAAGCGCGAGTTTCAGGAGATCACACGCCCGCCGGACTTCGAAGGGTTGGAAGGCGATCTGATGGCGGGGATCGAGCCCGTGGCGACGAAGGCGCCGGAGGTGGCGCCGCCAACGCCGCCGACGGACGAACCGCTCGCCCAACCGCCGGCACCATGACGAAACTTCTCGACGACGAGGCGCATGTCGAAGCCTCGCGCGCGCCGCTGCTCGACCATTTGATCGAGTTGCGCAAGCGGTTGATGTGGTCGCTGCTGGGCTTCGTCGTCGCGTTTGCCGGCTGTTATTTCTTCGCCGAGGATATTTATGCGTTCCTGACGCAACCATTGGCGGCCGCGTTCGAGGGCCAAGCGGGGCGGCGGATGATCTACACCGCGCTCTACGAGACGTTCTTCACTTACATCAAGGTCGCGGCCTTCGGAGCCTTGTGTATTTCGTTTCCGATCATCGCCTCGCAGATTTGGATGTTCGTGGCGCCAGGGCTCTATCGCAACGAGCGGCGCGCCTTTCTGCCGTTCCTGTTTGCGACGCCGATCTTGTTCTTTTCGGGAGCGGCGCTGGTCTATTACGGGTTGATGCCGGTGATGATACAGTTTTTTCTGGGGTTCGAAACTCCCGGCGGCGCGGGTGCGCTGCCCATCCAGCTTGAGGCCAAGGTCGCCGACTATCTCGATCTGGTGATGAGTTTCATCTTCGCTTTCGGTTTTAGTTTCCAATTGCCCGTTCTGCTGACACTGCTGGGGCGCGTGGGGTTGGTCACGTCCGATTTTCTCAAGCGAAACCGGCGCTATTCCGTGGTCTTTGCCTTCGTCGTGGCCGCGGTGCTGACGCCGCCGGATGTGATCAGTCAATTCGCCTTGGCGATTCCGTTGATCGCCCTCTACGAGGCATCGATTTGGAGCGTGTGGCTGATCGAAAAACAGCGCGCGGACGAAGCCAAAAAGGCCGAAAGCGCGGTTTAGCGTGGTTGTGGCGTCACGGACGAGCGGGTAAGAAGCCGCCTCACCTCCGGCACTGATTTGGCTCATGCACGATATTCGATTCATACGCGACAACCCCTTGGCCTTCGATGAGGGTCTGACCCGGCGCGGGCTTCAGCCCATGTCGCGCGATATCCTCTCGCTCGATCAGGAATGGCGCACGACGACGGCGCGGCTGCAGGAGATGCAGAGCGTACGCAACGATGCGTCGAAGCGGATCGGTCAAGCCAAGGCGCAAAAGAACGAGGCCGAAGCTCAACGGCTGATGGCCGAAGTGGCGCGGCTGAAGGACGAAGTCCCGGCGACCGAGCAGCGGGTGCGCGAGTCCGAAGAGGCGTTGAACGAGCGCTTGAGCGCGATCCCGAACTTGCCCGCGGTTGACGTGCCCGACGGCGCGGACGAGACGGCCAACAAGGAGATTCGCCGCGTGGGCACGCCGCGCACGATGAATTTTGCCGCCAAGCAGCATTTCGATATCGGCGAAGTCTTGAAGCAGATGGATTTCGAGGCCGCAGGCAAAATGTCGGGCGCGCGCTTCGTCGTGCTGCGCGGCCAGTTGGCGCGACTTGAGCGCGCGCTGGGCAATTTCATGCTCGACGTTCATACCGGCACGTTCGGTTATCTCGAGGTTGTGCCGCCGCTTTTGGTGCGCGATCAGGCGATGTACGGCACGGCGCAGCTGCCTAAGTTTCGCGAGGAGCAGTTCGGCACCACGAACGGCTACTGGCTGATCCCGACGGCGGAAGTGTCCCTGACCAATCAGGTGCGCGAGCAGATCCTGGACGAGGCGCAACTGCCGATGCGTTTTACCGCATGGACGCCGTGTTTCCGGTCGGAGGCGGGGGCTGCCGGCAAGGACACGCGCGGCATGATCCGCATGCATCAGTTTTCGAAGGTGGAACTCGTTTCGATCACGACGCCGGAACAGTCGGAGGCCGAGCACGAACGCATGGTCGGTTGCGCGGAAGAGATTCTCAAACGCCTGGGATTGCCGTTCCGCACGATGGTGCTGTCGACCGGCGATATGGGTTTTGCGGCGCGCAAGACCTACGACATCGAGGTTTGGCTGCCGGGGCAGAATACCTATCGCGAGATTTCTAGCTGTTCGAACTGCGGCGATTTTCAGGCGCGGCGGATGGAAGCGCGCTATCGCCCTGTTGCGGGCAAAGGGACACAGTTCGTGCATACATTAAACGGGTCGGGGCTTGCGGTCGGTCGCACGATGGTCGCGGTGCTCGAAAACTTTCAGCAGGCGGATGGATCGGTGACGATCCCCGAGGTTCTGCGGCCTCACATGGGCGGGCTCGATGTGATTGTTCCTCATGGCGCATAAGTCCGCCGCCAACGGAAAACTTCCGATCCGGATTTTGTTGTCGAACGACGACGGCATCAACGCGCCGGGTTTGAAGTCGCTGGAAAAAATCGCGGCCGAGCTGTCCGACGATGTGTGGATCGTGGCGCCGGAAAGCGAGGAGAGCGGCGCCTCGCGCAAGCTGACGCTGACCGAGCCGTTGCGTCTGCGCGAGATCAGCAAGCACAAGTTTGCCGTCAAGGGCACGCCGACCGACTGCGTATTGATGGGCGTCACGCACATCTTGAAGGATCACAAGCCCGATCTGGTTCTGTCGGGGATCAATCGCGGCTCGAACATCGCCGACGACGTGACCTATTCGGGCACGATCGCGGCGGCGATGGAGGGCACTGGGCTCGGCATTCCCTCAATCGCGCTCAGCCAGGCCTATGGGTTCGAAGCGGGCAAGGGCGTGCGGTGGGCATGCGGGGAACATCACGGGCCGTGGTTGATCCGCAAGCTGCTTGAGGTGGGTTGGCCCAAGGACGTGCTGATCAATGTGAACTTCCCCGATGCGGCGCCTCATGCGGTCGAGCGGGTAGAAGTGACCTCGCAGGGCAAGCGCGACCAGTCGCTGGCCAATATGGTGGAGCGCATGGATGTGCGCGGGAATCCCTACTACTGGCTGGGCTTCAATCGGATCTTGAGCAACCCGCCGGAAGGGACGGATTTGAGGGCGATCTACGACGGTCGTATTTCGGTAACCCCTTTGCATTTAAATCTGACCGAAGAGCGTGCCCGCACAGCGCTGGCGCAGCATATGGACGGCCGCCCGCCTAAGGCGGACTGAGCCGATACAGAGACGCCGATGCACACCGACGTGCGTATGATCCAGCTGTTGATGGAATTGCGCCGGCAGGGCGTGACGGATTCTGACGTGCTGTCGGCAATGGAGCTGACGCCGCGCGAATTGTTTTTGCCGGACATCTTCAAGGACCGCGCGTACGACAATACAGCGCTGCCGATCGACTGCGGGCAGTCGATCAGCCAACCCTTTATCGTGGCCTATATGACCCAGGCTTTGGAGCTGAAGCCTTCGCGGCGGGTGCTGGAGGTGGGGACGGGGTCGGGCTATCAGACTGCGATTTTGGCGCGGCTGGCTAAGCGGGTTTACACGATCGAGCGTCACGCAGAGCTTGCCGAGCAGGCGGCGGCCCGTCTGAAAAGTTTACACTTGTTCAACATCGACAGCCGGGTCAGCGACGGGATGCGCGGTTGGCCGGGGCAGGCGCCGTTCGACTGCATCATCGTCACGGCGGCGGCGCGCGAAAATCCGCCGCAGGAATTGTTAAATCAACTCCAAATTAAGGGGACCATGGTTATTCCAGTAGATCGTGGTGGGCATGGGCAGGTGCTGGTTCGCATTAGACGGACGGCGCAAGGTTTTCAAAGCACGGACCTGTTGCCTGTGAAGTTCGTGCCTCTGTTGGAAGGCGTGGCAAAAAGCGATGGGGAAGCCGGGTGACCCGCGCAATCGTCCCTCACAGCGCAAGCGGACCGAGCAAACGGTCCAAACGCTGATCGCGGCTCTGTTGCTGGGCACCACCAGCGGCTGCGCGACATTCGACTTCGACAACCAACAACCGCCGCAGTTCAACGCCAGACCTGCCTCGCGACCCGTTACGGTGATCTTTGCTCAGCGCGGCGACACGGTCGACGGTATCGCGCAACGCTATGGCATGTCGGCCTATGAGATTATCGAGGCCAACGGCCTTGGCGAGCCGTATCGCTTGACGCGCGGGCAGCGGATCATTCTGCCGCCGTCGGCGGTGCATGTGGTTGCATACGGCGACACGGTGAGTTCGATCGCGCGCGTTTACGGTGTATCGCGCGAGGCGATCATCGGGGCCAACGATCTATTCGCGCCCGACACGTTGCAGCCGGGTCAGCGGATCGCCATTCCGTTCGCCGGACAAGGAACGCGCACTGCGTCGCGCAAGGTGCAGGCGGTGAAGACGGTACCGCTGGCGGCGCCGGTGAAAGCGGTGCCGGTAACGGCGCCGACTCGTTCCGTGCCGATGCGCCCAATAATGGATCCGCGTCTCGATGGCGGGCGGTATTACGCACTGGGTCAGCCGCGCATGAAGCCCACAGTCGACGGGCAGGGCGGACCGGAGAATTTCGAGGCGCCCACGAACGAACTCGATGCGGCTTACGAGCCTAAAGCGCGGACCAAGAAGGCGTCACAGCAAAAGACCGCCGAACTCGAGACGCAGGTCGCGTCGTCGGGCAAATTCATTTGGCCGGTGCGCGGGAAAGTGATCTCTGGCTTTGGGCGCCGCGGCACCGGCGCGCACAACGACGGCATCAATATCTTGGCCGAACCCGGCTCGCCGGTGAAGGCGGCCGACGGCGGCGTCGTGGTCTATGCGGGCAACGAGTTGGCGGGCTACGGCAATTTGCTGCTGGTGCGCCATCCGAGCGGTTACGTGACGGCCTATGCGCACAACAAAAAAATTCTGGTCGAGCGCGGCGATCGCGTGAAGCAGGGCGAGACGGTGGCGCTGGTCGGCTCAACCGGCGATGTCGACCGGCCGCAACTTCACTTCGAAATCCGCAAAGGCGACCGCGCGGTCGATCCGAAGAGCTATCTGTCGCGCACGACCGCGAGCCGCTGACCCAACTCGCCTGCGATGTCTTCGATGAACTGCCAGGCGACGCGGCCGGAGCGGCTGCCGCGGGCCATCGACCATTCCAGCGCGCGGCGGTCGAGGTCCTTGGCTGCAATCCTCAATGCGAAATGGTCGGCGTAGCCGTGGACGATGGCGAGGTAGTCGGCTTGACCGACGTTATGGAAGCCGAGCCACAGACCGAAACGGTCGGAGAGAGAGATTTTTTCCTCGATCGCTTCGTCGGGATGGATCGCGGTCGAGCGTTCGTTCTCGATCATGTCGCGCGGCATCAGATGGCGCCGGTTCGAGGTGGCGTAGAAGATCACGTTGTCGGGGCGACCCGCGATGCCGCCTTCGAGCACCGTCTTTAGCGCACGATAGGCGCCGTCTTGGGCGTCGAAGGAGAGGTCGTCGCAGAACAGAACGATGCGGACCGGGGCAGTCGAAACTTGCGCAAGCAGCGCGCCCAACGAGGCGATGTCTTCTCGGTGGATCTCGATCAGTTTCAGCGGCGTGTCGGCGGCGATCGCTTCGTGCACCGCCTTGACCAGTGCGCTCTTGCCGGTGCCGCGGGCGCCCCAGAGGAGGGCGTTGTTGGCGGGCAAGCCGTTGGCGAAGCGACGCGTGTTGGCCAGCAGCTGATCGCGCTGGCGGTCGATGCCTTTGAGCAGGGCCAGGGGCACGCGCGCGATCGAGTGTAGGGGTGCGAGCGCATGTTTGGCCGCATCCCAAATGAAGCCTTCGGCTGCCGTCCAGGCCGGGGAGGGAATCGGTTCGGGCGCCAGACGCTCAAGCGCCGTGGCGATGCGTTCGAGGAGGGTTTGTTGGCTTGGATCGGGGCTCATGGCGACTGATTATCCGATGCCGGGCCGAGGGGCCAGCGTGCGCGCAATTGGCCGGTCCACGCTTGGTTGCATTGAGACCATCCAAGGCTATAGTCCGCCCCGCAATTCGCCCCCAGGCATTTAAGTTAACGGATTCGTCCTGTCATGTTCATTTCTCCCGCTTTCGCGCAAAGCGCGCCCGCTTCTGGCGGCGCTGCCGACATTTTCATTCAGTTTCTGCCCATCGTGATGATTATCGCAATCATGTATCTGCTGGTCTTCCGTCCGCAGCAGCAACGCATGAAGGCGCATCAGCAGCTGGTGGCCAACACCAAGCGCGGCGACGTCGTGGTCACCTCGGGCGGGATCGTGGGCAAGATCGTCAAGGTGCTGGAAGGCGACGAGGTATTGATCGAGATCGCCGAGAACGTGCGCGTGAAAGTGATCAAATCGACGATCGCCGATGTGCGTTCCAAGACCGAACCCTCGGAGGCGAAGTCCAAGGCCGACAACGACGACGATAAGAAATAGGACGGACCAAGTTTCATGCTGCAGTTTCAGACTTGGAAGGTCGTCCTCATTCTCGGCGTCTGTCTGTTCGGGTTGCTGTCGGCGGCACCGAACGTTTATCCGCCGGCGGTGCGCACCTGGCTGGCGCAAAAAGCGCCGATCATTCCGCACAAGCCGATTACGTTGGGCCTTGATCTTCAGGGCGGCGTCTACGTGCTGTTCGAAGCCGAAATCGAAGTCGCGGTGAAGGATAAGCTACAGAATCTGTTGGATGAAGTGCGCAAGGGATTGCGCAAGCAGGGCATCACCTATTCGGGGCTGGCGGTTCAGGGCGACAAGCTGATCGTTCGCATCTTGGACACGGCCAAGGTCGATGCGGCGCGCACCTATCTCAAGACCCTGGCGCAGCCGGCGGGTGCAGGATTTTCGGGCGTGACGGCGACCGACTACGACGTTCGCATCGCCGATGACGGGCTGGCCGAGCTGACGGTAACGCCGGCGGGCAAGGAGCAGATGCGCGCGAGCGCGATGGCGCAATCGGTCGAAATCCTTCGCAAGCGCATCGATCCGGACGGCACCAAGGAAGTCACGATCCAGCCGCAGGGCGAGCGGCGCATCATCGTTCAGGTGCCCGGCGAAAACGATCCGCAAAAGATCATCACGCTGGGCGGCACGGCGGCGAAGCTGACGTTCCACATGGTGGACGAAAGCGTTTCGCAAGCCGACATCGAGGCCAAGCGCATACCGCCGGGTTCGAAGGCCTTGAAGGAAAAGCGCGGGCGGGGCGCGAACGCGGTCGAGGTCGACATCGTGATCAAGGAGCGGGCGATCATCACCGGCGATATGCTGGAGAACGCGCGCGGCACATTCGATTCGCAATCGCAACTCCCGATCATTTCGTTCAAATTCAACGCGCAAGGATCGCGGCGCTTCGCCGACATTACACGCGATAGCGTCGGCAAACGATTTGCCGCCGTGCTGGACGACAAGGTGATCACGGCGCCCGTCATTCGCTCGCCGATTCTCGGCGGCCAAGGCCAGATCGAGGGCGACTTTACGATCGAGGAGGCGACCGAGACGTCGATCCTGCTCAATTCGGGCGCACTGTTCGTGCCGCTCAAGGCGGTCGAGCAACGCACGGTCGGTGCGGAACTGGGCGAGGATTCGATCGTCGCCGGTCAGTATTCGGCGCTGGGCGGTCTGGTTTTGGTCGCGGGCTTCATGCTGTTCAACTACCGCCTGTTCGGCATTTTCGCGAACGTCGCGCTGCTCGCCAACCTTGTGATCTTGCTCGGCATGATGACGATGTTCGGCGCCACGCTGACATTGCCGGGTGTTGCCGCCTTCGTGTTGACCATGGGCATGGCGGTCGACGCCAACGTCTTGATCTACGAGCGCATCAAGGAAGAGATGCACAACGGTAAGACGCTGATCGCCTCGCTCGATTCCGGGTTCGAGCGCGCCATGGCCACCATCATCGACGCCAACGCGACGCACGCGCTGGCCGGATTGATCCTGCTTGAGGTAGGCTCGGGGCCGGTGCGCGGGTTTGCGGTCGCGTTCTTCCTCGGCATTTTGACTTCGTTCTTCACTTCGATCTTCGTCACACGGCTGCAGGTGGTGACTTGGCTGTGGAACGCACGGCCGACGCGATTGGCGATCTGAGCCGCCAAACCCCTGAGCGGATTGAGGTTTTTCGATTCGGGGTCGCGCCGGGCGGGCCTGTCTTGTAGTCTTGCTCGTTCCGGCAGTTGAGTCGGCGGTTTTGAGGGGAGTTCAGGTCATGGCGGTGCTACTGACCAATGTGCGCTACACGGTGATCGCGGGGTTCGTGCTTGCGCTCGTGGTGTTTGCGATTTTCATCATGATGGTAGGCGGCGATTCGCTGTCGGCGATTTTGGGCGGCGGCGTCTTTTGGGCCTTCGTCCTTCGCTGGTTGCATGTGCTGCTCGGCGTTTTGTGGGTCGGGCTGCTTTACTATTTCAATCTCGTGCAGATGCCGATGATGCCGAAAATTCCCGACGAGCAAAAACCGGCGGTGTCGAAATTCATCGCGCCGGAAGCGTTGTGGCATTTCCGTTGGGCGGCGATGGGCACGATGGCGACCGGCCTGATCTTGGCGCTCCTCAACGGCTATCTGCTCGACGCGATGACCTTGGGCGCGACGCAAGGCTTCCAGGCGCCGTCGACGACTTTGATCGGCATCGGCATGTGGCTGGGGCTCATCATGTGGTTCAACGTCTGGTTCGTGATTTGGCCGAACCAGCAGAAGGCGCTCAACATCGACGGCAAGTTCCCCGACCTGACCAAGGATCAAAAGGCCGCGGCGGCGCGCACGGCGATGCTGTTCTCGCGGACGAACTTCATGCTCTCGGTGCCGATGCTGTTTGCCATGACCGGCGGCGGGATCAACGCCAATTTGGGGTGAGTGCCCACAGGCAGGTTAGAGTTCGGGGCGGTGCGCAAGGCGCCGCCCCCTTTTTTATCCAACGTTGTCATCCCGGATAGTACGCTCGCGCTCCAACAGCGGTCCCCACTAGGAGCGCGAGAGGACAAACCGGGATGTAAACGTTGGGTAAAAAATGGGGCGGCGCCGTGCGCACCGCCCCCAACTCAAAACTGCCTATGGGCAATAACCCCAAAATAGCGAT
>JANOFM010000203.1:0-5641 GCA_031413635.1 Alphaproteobacteria bacterium | reverse complement strand
TTTCACCGTGGCTTCCGTGATCGTCAGTTCCTTGGCGATCGCCTTGTTCGAGTGACCTCCCGCAAGGGCGCGGATGATCTCAAGCTCGCGCAGCGACAGCGCCACATCGCCGATGCGCAAACGCTCCTGCGGCCCGCCTTGCGACGCGCGCATCGCGCCCAGAAAATCGGTCAGGATGCTGGGAAACACTTTCTCGCCCAGATCGACAAGTCGGAGCGACTCGATCAGCGCGTTCGGCGAAATGCTCTTGAGCAAATATCCGTCCGCGCCCGCGCCGAACATGTCGGCGAGATGCGAAATCTCCGCCGACTCCGCGATGACCACGATGCGCGCCTGGGGTTGCGAGACTTTCATCGCCGCCAAACCTTCACGGCCCATTGCGAAATCGACGATGATCAAATTCGGAACCGGTCCGCTCGAACCGTTGCGCGCCATCTCGGCGACGGAGCCCGCCTCGGCCGCGACCTCAAATCCCTTGCCGTCCAGCTGCGCGCGCAAGCCCGAGCGCAGCAACGGATGCGCGTCGATCAGCCATACGATAGTGCTTTCCACCAGTTCCCCCGAACCCCTTCATCAACGCGCCAATGCCGCCTTGATGCTTCTGCTCGAATGCCAATCCTCGGCACTCGCCCCTGTTTCCCGACGCAAGAGGCAGCAACTACCTCCAATTGGTTCGCGCAGGAAGACTTAAGTTGTAGACCACATGCGTAGTCCAGCGCCATGCCACCGCCGTCACATCCCGGCGTGAACTTTCGGCGCAACGGTATTAACCACGATTGCGTACCACAGCGCGCATATCGAAAATTCTACAACTCCGTGACGAGCGCGTGACGGCCGGTGTTCAGCCAATTAAGCGCCGTATGCAGAGCAATTCCCTCTATCGGAACGTCAGCTGCACCGTCACGACGTCGACCGCCGAATCCGTGGAACCGATGAGATTTCCGCGAGCAAGGTTTTCCGGCGACGCCGCCGTCAATGCGACCGGCTCTTCCGGAATGAACAGATGGCCGTAGCCCACATCGATGCTGGTATGGGCGCCGAAATCGTATCGCGCGCTCAACGCCAGCCAAGTTCGGTCGGCGTCGGGAATGCGGGGATCGCGTGTCGCGTCCTTTGTGGGGCTTTGATCGAAGGCGACGCCGGCACGCAATGTCCAATCCGGATCCGGACGGTAGCGCAGCCCCGCCGACGCAAAAAACGTGTCCTTCCAGTCGTAGATCGTCACTTCGTCGAGTTGCGCCGGGCTTGCAAAGCGAACCCGCAACTCGTCGAACGAGCTCCACATCGTAAGCCCGAATTCCGTCATCACCGTCAGTTGAGAATCGAGGTCGAACGCGCCACCCAGCGAAACGACCGCCGGTGTGGTCAAACGCGCCGACGCCGCCATATCGACAAACGCGCCGGATGCCGATAGCGCCGCCCCGACACCTGCCGTATCCAAAACGAAATCGACATCGCCCTCAAGCTCATGCTCGATTTCAGAACGGTAAGAGGCACCGATACTCACAACCGACGCAGGCGTCCACAACGCGCCCAGCACGAAGCCGTAACCCCAATCGTCGGCGTTGACCTCCGCGCTGCCGTCCTGAAGCGTGGGCAGCGCGCCGGGCACGCCGAGAAACGCGCCGATCGTTCCGAAATCGACCGCATTCGACAAAGTTCCCTTCGCATACTGAATTTGTACGCCCGCCGACAACGCAAGTTCCGGTGTCATTTGAAAGGCGAGAGACGGCACGACGTTGACCGTGATCAGTTTGGACTCAAGCGCGTAATACCGTCCGGCCCAGCCGTCATTGTAATTCGTGCTCAATCCCCAAGGCGCCGTGATCGAAAGCCCCGCCGTCAACTCCGGCGTCAGCCGCATGCGCGCTTGAAGCCCCGGCTCGTAGGCATCTTTGATGAACCCGTCAGGCGAAGCGTTGCCCCCTGTCGGCGTTCCGAGCGCATTCGTCGCGGTAGAAAACAATGCGCTTGATGTCGGATAAATCCCGTTGATCGTGACGCTGGAATCCCAATCCGCGACGCCGGAACTTGTCGCTGGATTGAAACTTACGAACTCGGGCCCGTCGGCCTGCGCGCTCGCGCCCGCATAGGCCGATCCCATTCCCGAAAGACTGTATTCCTTCAGCGCGTACCCGGCGGCAAACGCCGACCAAGGTAAACAAATGCTTCCAACCAGCACGACAGCCGAGCGCGAACGGCCGAGAATACGACATGCGGAAAGATACGACTCGTTCACATTGTCCCCACAGCTCGCCGGAAGCCGCAAATCGCGGCATATGCCCGCGACTTTAAGATAGCACTAACTCTCCGCCCAGTTCCACCCATACGGCCCCGATTTAAGACTGTCCTTAACTGGCGCCACCCTAGAATTCCCCCATCGATTGAAAAAAAGAAAACGTGGGCGTGCAAGGTGAATTCGCCGGTCATCAATGAGTCCGAGGGAACGGGTCAAAGCGACTTCGCGCTGAACCGCTTCTTCCTCTTTTTCCGCGACCCCCGCGTCGAGGCGGATTTTTCAGCGCGCTCGCTCGCGACGTCGATGCCCTTCATTCGCTCGTATCTCTTGGCGGCAATCGGCATCTACGTCGTCTTTGGTTTTCTCGACGCCAGGGTTGCGCCCGACAGCGTCGAAGCAATGTGGCTTGTGCGATATGGCCTTGCGGTGCCGGCCATGCTTGCGGTCTTCTGCCTAACGTTTTGGCGCGAGTTCTCGAAATACGTGCAGCCCGCCCTCGCCTTCGCCATGACCGCGGGCGGACTGGGCGTCGCGGCGATGTGCGCGATTCTGCCTCCACCCTATCATTCCGACTACTACGCGGGACTAATCATGGTCGCCGTGTATTGCGGCACGTTGTTGGGGATGCGCTTCATCTATTCGATGTCGGTCACGCTCGGCATGTTGGCCGTCTACCAGTTGATCAGCTTATGGATCAATCCGGTCAGCCCGATCGACTATATCTCGAACAACTTCTTCCTGACGATGGCAACAGGCGTCGGGATATTCTCAAGCTACATGCTCGAAACCCACATCCGCAACAACTACGTCGCCCAGAAAGTCATCGAGGAAAAGAACCGCGTCATGTCGGGCCTCCTCGACGAAGCCGAGGCCGCCAATCGCGCCAAGAGCGAATTCCTGGCCATCATGAGCCACGAGTTGCGCACGCCCTTGAACGCCATTCTCGGCTTCTCCGAATTGCTCAGGGAGCAATACATGGGACCCCTGGGTTCGCCGAAATACATCGAATATGCCGGCGACATCCACTCCAGCGGCGCACATCTTCTGGCGATCATCACCGACATTCTGGATCTCGCCAAGGCCGAGTCGGGCAAGCTCGAACTGTCCGAAAGCGAATTCGATCTTACTGCCATCGTCGAGGCGACGCTCAAGATGTGCCGCACCAAGGCGGACGACGGGAGTGTCAATCTGGAATTCGAGCCCGCGAGCTTCGCGGTTTTTGCCGACGAACGCCTCATTTGCCAAGTGGCGCTCAACCTGGTTTCGAACGCCATCAAATTCACACCCGCCGGCGGCAACGTCACGATCGGCATCCAAGCGTCGCGCGACTCGGGCGTGATCTTGAGCGTCAAGGACACCGGTATCGGCATCGCCGAGAAAGACCTCGATCGCGTCCTGCGCCCGTTCGAACAAGTCGAAGGCGCAATGTCGCGCAATCACGGCGGCACGGGTTTGGGCTTGCCTTACTCGAAACGAGTGATCGAAATTCACGGCGGCACGCTCACGTTGTCCAGCCAAGTCAACGACGGCACGACAGTGCGCGTCGAACTTCCCGCATGGCGCGTTCGCACCAAAGCCGCGGCCACGCACCTGCCGGCCGCGATGCGTCAAGCAAGTTAACCGCCGGCGAGAAGACGCAGCTTTGCCAGCGCCGTGTCGCTATTCTCGCCATAAGCGATCGTCGCAGAAAATCGCCCCTGTGCGTCAAGCAAGATCACGCTCGCAGTATGATCCATCGTGTAGCCGCCGCCTTCGATCTCCGAACGTCCGAAATAAACGCCCAGTGACTTGGCCAGAGCCGCGATCTGGTTCGGCGCACCGGTCAACCCGCGTATGCGCGGATCGAACGGCGACAGATATTTCGCAAGCAACTCGGGCGTGTCGCGCTCCGGATCGACCGTGACGAAGAATATGCCAAGCCTATCTGCCTGCTGTCCCATGAAGCCTAAATTCGCCGTCAGCATCGCCAGCGTCGTTGGACACACGTCGGGACAATAGGTGAACCCAAAAAAAACTACAGCCGGTCGGCCGCGCATATCGCGCTCGCTGACGGGCCTATTGCCTTGGTCGACAAGCTCGAACGCACCAACAACCGGCCCGCCGGTGGGCAATACGTCCGCGGGCGGCCGCCCGCTTTGCAGCCACCCGAGTCCGACTGCCAAAAAAGCGAAGGCGAAAACCGCGATAAGGCCCGACGCGGCGTATCGAACGATCCTAAGGGTCTTAATGTCCATGAGTGCCGCCGATCCCTTCGACTGAAAGCTTCGCCTCCAACCGTACACCGCCGTCGAACACCAGCACGATCGCTACCGTCTCGCCTTCGATGAGCGGGCGCTTCATGCCGATCATCATCAGATGCATGCCGCTGGGTTTTAGCTCGACCTCGCCGCCCGCGGGCACATCCAGGCCATCGGACAGCGGCCGCATGCGCATCACGCCGCCCTCCATCGACATAGCATGAATTTCGACCCGTTCCGCGACGACGCTGTCCGCGCTGATCAACCGCACCGGCTTGGCACCGCCATTCGCGATCGTCATATAGCCCGCCCCGACGCTCGCACCCAGCGGCGTCGCGCGCGTCCAAGGATCGATGATCCGCAACCCGCCCTCGCGCGACGAACAACCGGAGGCCGACAACGTCACGACAGCCGAACAGAGGGAAAAAACTGCTGCCCGCAGCAAAACGTTCATCGGGGTGCCCAACGCGATTGGTTCGCTTGCGTATATACAAGCACCACGTGATTTGGCGAGGCGGGAATCGATGCGGCAAAAGCGGTCGAACAAGTGCCGGACCGCCTCGCCCTGTCGGAATTACTTCCCCTTGCGTACGAACAACAACCGCACGCGGCCTGTCGGGTCGGTCTCGGTCCAGGCGGTTTGATTGGCCATGCTCTCCGTCCACGCCAGCATGTCTTGCTCGCTGCGATAGAACAGGTGCCAATCGGTGAGAAACTCCATCGGCCAAAGATTGCTCAGGGCCGTTTCATTCATGTTCCCGATGATCAGCAAGCCGCCCGGCGCCACCCGTTCATAGAGCCGTGCCGCCAAGGCTTTCGCGCGCTTATCGACCAAATAGTCGATCAAACCGACCGAGTAGACCAAATCTTGCGGCCCGATGTCGTCGAGCCACGCGCCGCCGCGCAACACGTCGGAGAACGCGACGTTCAACGCTCGCACCTTCGCCAGCGGCTTTGCGCTCAGCGTCAACGGATAGGATTTATCGTAGGCGTAAGCGAGCGCGTTCTGCTCCTGATCGACCAGCGTGAATTGCACCGGCGCATTGGGCGCCTCCGGGTCCTGCAGATAAAGCTGCACTTCGCGCGCCGACCCGCAGCCCAGGCTCATGATGCGCGCCGGCCGCCCGTCGTCTGCGTGGGCGCGGATCACGTCGCCGATGACCTT
>JANOFM010000202.1:0-1829 GCA_031413635.1 Alphaproteobacteria bacterium | reverse complement strand
GTCGAGGATGACCGTGCCGCCGGTGAAATAGAGATCGTCTTCGGCCATGGCGACGATCGCGCCAACCGGCGTGCGGATGGTCTTGCCCTCGCCCGCCGCGATATCGACGCCGAAATGGGGACGTTTGGTCACGCCGTTCAGGATACGCTGACTGCCATAGACGCCAGTCACCGGACCTTGCACCGGCCAAGCGAAGTCTTCGGCGAACCACGCCTCGCCGGTGTCGCGTGAGCGCGCGGCGCCGATGAGTTTGTTGTCGCGTTCGATGCGCGCCATGACGGAGGCGGGCGGGTCGACGAATTTTTCGGGCAGACCGTCGATGCGTTGAACCTTATAGTCCCGTTTGGCGAGGTCGAGCGATCTGATTTCAGTGCGACCGTCGAGCGCGATTTTCAGCTCGGCCGGCTTGGTGTGATCGAAGGCGAAGCCAAAAACGAAATCACCGTCCGCGGACAGATTGAGTTTGCGTCCGTCGATCGACACGCGCGCGCCAGGATCGGTCTTACCGCGGATCAGAGTGCCCTGCACGAATTGTCCGCGCAGCGTCGCCTCGGCGCGCGCAGGGGTACTCACCGCCGTCAGAACAGCTAGGCTCAATCCACCCATTAGCATGTCGCGGCGGACGGGCATGATCGCACTATGCCTTGCGGAGTTGCTGGAAGCGTTTGGTGGCAATTTCGGCGCTGGCGTAGGCTTCCTGCAGATCGACGTTCCAGTAGCGCAGGTCTTCGAGCGCGATTTGCGCGCCCGTGACGGCGCAAATCACGTAAGCGCCCGGCGCCATCACGCGGTAATCGCCGTCCATATACTGCAAGCTTGCGGGGCCCCGGACTCCGCGTTCCATCATGTTCATGCGAGTTGCCTTCCGATTTGCGTCGAACATAGTCCGAAAAGGGCGGCGGCTAGAAGAGGTCGGTTTGGCCCGGCGGTTTTGGCTTGCCGCGCATTGGCGCGGGCGTGGCGTCGCGCGCGGTGGCCAGCGCGTTCACATTTCCGTCGGCGAAGGCGATTTCGAGCGCCTCGCCGGTCTTGATGTCTTTGGCGCGCCGCACGAGGCCCTTGCCGGGCTTGCTCACCATCGCAAAGCCGCGTTCCAGGGTGGCGCGATGGCTCAGGGTTTCGAGAAGCTTGGCGCTCGAGGACAGGCGTTGGGTGAGATCGGCCACGCGCCTGTGGCCGGCGAGATGCAAGCGGTGGGCGAGATTGCCGATCGATTGGCGGTGGTGGCGCGCGGATTGTTGGAGACGGCCTGGCGTGAGGCCCGCCGCTGCCGCGTCAAGCCGCGCGCGTTGCCGGTTCACAAGGACGTTGAGCGCACCGGCGAGCTTGCTGGAGGCGAGGTCGAGGCGCTGGCGCGGGCCTTCCAAGAGGCGGTCGCGGCGCGGCAAGGCGCGGGCGATGTCGGTCAGGCGTTGGCGCGCGCCGGTGAAGACGCGCTGGCGCCCGATTTCCAAGCGTTGGCCGTGATCGAGGATCGCGCGCAACAAATCGACGCGCACGGGGACGGCCATTTCGGCGGCCGCCGTCGGCGTCGGCGCGCGGCGGTCGGAGACGAAATCGATCAGCGTGGTATCGGTTTCGTGGCCGACGGCGGAGATGATGGGGATCGTGCTCGCGAAAACGGCGCGGACGACGACTTCTTCGTTGAAGGCCCAAAGATCTTCGATCGAGCCGCCGCCGCGGGCGACGATGAGGATGTCGGGACGCGGGATTTTGCCGCCGGGCTTCAGCGCGTTGAAGCCTGCCACCGCGGCGGCAACTTCGGCGGCTGCCTTGTCGCCTTGGACCGAGACGGGCCAAACCAGAACGGTGCGCGGGAAGCGGTCGCG
>JANOFM010000201.1:0-4903 GCA_031413635.1 Alphaproteobacteria bacterium | reverse complement strand
GTTTCTGGGCATTTCACGTTCTGCCGTACCTACAATCGTTAGGAATTTGTTAACTCGCCGGGAGTTTGGACTTCTCAGTCCAGATATGATTCGGGCAGCATGGTGGGAATCAGCACGTCGCTGATTCGTTGTGTGAGCGGGGGTTCACTCTAGTTTTTGATCGGTTTGCGATGACCCGTCATTCTTCTGCAGCAGCAGTTCAACTTTCACCTTCGGCGATGCTTTCGGCGCGCGCGCGCATTTTGGAAGCGGCAGCCGAATTGTTCCGGACGCATGGCTACGACGTTTCAATGGATGCGATTGCGCAAGTCGCCAACGTGTCCAAGCAGACTCTCTATAACCAGTTCGGCGGAAAAGAGGTCCTCTTCAAAGCCATGATCGCCGAACATGGGGCGATCATGCGGGCGCCGTTGAACGCGTCGGCACTGGAACGCCATCCGCGCGAGATGCTGGCCGATGTGGCGCGTCAGTATTACACGCACGCTTGCGGCACCTCGGAGATCGCCTATACGCGGATGATCATCGGCGCCGGACAGCAATTCCCGGAAATGGGACAGGCCTATTACGAGGCCGGCCCGAAACAGATGCTGGATGCCTTGAGCCAGTGGATGGCGCGGGAGGAGCGCTTGGGGCGGCTCGACACCGGCGGTGATCCTCTGTTGGCGGCGGAACATTTCCTGTCGTTGATCACTGGACATATCGAGACGAAGGGGCTGCTCGGCCTGCCGATCGAAATGTCTCCGACCGAGATCGAACGCCGGGCGCGGTTCTGCGCCGACATCTTCATGCGCGCCTTTGGGCCGCAGAGGTTGTTGGGTTAAGCCGGTTTACCGCCGGACCCGAGGCCAACTAGTCTGCCGGGCATGAGCACGTTCGGCAGGCATTTGCGTCCACTCTGGCACCTGGAGCCCGAGGGAACTTTTCTCAATCACGGATCTTTCGGGGCATGCCCGAAAGAGGTTCTTGCGGCGCAATCGGCGTGGCGCGAGCGCATGGAACGCCAGCCGGATGTGTTCTTCAGGCGCAACGTGTCGCCGCGCAATCCCGACAACGACCTGCGCAAGGCCGCGGAGCGCGTCGGGCGGTTCGTGGGCACCACGGGTGAGCGCATTGCGTTCGTCAGCAACGCGACCGAGGCCGTGAACACTGTGTTGCGTGCGGTCGAGTTGAACGCCGGGGACGAGATCCTGGTGCTCGATTGCGTTTACAACGCGGTGCGGTTGGCGGCGGAAGACATTTGCCGTCGGTGCGGGGCGCTTGTTGTGAAAGTGGCCTTGCCCATTCCACTGACGGCCAACAATGTCGTCGAGCGGATTGCGGATGCGGCGGGGCCGCGTACGAAGCTTGCCATCATCGACCACATCTCGTCGCCGACCGCGACCGTGTTTCCAGTCGCGGAGATTACGCGCGCGCTCAAAGCCAAGGGCACGCGGGTGATGATCGACGGGGCGCATGCGCTGGGACAGCTTGCGCTCGATCTGCCTACGATCGGCGCGGATTGGTACACGGCGAACGGTCATAAGTGGCTGTTTGCGCCGAAAGGCTGCGCTTTGTTCTACGCGGCGGCCGACGTGGCGGCGATAACGGTGCCGCTGTCGGTCAGCCATTGGCACGAGATGGGGTTCCCGCGCGCGTTCGATTATGTCGGCACCCGCGACGTGACGCCGTTCTTGAGCGTGCCGGCGGCGCTCGATTTCGTCGAACGCTTCGGCGCGGCCGACGTGCGCGCCTATCTGCAAGAGCTTGCGCGGGAAGGCGATGCGGTTGTGCGTGACCTTGGGGTCGAACCGGTCGCAGCGGACTCGATGTTTGCCGCCATGCGCGCTTACATCCTGCCGCAACGCCGGGCGGCGGAAGCGGACGACGCGCTGCAGCTGATGAACACGATGTGGGACGAGCACCGCATCTGGGTGGCGTCGTCGGCGTATCAATGCAAATTGTTGGTGCGGTTCTCGGCACAGATCTACGCGGAGCGCGCGGACTATGCGCGGGCCGTCGAAGTGCTGGGCGGTATCGGCTGGCCGGGGCGCGCCTAAAGCGCGGCGGCGATAAAGAAAAGCGTCGCGATAGTCCCCAATGCGCTGCGGCCGGCGTGGAGCCAACCCCATCTTGTGATCAGCGGGCGTATGTCAGGGTTCGCACTCGCCGCTTCGATGGCTTGGAGCGTGTGGTTCGTGGGCATGATGAGATACATTGTGTAGGGCCAGTTCGCGAGAATGATCGCGGCACCCAACAACCATTTCCAGTCCCATCCCGCATCTAGGAAGAACGCGACGACAGCGCACGCGCCGCTCGCGATCGCCAAAGGAGCCTGCATCATGAAGCCTGCCTTGTAGGCCGGCTTCCATTCGGTGAGGAGCGCGGCATCGTCGAGCGTCAGTCGCGCGGGCTGCTCGGCGACGTTGATGTAAATCGCGGCGCCGCTGAAGGCCGCGGCAAGCGTCAGGGCGAGTAAACCGAATATCATGCGAGCCTCCTGCGCGGGTGTGCCGCGTGCGTGTCCTGCGATTCGCTTGGCAGCGACCACTTACCATGACTGTCGCTGGCGCGCTAAGCTGGGCGTTAACAGAGGGAGCGCCTTTATGGCCTATCAAGCAGGAAGCGGCGGGCAGCCTAGGCCGAAGCCTCAACGCAATGTGCTGGGCGGCGAGATCGCGCCTTGCAGCGTCGATCCGGTGACGGGGTTTTTCCGGGACGGATGCTGCAACACCTCGCCTGAAGACGCCGGCTCGCACACGGTCTGCGTGGTGATGACGGCCGAGTTTCTCGCCTTCTCGAAGGCGCGCGGGAACGATCTTTCGACGCCAGTGCCGCAGTTTCGATTTCAGGGACTCAAGCCCGGCGATCGCTGGTGTTTGTGCGCGCCGCGCTGGCAGGAAGCCTTGGAGGCGGGAGCCGCGCCGAAAGTGGTGATGGCCGCAACGCACGAAGGGGCATTAGAACATGCCGCATTCGCCGATCTGAAGCGGTTCGCAATCGATTTGAACTGACGGCACTGTTATCGGCAGGTGATCCGGGCCAGTTTGACCGTGCTATCGAATTTGACTAGCGTTCGCTGCAAAGCAACACATCACGGATCGCCCGCCGGGCTAGCGATCAAAATATGAGCCAAATCAAAGGTTTAATGAAAGGCAAGCGTGGCCTGATCATGGGCGTCGCGAACGATCGCTCGATCGCTTGGGGCATCGCGAAGGTGGCGCACGAGCATGGGGCGGAGCTTGCCTTCACATATCAAGGCGACGCGCTGAAGAAGCGCGTGATGCCGCTTGCCGAGAGCATCGGGTCGAAGATCGTTCTGCCGTGCGACGTGACCGAGCAGGGTTCGATGGACGCGGTGTTCAACGAATTGCAGCGCGCGTGGGGTTCGCTCGACTTCGTCGTGCATGCGATCGGGTTTTCGAACAAGGAAGAACTCCGCGGGCGCTACGTCGACACCTCGCTCGACAATTTCCTGCTGACCATGAACATCTCGTGCTTCTCGTTCACCGCGATCGCGCAGCGGGCGGAGAAGTTGATGACGAAGGGCGGTTCGTTGCTGACGCTGAGTTATTTCGGCGCCGAGAAGGTCATGCCGCATTACAACGTGATGGGCGTGGCGAAAGCAGCACTTGAGGCGAGCGTGCGCTATCTCGCCGAAGATCTGGGCCGGAAGGGCATTCGCGTCAATGCGATCTCGGCCGGGCCGATCAAAACGCTGGCGGCGTCGGGGATCGGCGATTTCCGGTTCATTTTGAAGTGGAACGAGTTGAACGCGCCGCTGCGCCGAAACGTGACGATCGAGGAAGTCGGCAATTCCGGTTTGTATCTGCTTTCCGATTTGGGTCGCGCGGTGACGGGCGAAGTGCATCACGTCGATGCCGGCTATCATACGGTGGGGCTGGCGGCGATTGAGAAGGTTCACGAAAGCGCCGCGCTGCTGACGACGCTTTCTCCCGACGAATGACGCCGCATACGATCTATTTCGTCAGGCACGGCGAAACGGTCTGGAATACCGAGCGGCGGCTGCAAGGCAGCCTAGACAGCCGCTTGACGAACGAAGGTCTCGCTCAAGCACTTGAGAATGCTCAGACGCTCGAAGAAGCGTTGCCCAACATCGCAACCTTAGCCTTCGTGTCGAGCCCGCTCGGCCGCGCGCGGATGACTATGGACCTCATTCGCGCACGATTGGCGCTTCCCGTCCCCGGCTATGTCGTCGAGGAACGGCTCGCGGAAGTGCGGTTCGGCGATTGGGAAGGCATGACCTTCAAGCAGATCGAGTCCAATTTTCCCGATCAATGGGCTGAGCGGCAACGGGCGAAATGGACTCATGCGCCGCCGAACGGGGAGAGCTTTGCCCAGGCGAGCGAGCGGCTGAAAGCGTGGGTCGGCGAATTGAAAAGCGACACAGTCGTTGTTGCGCACGGCGCGGTCGGGCGTATTCTTCGGGGGCTGAACCTGGGTATGCCGGAAGAGAAGATCGCGTATTCGGGCGACCCACTGCACGACCGCGTTTACCGTTTGGTCAACGGTACGGAAGCGGCGCTGTGAACGTTGACCCGTGACGAAAACGCATTGACTCCACCTTGATCGTCATGGCCGGGCTTGACCCGGCCACCCAGGGCGCGCACGTCTGTGCGCGTTGAGACTCGTATCGACGTCAACGAGTTTGCGGTGTTTGAAGAGTCTCTCCGTCTCGCGGACGCAAGGCGGCTGGGTGGCCGGGTCGAGCCCGGCCAAGACGAAGGTTTTTTACGGTCGGGAATTTTCGAATGTCGCACAACACTTACGGCCATCTTTTCCGTGTCACGACCTGGGGCGAGAGCCATGGGCCGGCACTGGGCTGCGTCGTCGACGGCACGCCGCCGGGGATCGCGCTCACCGAGGCCGACATCCAGCCCTGGATGGAGAAGCGGCGGCCGGGGAC
>JANOFM010000200.1:0-4890 GCA_031413635.1 Alphaproteobacteria bacterium | reverse complement strand
TGCCGGCAGCGCCCTTTGTCAGACCCCCTCAGGTCCTTGAGCTCTTAGGCTGCTTTTTCTTCCATCGGGTCGCGCAGGACGTAGCCGCGGCCCCAGACGGTTTCGATGTAGTGCTGGCCGGCGGCGGCCTGCAGCTTCTTGCGCAGCTAGCAGATGAAGACGTCGATGATCTTGAGTTCGGGCTCGTCCATGCCGCCGTAGAGGTGGTTCAGGAACATTTCCTTCGTCAGCGTCGTGACCTTGCGGAGCGAGAGCAGCTCCAGCATCTGATATTCCTTGCCCGTCAGGTGGACGCGGCTGCCGTCGACTACGACCGTCTTGGTGTCGAGATAGACGAGGAGGCGGCCGGTCTGGATCACCGACTGGGAGTGGCCCTTCGAACGGCGGACCACGGCGTGAACGCGGGCGATCAGCTCGTCTTTGTGGAACGGCTTGGTCATATAGTCGTCGGCGCCGACGCCCAGGCCCTTGACCTTGTTTTCGACTTGGGTCGAGCCCGAAAGAATGAGAATGGGTGTCGCGATCTTGTTGACACGCAGTTGCTTCAAGACGTCGAAGCCCGACATGTCGGGAAGCTGTAGATCGAGGATGATGATGTCGTAATCGTAGAGTTTGCCTAGGTCGACACCCTCTTCGCCGAGGTCGGTGGTGTAGACGTTAAATCCTTCGGACTTGAGCATCAGTTCGATGCTCTGCGCCATCGCGCTGTCGTCCTCGATCAAGAGAACTCGCATGCCTTAAGTCTCCCCTCGCAGCCGGGTTACAACCGGTGCCCTTGTTGGTTCATTCACCAACGAATCTAAGTGGTAATGCTTAACAAAGCTTAATCGCGAAGGCATGTTCGTAAACTCCGGCGATAAAATTGTTCGCGTTATGGAACTTTCAAGCGACACCTAGGTGTTTAGGGCAACCTTAAGCGCCTCTAAGCCATAGTCGTCTGTGGTTTAGGCGGACTTACTCATGCGTTCTCTGATGTCGGCGGTGGCTGAGATCCCTTCTTCCCGTGGTTTCGGGAGGGTTACGGGCATCCAGGGACTGCTCGTAGAAGTGGCAGGCACGGCCGATACACTCGCAATCGGATCGCGACTCACGATGCAGGGGGTTGCGGCCGAGGTTGTGGGTTTTCGCGGCGGCCAGGCCTTGTGCATGCCGTTCGACCAGCTCGACGGCGTGCGCATGGGTTGCAAGGTTTTCGTCGAGGACGAAGGCAGCAAGATCCGGCCGGCCAAGGGTTGGCTGGGGCGCGTGATCAACGCGCTGGGCGAGCCGGTGGACGGGCTCGGCGGGTTGGTTCAGGGATCTACACCTTATCGTATTCGGGGGACACCGCCACCGGCGCACGCGCGGGCGCGGGTGGGGGGCAAGATCGACCTCGGCGTCAAGTCGCTGAATGCGTTTGCGACCGTGTGTCAGGGCCAACGGCTCGGCATTTTCGCGGGCTCGGGTGTCGGCAAATCGGTGCTGTTGTCGATGATCGCGCGCTATACGGCGGCTGATGTCATCGTGATCGGCCTGGTGGGCGAGCGGGGCCGCGAGGTTCAGGAATTCATCGAAGACGATCTGGGGCCTGAGGGTTTGGCACGCAGCGTGGTGGTGGTGGCGACCTCGGACGAAAGCGCCTTAATGCGCCGGCAGGCGGCATATCTGACCTTGGCCACGGCCGAGTATTTCCGCGATCAGGGGCTTCAGGTTCTGTGCCTTATCGATTCAGTCACCCGTTTCGCAATGGCACAGCGCGAGATCGGGCTGGCCTCGGGCGAGCCGCCGGCGACGAAGGGTTACACCCCGTCGGTGTTTGCCGAACTGCCGCGCTTGCTTGAGCGGGCGGGGCCGGGCGTTCAGGGCTCGGGCGCGATCACGGGGCTCTTTACCGTGCTGGTCGATGGCGACGACCATAACGAGCCGGTGGCGGACGCGGTGCGCGGGATCCTCGATGGGCATGTGGTGCTCGACCGGGCGATCGCCGAACGCGGGCGGTTTCCGGCGGTCAACGTGCTGCGTTCGCTGTCGCGCATGATGCCGCAATGCAATTCGGCCGAAGAGCAGGCGGTCATCGACCAGGCGCGCCGCGTGCTTTCGACCTACGACAACATGGCGGAGTTGATCCGGCTCGGCGCCTATCGCGCCGGCGCGGACGCGGAGGTCGATGCCGCAATTAAGCTTTATCCCAAGCTCGAAGCTTTCTTGAGCCAAGGTAAAGACGAGCGCGGCGTGCTCGGCGACGGTTACGGCGCGTTGGCGCACATCTTGAACGGTTAGGCTTGAACAAAAACGATTAAGGCGGGGGGATTACCATGAAATCGCGTGAGGCTCTGATCCGGTTGCACCGCTTTCGCGTCGACGAAATCCGTAGGCGCTTGCAGTCGCTCGACACGATGCGCGCCGATCTGACGAAGAAGATGTCGGATCTGGAAACGATGATGCAGGACGAGCAACGCCGGGCCGCGCATAGCGACCTGGGGCGGCTCGCCTATCCGTCGTTCGCGCGGTCGGTGGTGGCCAGGCGGGAAAATATTCAGCGCTCGATCGACGAGGTCGAGAAGCAGGCTTCGGGCGTGACCGAGGAATTGCAGGCGGCCTACCGCGAACTCAAGAAATACGAAATCGCCGCCGACAGCGAGGCCCAGCGCGACCGCGTCGAATATGCGCGCAAGGTGCAGGCGGAGCTGGACGACATCGCGCTCGGGCGCCACGCCCGGAAGGCGTGAGGGGATTGGCCGGCGCCCGTGCGGCGGCCATTCTAACTGACGGTTCCGACAGGCGTTAATCGACGTTCACCTTTGTCTTCGCGGCGCCACTCTTAACGCGATAGATCACATTTGAGGGCCACAATAGCGCCGAGCCGCGTGCGTGTTTTGCGCGGTCGATGGGGTATTGCCGTGGCGTTCAAAATACTGGTTGCGGACGACGATCCGCTGTTGCGCGCTTTGATCGAGCACAAGTTGGCCGCGTCCGGCCATGAGGTGTTGATCGCAGGCGATGGGGCGGAGGCTTTGGATGTTGCCGCGCGTGAGCGGCCCGACATCATCGTGCTCGATGCGATGATGCCGGTGCGCGACGGGTTCGACGTGTTGCGCTCGTTGAAGGCCGATCCCGCTTTGAAGGCGACGCCCGTCGTCATGCTGACGGCGCGGCGGCGCGAAGACGATGTCGTGGGGGCGCTGCGCCTTGGGGCGGCGGACTACATGACGAAGCCTTTCATGCCCGAGGAGTTGGTGGCGCGGATCGACCGGTTGCTGGCGATGAAGGCAGCGTGAGCGTGGTGAGAGCTCTGCTGCTCGCAACGGTTGCGACTTTGGCGAGTGCGGCATCGGCGGCTGCAGGCGAGCCGCGTTGGCGCTTCGATGCCGAGGCGTCATACAGCGACCTATCGCACGGCTTGACGCCATGGCGCGAGGGCGCGTTGCGCGCGGTCTATCGCGTGGATGGGGAATTTACGTTGGGTGCAGCCGTTGAGGCTGCATCGCGGTTCGGCAATTTCGACGCCTATTTCGAAGTGCGCGCCGATGCGCGGACCGGCAGCGGGACGTCGGTCTATGCGCTTGCGGGTGGGACGCCGGATGCTGACTTTCGTCCGCGCAACGCGTTCGGGTTGGGCGGGGCTCAACGCCTGTTTCAAGATGACGGGTTCGTTGCGGCCGTCGTTGCGACGCTCGATTTGCGCTATGCGGATTATGCGGCGGGCGATGTGGAAAGTGCTAATCCCGGCATTGAAATCTATCTGCTGCACGGACGGGCGTGGATCACGGCGCGGCACATCAATATCTGGGACGAGACGAACACGCATCGCACGGGCTACATTTTGCGGACCGATGTGCAGCCGGCCGAGAACTTCACGGTGTTCGCGGGCTATGCCGATGCGCCGGATACGTCGGACGGAGTGACCGTTGACACCACGAGCTGGTTTGCGGGTGCCGCAGTTGACGTCGACACGACTACGACGGTGCGGCTGGCCTTGGCGCAGGAGATGCGCGATAGCGGCTATGACCGCACGACGGTGACGCTGTCGCTGACCTTGAAACGGTAACAGCGATGAGCGCGCTCATGTTCATTTGGGGGGCGTCGATCGTGCTATCGGTGGCGGCGGTTCTTGCGATGGCGTTGCTGATCGGGATGCGGATCGCGCGCCAGTGGCGAGCGGTGGCGCGCGGGACAATCAAAAGCGAAATGACGTTCGCGTTGCTGCAGGCGGCGGGCGGCAAGCCCTGCGATCTGACCAGGCGGCGATTGCGCCGATACGAACAGGACGTTCTGGTCGCTGCCGGGATCGAACTGCTCGATCTCGTGCGCGGGGCGACTGCGTTGCGGATCGTGCAGACGCTGCGCGACTGCGGCATCAAAGTCGTTCTCGGGCGATGGATGAAGAGTACCAATCCGTTACGTCGTGCCGCCGCAGCGGAAGCGTTGGCGCATGTCGCCGATCATGATGGACGAGAGGCTTTGAAGCGCGCGTTGAGCGATCTCGATCAAGACGTGCGAATTGCGGCTGCCGCGAGCCTGGTCACGTTGGGCGCTGCGCCGCCTCTCGGAATGTTGATCAAGACGTTGGACGCGTCGGGTACGCCGTCGGCGCGCATCGGACAGATTCTGACGCTTGTCTTTTCGCAGCATCCGGGCGAAGTGTTGGGGCTGGCGCAGGACACGGCGCTCGGCGGCTTCTTGCGGTCCAAAGCGATCGAAACGATGGCGACGACTGGCGAGATCGGAGTGCTGTCGCATTTGATCGCGCTGGCGTCGGACGCAGATGCCGATGTGCGGACGGCGGCGATCCGCGGGCTCGGGCGACTGTCGCATCCGAGCGCCAGCGAGACGCTAGCGCGCGCATTCGGCGATCCGGCGTGGTTCGTGCGCGCGGCGTCGGCGGAGGCGGCGGGACGCATAGGGCTTTAC
>JANOFM010000199.1:0-3420 GCA_031413635.1 Alphaproteobacteria bacterium | reverse complement strand
CGCCGACAGAAGATAGTGCACGGCACCTGCAATATCCGCAGGTTCCGACGGCCGCCGCAGCAAAGTTGCCTGAACTTGGGCGTCGAAATTGCGTTGGCTCTGCCGTTCGGCCTTGAGCGACGGCCCCGGCGCCACGGCGTTGATCCGGATACGCGGCGCCAAAGCCTGCGCCAGCGTCTGCGTCAGCGTCCACAACCCGGCCTTCGACACGGTGTAGGACAAAAACTGCGGCGTCAGATTGAGCACCATCTGATCGATGATGTTGACGATCGTACCCTCCGCGCCCGCCGGCAATTGCTTGGCGAAGGCTTGCGACAACACCAACGGCGCGCGCAGATTCGTCTCGATGTGTTTGTCCCAGCTCGCGCGCGACATCGTCGCGATGCGATCGTCCTCGAACACCGAGGCGCTGTTCACAAGCGCCGTCAGCGGCCCCAACGCCGCCCCAGCGCGCGAGACGAACGTCGCGACCTCGGCCTCCTCCGCCAAATCGCCCTCGATCAACGCCGCGCGGCGCCCAAGCGCTTTCACTTCGGCAGCAAGCGATTCCGCATCCGCCTTGCTCGAACGATAGTGGATCGCAATGTCATATCCGGCGCCCGCGAGCTTCAACGCGATCGCGCGCCCCAGCCGCTTCGCCGCGCCGGTGATCAAGACGACGCTCATGCCTTCGTCACCTCCGTCTGTTTGCCGTAGGTTTTGAACTTTTCGATCACGCGCGCCATCTCGCGCGAAGACAGCAGTTTGGGCCGCCCGATCTGCAACGCCCGCGCATATTGCGACGCCAGCACCTCGACCTCGCCCGCCAATTCATAGGCCTTGCGCAAACTATCGGCCACCGCAATCGCACCATGATTGGCAAGCAAACACGCTTGCCGCGGCCCCAGCGCCTTCACCGCAAAGCGCGACAGTTCCTCGGTGCCATAGGTCGCATAAGGGGCGCAGGCGATTTTTTCACCGCCCGCTTCCGCCACCATATAGTGAAACGCCGGAATGCCGCGATGCAGGCACGACAGCGCCGTCGCGTTCAGCGAATGCGTGTGCACGATCGCGCCGACATCGACGCGCGCCTTGTAGACCGCCAAATGCACCCGCCATTCGCTCGACGCCACGCGCTGCCCCGGCGCCGCGCGCCCGTCCAAGCGCACCTCGACGATGTCGGAAGGTCGCATCTCGGAATAATGCATCCCCGTCGGCGTGATCAACATGCCCCCGTCGACGCGCACCGAGACATTGCCGCTTCGCCCCGGCGACAAGCCGCTCGACGACATGCGCTGCGCAATCGAAATGATCTCGGCCCGCAAGGCGACGGGCGGCGCGGTAACGGGTGGACGTTTGGTCAGAACGCGCGCGACCCGGCGCCGGACGGCGCGCTTCACCGCGCGCGCTCCGGAAACAACGACAACAAGCCCTCGCGCGTCGCCGGCGCCACGCCGCGTTCGGTGATGAGGCCGGTGACGAGCCGCGCCGGCGTCACGTCGAACCCCGGATTGCGCGCGGGGCTTCCCGGCGCCGTCAGCTCGACGGTCAACACCTCGCCGGCGGCAGAGCGTCCCTGCACATGCGTGATCTCCCGCCCGCTGCGTTCCTCGATTTCGATGTCCTTCACGCCGTCCGAGATCGACCAATCGATCGTCGACGACGGCAGCGCGACATAAAACGGCACTTTGTTGTCGAACGCCGCCAGCGCTTTCAGATAGGTTCCGATCTTGTTCGCCACGTCGCCCGTCGCCGTCGTGCGGTCCGTGCCGACGATGCAAAGATCGACCTCGCCGTGCTGCATATAGTGCCCGCCGGCATTGTCGGCGAGGATCGAATGTTTCACCCCGTGCGCGCCCAACTCATAGGCCGTCAGCGAGCCGCCTTGATTGCGCGGCCGCGTCTCGTCGACCCAAACGTGGATCGCAATGCCCGTGTCGTGCGCCATATAGATCGGCGCCAACGCCGTGCCCCAATCGACGCAAGCAAGCCAACCCGCGTTGCAATGCGTCAGCACGTTGACGCGACCCTTGCGCGTGGCGATGGCTTCGATCAGTTTCAAGCCGTGTCGCCCGATCGCCTCGTTCGTCGCCACATCGTCGTCGCACAATTTCGCCGCCCGCGCATAGGCCGCCGCGACCCGCCGATCTTTCGGTTGATTGCGCACCGCGGCCATCATCTCGTCGAGCGCCCATTTGAGATTGATCGCCGTCGGTCGCGTCTTCAGCAACAAATCATACGCCCGCTCAAGCGCATCGTCCGAAGCATCGACGCGCAACGCCATGCACAGGCCATAGACAGCAGTGGCCCCGATCAACGGCGCACCGCGCACGACCATGGATTTGATCGCCTCGGCCGCCTCTTTGACGCTTGCCAGCCGCATGGTTGCAAACGCAAACGGCAGCTTCGTCTGATCGATCACCTCGACGGACCAGCCGTCAGCCGCGACCCAAATCGTCCGGTAATGGCGGCCGTGGATTTTCAATGGCCTTCGAACTCCACGAGGCTGAGCACCTTCTTCCCCAGCTTCTCTAACCGCCGCCGGCCTTTGAGCTCCGGCAGGTCGATGATGAAGCTGCAGCCGACGACGTTTCCGCCGGCTCGCTCGATCAACTTAATCGCGGCTTCGGCGGTACCACCGGTCGCGATTAGATCATCGACGAGCAGCACATTCTCGCCCTTCGCGACGGCGTCTTCATGAATCTCGACCGTGTCGGTGCCATACTCCAGATCATACGTCTCGCCGAGCGTCCGCCACGGCAGCTTGCCCTTCTTCCTGACCGGCACGAAGCCGACGGAAAGCTGGTGCGCCACAGCGCCAGCGATAATGAACCCGCGCGCCTCGATCCCCGCGACTTTGTCGATCCGCGTACCGGCGTAAGGCTGCACCAGTTGATCGACCGTCGTGCGGAACGCGCGCGCGTTGCCGAGCAACGTCGTCACGTCGCGAAACATTATGCCGGGTTTCGGATAGTCGGGGATCGTGCGGATGACGGATTTAATATCCATGTGGGTTCAAACCTTCTTAAGAACGCGGCCGGCGACCGCATCGAGTTTGGCGACAAGGGCAGGATCGCGCTTCTCCGGCGCCGTGATCAGCGCCGTGTCGAGCGTATGTTCGATGCCGAGCGGCGAGGCCACGCGCTTCGGCCCAAGCTTCGGCGCCACACGCTTGAGCAGCATCCGCGCCTTGTCCGCATTGCCGTTCAGCACCTTGATCACCTGCTCGACCGTCACGTGATCGTGGTCCGGATGCCAGCAATCGTAGTCCGTGACCATAGCGACGATCGCGTACGGCATCTCCGCCTCGCGCGCGAGCTTCGCCTCCGGCATCGCGGTCATGCCGATCACGCTACAACCCCACGAGCCACGCCACTCTACGGCGAAGCCGTACGAGAACTTTTCAAACTGCTGGATGAGGATCACCCCATAGCGGGGGAC
>JANOFM010000198.1:0-1593 GCA_031413635.1 Alphaproteobacteria bacterium | reverse complement strand
TCGAATTCGTTCAAGCCCGTTGCATCGCCTCGCCGCTATGCTTGCAAGACGGAGAGCGGGGCAAACGATCATGAGCAAAGGCACAACCCGGCGCGAGTTCGCGCAGGCCGCAGTAGCCTTCGGCGCTGCATTGGCATTGGGACGCGGGACTGCAATCGCGGCCGCACCCTGGCGCGAGCGGCGCGATCTCTATCCGCAAGGCGTGGCGTCCGGCGATCCGCAGGCCGACAGCGTGATCTTGTGGACCCGCCGCGCGCCCGACACGGCGACGGCGAGTTACAAACTCACCGTCGAAGTCGCGCCGACGCCGGCCTTCGCCACCATCGTCGCGCGAGGCGAAGCGATCGTCGGCGTCGATACGGATTGGACCTGCCGCTTCCTTGCCGCGGGCCTGAAACCGGGCCAAGAATATTGGTACCGCTTCACCGACGATCATGGGAACGGCAGCCGCATCGGCCGCACATTGACCGCGCCGACAGAAATCGATCCGCGCCCCGTCCGCTTTGCCTTCGTCAGCTGCCAAGACGTGACGCAAGGCGCCTGCAACGCCTATCGCCGCATGATCTTCGAGGACGAGCGCCGCGCGCCGGCTGAGCGCTTGCTGTTCGTCCTTCATCTCGGCGACTTCATCTACGAGATGGTCTGGTATCCGGAGGACAGCCCCGGCGGCGTGCAGCGCGGCCGGCGTTTGCGCGACATCGTGCGCTATCCGAACGGCGAGAAGATGGGCGCGTTCCACGTGCCGACGACGCTCGCCGACTATCGCGCCGTCTACAAAGGCTATCTCACCGACCCCGATCTGCAGGACGCCCGCGCGCGCTTTCCGTTCGTGCCCGTCTGGGACAATCACGAATTCTCCTGGCAGGCCTTCCAAAGCCAGCAAGTATTCGACGGCAAAGTGCGACCCGCGCAAACGAAGAAGGTCGCCGCCAACCAAGCCTGGTTCGAGTATCAGCCGGCGCGCGTGGTGAAGCCGGGCGACCCAAGTCTCGATCGCTTCACGCCGCCCAACGTCAGCAACGCGCCCTTGACCAGGTTCGACGAGCGTGGGCTGGGGCTTGAGCCCAACAATCTCGCCGCGATCCATTCGCTCCGCGTCCATCGCGCGCTGCGCTTCGGGCAAAACGCGGAGCTCATCATCACCGACAACCGCTCCTTCATGTCGCCGCCGACGAATGGTGAGGGATTCGACATGGGGAAGGGCTTCCCCAATATGTTTCCGGAGGAGGTCAGCGACACGCTTGACGCCGCGCGCGCCGCGAACAATGGCCATCCGCCGGCGACCATCCGCTTTGACGGCAAAGACGTGCCGAACCCGACGAAGAATGATCCGCCGTCAAGCTATCTCGGCGTCGAGCAGAAGAAGTGGTTCCTCGAGCGCCTGACGCAATCGAAGGCGCCATGGAAGATTTGGGGCCACTCATTCGGCACGCTCAGCGGACGCACCGACGTTTTGAATCTGCCGCCGGGCCTTGCGGGGCGGACATGGCCGGGCCAGGGCTATGCGCAAATGAACGGCGGCTACGTCGTCGACCACGCGGAGATCTGCGACGCCGTGCGCGACAGGGGCATCACGGGCCTCGCGATCGTGGC
>JANOFM010000197.1:0-4786 GCA_031413635.1 Alphaproteobacteria bacterium | reverse complement strand
CCGAGGTCCGTGTCGACGACGAATTGCGCCGCTTTCGGCTTCCAGTCGATGTTCTCTTCGGTCGATGCTTTATCGGCGGCATCGGCAGCCAGAATCATGTAGGCGCCCGGACGCTTTTCCTTCAGCGCGCGGCGCAAGGGGAACAGCGTTACGGCTTCGTCGTTGCGGCGGTTGTTGGGGACGGTCAGCTGGCCGGTCCAAACGACCTGGCCTTGTTCGTCTTGAATCGTGTTGCGCTCGTACTCGTAGAATTCGCGTTGATCGACGAGGCCGGTTTGCAGTTGCGACAGCAGCCGGTCGCCGACACGCAACACTTTGATGTCGAGCTTGGCGACATTGACGGTTGTGATGGGCACGCCTTCGGCGGTGTCGCGCGGCAGAACGAGTCCGTTGCCAAAGCGCACGAGCGCCGGTTTGTCGCGCAATTCGATGGGAAGTGTTTCGGCCTTGGTCAATTTTTCGCCACCGACCGCGGGAAGGCCGGGCTTCAATTCAAGCTGATAAACTTGCCCGAAGGCGAGACCTTGAATGCAGAGACGATCTTGCGTCACGCGCAGCGCGAATTTCGCGTCGGGGTCGAACTTCAAATAGTCCTCGTATTTCGTGGCGCCGGTGCTATCGAGTTTGCGCGTGAAGACGAGGCACGCTTCAGGCTCATCGCCCGAGGTCTGAACTTCGAGGCGGCGGAAGGCGAAGAACGGCGCGGGCGGTTCGGGCGTTGCGGTGACCGGTGAGGTCCCCGGCGTTGCGGTACCGTCCGTCGAGCCGCTCGACGCGACCGTGTCGTCGGATACGCCTTGACCTTTTTGGCCTACAAATCGCACGGCGAGAAAAACCGCCGCCATAAGTGCCACGACGACGGCAAGAGCAATCAGCACGCGCTGCATGGAAGTTCCCCGAGATCAGATGTTCGACAGCGCGTAGGTCCCGACGCGCAACGGCGGTTTGTTAGCACAACATGAAAGGCAATGCGTAGGTTAGCGGCGGCTGTCACAGTGGGCATGCATCGTGTCGGCTTTTTGTTCCAAATCCGCGAAGATTGCGGCATTCTTGACGATCCGCCGGTTGAACGTTAGGGGATGGTCGATCGTTCGCTGGCGCACAAGAGCCGGTTGTCGCACTCGAATCACGACTGGCGATCTTGGCCATTGTCGTGCGGCAGTTGTCGGGCCAAGGTTCAGTTCGCTTCGGCGACGTAGGACTATCAGGGGCCATGATCAAGCGATCCGAGATTTTCGTGTTTTCGGCGGGTTGGGCAACCCTGATCGGATGGCTTTTGACGTTGGTCCTGCTAGCCGGCGTCCTGCTTGCCCGGCTACCCGAGGCCCGGGCGCAAGACCGTTGCGGCGACGCGGGTGGCGCGGAGGCAGCACTTCGAAGCGCGGGCGTAGGGGTCGATTTCGACGCGACCGGCGCGTTCTACGAGGTGAACGGTGGTCCATGCGCTTGGGACGACGCGAGCGCTGCGATAATGATTTCCTATATCGGTGCGGCCGGCGAACATGGCCTCGATCCAAGGCTCTTTCATGCCGATGAGATCGGTGACGAAACCCGGCAGTTCGGCGTTCGGGACATCCTCCTGACGGATGCGGCGCTGAAATATGCCGGAGCCCTCACACGGGGGCTGAGCGCGCCCGAAACGCCCGCCGAGGAACGGGCGGCGGATGCGCATCCGCAAGGCGAGGCGATCAATGCGCTCGCGGTGGCGTTGTCGCGAGGCCAGGTCGGCGCTTGGCTGGCGTTGCTGCAGCCGAAATCGCCGACCTACGACCGGCTTAGGACGGCGCTTGCTACCTATGGCGCAATTGCGGAGGCCGGTGGGTGGGAGTCGCTTCCTGAGGGCATGCGCTTGAGGCCGAAGAGCAAATCGCCATTGGTGACGGCGCTGAAGCGCAGGCTTGCGATAGAGGGCGATCTCACTTTCGACGACGGGGTGCCTGCCTATTCCGAAGCAGTTCGAGCGGCAGTGCTGCAATTTCAGGAGCGCAACGGCCTGAGAGCCGACGGCAAGGTCAACGCCGCCACCATCCGGCGTCTGAACATTTCGGCAGCGGAACGCGTGGCACAGATCGCTCTGAACATGGAGCGTTGGCGCGTCGATGGCCGCGACTTACCCGCGACGCGGGTTGACGTAAACGTGCCGGACGCCACTGCGACGCTGTTCCAGGGCAATGTGCCCGTTCTCAAAATGAATGCCGTGGTCGGGGCGCCGGGGCACGACACGCCAACTCTGACCAGCACGATCGACACGATCGTGGTAAATCCTTCGTGGCGTATTCCGCGTTCGATCATCCAAGGCGAGATCAAGCCGATCTTGAAGCGCGATCCGAACTACCTGACCGAGAACCGGATGTATTGGTCGGGGGATCAATTGATTCAGGAACCGGGACCGCACAATGCGTTGGGGCGGATCAAGTTCGAATTCCCCAACCGATATAGCGTTTATCTCCATGACACCCCAGCGAAACGCCTGTTCACCGACCCCGAGCGTGCGCAGAGCCACGGCTGCGTCAGGCTGGAACGACCGCTTGATCTGGCAGTTGCGTTGCTGGAGCGCGATCCCGACTGGACGCGGGAGGCGATCGAAGATGCGATCCGTTCCGGCGACACGATCCGCGTTTCCGTGCCCGAGCCTGTGATGGTCGTGATCGCCTATCGGACGGCGTTCGTCGCCGAGGATGGCTTGGTGCAGTTTCGACCCGATATATATGGGTTGGACACGCAACTCACGCTTGCGCTGTCGCAAAAAGTGACGACGCTGAGGTCCAAGTTGTCGCAATGGTAAATAGCCAGGGTTGCATGGGCGCGGCTGTCGCAGCCCCTAAGCATCTGGCGCTATCGTAATCGGCGTACTATTGATTGCGGTGGCTGAATTTTGGGGGCGGCCGGTCAAACACCGGCGTCTGGAAACGTGCGCTTACTCTTTGCCGTCATTGCATTGCTTGCTCTTGCCGCCTGCGCGTCGACCGCCGTCGATGCGACGGACGCGGCGACGTCCGCGCGTTATGAGGCGTTCAAGAGCGGCAACATCATGCTGCCGATGGGCACGATCGAGGCCGCCGATTGGACGCTTAATCGCCAGACCGCCTACAATCTTCTCGGTGCCGGCAGATGGCGGGAACTGGCCGATTTGGTTCAGCGCAAGGGCATCAACAACGACTTGAATTGGTACTATCTAGGGCGCGCGGCCGAGGGACTTGGCGAGGCCGAGCTCGCACGCGCTTATTATCAGCGCAGCGTCGAACGTACGCGGTCGGACAAATACAGCCATCGCTGTCAGGGCAAAGTCATCAGCCTGTGCGACGGGTTCGATTTCCCCGATGTCGCGCAGACCAGGCTCGGCGCTTTAAAGGCCGCCGCACCAGCCGAGCCCGGCGCGAGCGAGGGCGCGGGTGCCGGTAACTCGTTGTTACGGACCGGAACCGGCTTTGCTGTCGATACCGCGGGTGCCGTGGTTACGAATTATCACGTGGTGCAGGGATGCGGCGCGGTTTCATTTCTGTTGATCGGCAGTTCGTCGACGGATGCAACCGTGATCGCCAGCGACCCGGTCAACGATTTGGCCCTGCTCAGATTGCGCGAGCCGGTGAAAGCCGCAGCGCTGTTTCAGGATCCCGAGAAACTTCGCCCCGGCGACGACATCATCGTCTTTGGATATCCCCTGGTGGGGCAATTGGCGAGTGCAGGCAATCTGACCCGCGGTTCGGTGACGGCGCTGTCGGGATTGCGCGACGATGCGCGTTATTTCCAGATGTCGGCGCCGATCCAGCTCGGCAATTCGGGTGGACCGGTGTTGAACCAAGCCGGGCGCCTGACGGGCGTCGTGACTTACAAGCTCAACGCCGCGCGCGAACTTAAGGCCACCGGCGACATTTCGCAGAATGTGAATTTCGCGCTGAAGAATTCCGTGTTGCGCGCGTTCTTGGACAGCAACAGCATCATGTACGCGCGCTCAAATGCCATCGCCGCGCAATCGGCCGCCGATGTGGGCAGCGAAGCGGCAAAGTTCACCGGCATCGTCGGCTGCTACAAGAACTAGCCAATTAACCCAGCAGAGCTTTCCCGCGGTCGAGGCTTTCCTGCGGCCATTCCTTGGCCATGTTGTAGTAGACTTTGAAGGCGCGGGCGGATTTGGGCAGGCCGACCCAGGGCAGCTTCGAGCGCGTGAAGATGTGAACGTCGGGCGGCAGCGCGGCGGCGTCATCGAACGTGCCGACGCGAACGGAACTCACCACACGGCGCCGGCCATAGTCGCTCCACAATGCGGTCTGGCATTTGGCGCAACGATAGATGTCGTGCGGGCGGCCGCTGTCGGTGGGTACCGATACCGGTTTGGGTGCGCCCTTCAGCAGCTTGATGCGATCGGTTTCGATGATTGCGTTCAACACGAAGGCCGAGCCGGTTTGGCGTTGGCAATCGCGGCAGTGGCAGCAATGGACGAACATCGGGCTCGTGGTCAGTCGATATCGCACTGCGCCGCAGGCGCAGCCGCCTTCGAGTTTCTTCTTCATCCTGCCCTCCCGGCTTGTTGTCCTGGAGCAGATTAGCGCTTCGGTGAGGGTTCGTGGAGTGGGCTCAGAGTCCGGCGCGCGACATGACCGCTTTGAGCGCCGGGTCGATCTCGGGCGATTCTTTTTTCAGAAACGCCAGCAGAGCGCGTTCGTTCTCGTCGATCGTGCCGTCGCGCAAGATGCGTTCGGCGAGCCAGGCCGCTTCGACCGGGTCAATCGCTTCACGCGACAGGCGCAGCTTTGTCGCGCGGTCTTCGGCTTGCGCTTCCTTCACT
>JANOFM010000196.1:0-3595 GCA_031413635.1 Alphaproteobacteria bacterium | reverse complement strand
CGCAGAGCGTTTTCACTTCCGAGTTCGGAATGGGATCGGGTGGTTCCCGCCCGCTATGACCGCCAGGAAAACTGGCGCCTGCGCCGCGCAAGCGGTGGAGGCGATGTCATGCGCAGCGGACAAAGCGGTGCACCCGTTTCCGGGTGAGATCGTTTCCGCCGCGCCGCCGTGGCGACACAGCTTTCAGGATCCAGTCATCAGTAGTCAGTCATCAGTAGTCAGTAAGTCTTTTTTGACTGATGACTGACTGCTGATGACTGTTAACTTAGTTTCTGTTCTTCGTTGGTCTGGTGGTCTTAGCGAGGGAGCCACACCCGATCCCATCCCGAACTCGGCCGTGAAACCCCTCAGCGCCGATGGTACTTCGTCCTAAGACGCGGAAGAGTAGGTCGCCGCCAGGCCTACCAAGAACAGAAGCCGACTTCCTCTTCACGATGAAGCGCGCCGCTTGGCATTGGGTGGAACCGCCCAGCAAAGCGATACGAAGAGAAACGATGCAAAGACATAGGCAACCAGGCTTCGGTGCCGTTGTACTGAGCGATTGCCGCGGGGTGGAGCAGCCCGGTAGCTCGTCAGGCTCATAACCTGAAGGTCATAGGTTCAAATCCTATCCCTGCACCCACTGACAGTTGATGGCCCGGCGCCTGGCGTCCGGGCCATTTGCTTTTGGCGGAGCCGTTGGTGCCGTCGCGGGCTTGCACGATGCCGGCGCCTTCGCAAATCGAAAGTATGCGCGCGAGATCGCCGTGAAGCTCGGCCTTGAGTTCGCGGCCATCGGGCGTGAGCACGATCTGGTCGATCATCGAGCGGATCAACGACATCGCCTCGGCTTTGTGTTCGTCGTCGGCGATCAGCCGTTCGAGTTCGCCGACCTTGCGGGCATAGAGCCCGGCCAAGTTCGGGTGCAAGCGCACGGGTGCAGCCGGGCGCTTGTTCGACGCCATCTCGTCCGCGAGCTCGGACTTGCGACGTTCGAGATCGGCAAGCCGCGATTTGAGCGCGGGCGAGAATTTTCCGTCTTCGATCGCGTCGAGCACGGCTTTGAGGCGGCGCTCGACGTCGGCGGCTTCGCGCACGGTCTCGGCCCCGGCTTGATCATGGACGCGCGCGAGCCGGTTGGACTCGGCGACGAACTCGTCGGCGAAGACCTTGATGAGGTCCGGCGTCACGAGTTTGGTCTTGAGCGCGGCCAGCACGCGCTGTTCGATCTCGGCGCGGCCCAGCAACCGGTTGTTCGCGCAGGTGCCCTTCTGGCGGTGCGCGGCGCAGCCGTAATGGGTTTTGTTGACGATCGTGTAGCCCGCGCTACATGGGCCGCAGACGAGGAGCCCCGACAACAAGAACTTCTGCCGGTGCGCCCTGTTTAAGGCGTTGCCTTGCTCGTTGCGGGCGACGGCAAAGCCCGTTTCGGCCTGCCGTGCCTTGGCGTGCGCCCAGAGGTCCTCCTCGACGATGCGCAAGTGCGGCGCGTCGACGGTTTCCCAGGCATGGCTCGGATTGGGCCGGGCAATGCGTTTGCCCGTGCGCGGGTCCTTGACGTAGGAGCAGCGATTCCAAATCAGCTTCCCGCGATAGATCTCATTGTTGAGCAATCCCGTGCCGCGGTCCTTTTGGCCGCGGATCGCGGTATCGCACCATGGCCGCCCGCCTGGGCCTTTGACGGCTTCGCGATTGAGACGTTTGGCGATCGCGCGGGCGGATTGACCGTCCGCAAAGAGCTTGAAGATGCGCCGGACGATCTTGGCCTCGGCCTCGTCGATCGTCCGCTCGCCGGCTTCGCGCTCTGTGCCTTCGCCGACGACATCGTAGCCGAAGGCTTTGTTGCCGGCGCTCTTACCGGCCCGAATGCGCCCAAGAAGCCCGCGTTTGGTCTTCTGCTTGAGGTCGCTCAGGAAGAGCTGCGCCATTGTGCCGAGCAGGCCCACGTGCATCGTCGTGATCTGACCAGCCGAGACCGTGTGCAGCGCGACGCGCTTGAACTCGAGCCGGTCGTGAAGGCTCGCGACGTCGGCAAGGTTGCGGCCGAGCCGGTCGAGCGCCTCGGCGACGACGACGTCGATCTCGCCGCGCTCGACGGTGCGCACCATGTCTTGGAAGCCGGGCCGCAGCATGGCGCTTGCGCCGGATATGGCGCGATCGGCGAAGGTGTGCGCGAGCTTCCAGCCCTTGGCGTCGATGTAGCGCCGGCAGACTTCGATTTGGTCCTCGATCGAAGCCTCGGACTGCAAATCGGTCGAATAGCGCGCGTAGACCGCAGCTCTCATGACATCACCTTCGCACTCATGCGCCGAATCTTGCGGCCGGTTTGGGTCCTCGGCAAATTGGATTGCACGACGCGCAGATTTGCAAGCGTCGCCTGCACCCGGCGCGCAGCATCGATCGTGCGCGCGAGATTGTAGGCCTTCTCGGTCGTGTCGTAGCGCGCATGGCCGAGCAGGGCTTGGGCGGCGCCGACATGGCCCGGATCGCGGATCGCAAGTTCGGTTGCGGCAAGCTTGCGGAAGAGATGGGCGTTGAACACCGTTCCGAGTTCGGCCCGCGTCACTTCGGCAATGCGGTCGCCAAGCTTTTTGAGGGGCGTTCCGTCGCGTTCGCGAATCCACAGGAAACCCGCGTCGGTCGCCGGTGTCATCGCTGCCAGCAGGATCGGGCGCCAGTGTTCGACATAGTGTTCGACGATCGGCGTGATCTCGGCGGGTAACGGCAAGTTAATCGGGCGCTTGCCCTTGGTCTGCCCCGCGCCGAAGCGCAGCCACCACTGACCGCCCTCGCGCACAAACGTTTGCCCGAGCTTCAGGGCGCCGAGGTTCCCGACCCGGATCGGGCAGCAGCACAGGACCAGGATCATCAAACCGTCGCGGTAAGTGGCGGCGCGCCGACGCGTCCGCATTGGGCTGTCATCCTCGGCCCGCGTGACAAGACGGCGCCCGAGATCGACAAGCACTTCGGCGGGTTTGAGCTTGGCGCGGTCGTCGCGCACCGGCACCACGGCGCCGTTCAGGCGGCGGATGAACTTGTGAAGCCAAGTCGGACACGATCCCGCCTGCGCCGCTTCGAGGAAACGGGCCACGTGCAGCACGCGCATATGGATTGTGGCGCTCGCCAATGACCTTGATCTTAAGTCGTCGACATAGGCTTGAACGCGGGCGGGTGTGACGCGGAGTGTTGGGACGTCGCCGACGCCAAGTTCGCCGCGCCGTTCGAGAAAGCAAAGCCAATGGCCGTAGGACTTGGCGACGGCGCTTTGCGTGATCGGCCGCCAACTGGCGGCAACGCTCGCGTCGTCGAGCACGCTGCGCCTCGTCAAGGCTTGGTTCCACAAGCGGCGATCGGCCTCGGGCCACTGCGCGATCGGCAAGGAGCGGGGCGGGGATCGCTCTGCGATATTGGCGGTGCCGGTCATCTCGAAGCCTTCGTCTTGGAAATCCCGCGCAAGCCCAAGATCGTCGTTGCATAGTGTCGCGCCGCCGCGGCGCCTTCTTCGCCCGCGTAGAACTCGACCGTGGTGGCGATGTTCTTGTGGCCCAAGAGCTGACGCACCACTTCGTATTGGCCGGGGTTACGGTCGAGAAAGATCTTGCCGACGGTGTGGCGA
>JANOFM010000195.1:0-2101 GCA_031413635.1 Alphaproteobacteria bacterium | reverse complement strand
CGATCGGGCCTCGACCGGCATGCGCTCGCAATTCGCGATCAAGCGATAGCCGCGCTTCGTAATCGTTTCGATGTAGCGCGGAGCGCGTGCGTCGTCGTTCATCGCCCGTCGCAACTGACTGATGACCATCGCGACCGAATGATCGCTGACCGCGATCCGCCCCCACACCGAAGCGATCAACTCGTCCTTCATCACCACGTGACCCGCGCGTTCCGCCAATACGACAAGCGCTTCCATCGCGCGCCGCTCGATCTTGCAATGCGAACCGTCCATCCGAATCGAGTCGGTATCGCTGCACGCCACCCACTCGCCGATACGCCACTGCATGACCCCACCCCAGGAACTCAATTGTTCGATCAATAAAATGTAAACTTCGGACTATCGCAACAAAAGAATCTGGCTAACGGCGTGGTGATCACGCCGTTGTGTCGGGCGCGCATGAATTTCTGCGAACTGGCGATCGAATCTGGATCGCAACGATGAGCCCGATCTGGAATGCAAACTGGCTCTCAGTTACCGCCAAAACTGGATGGACATTTGGCTTTAGGAAAATTTGATCGATCCAGGAACAAGAACTGACGACTACCGGACGACATTCGGGCGCGACTGATCGCAAACTTGTGAGTGCAAAGGCTCGAGAAGTTGGATCGCGCGTCGAATGGGCGACTTACGTCAAGGTACGATTAGACCTCACGATCGCATGCCGCCGGCCGCATCGCTGTCGTATGGCGCGCCGTGTATTTCCGGCATGGCGGCTGATGGTGAACGCGAAACCAGCGGCTTTCTGGACGAGTTCTACGCCGCCGCCGTCGAGGATTCACGCCTCTCAACGGCATTGAAGCAGTTTGCTTTCGCCTTCGACGCCGGCGAAGCCTGCCTCTTTAACGCCGATCCGTCGCCGCCACGCGATCAAGTAACGTTTGTCGAACGGTCGCCGTCACCGGAAGATGGCGTTTCGCACCGCGAGGGCGCGGCATCCGCAACTGGACTGTCACTGGCACAGGAACTGGGTGCGGATCTCGCGGCCGGCCAGTCTGACGTTTGGCTGGGCACTGTGCGCGGCATTGGCGCTGAGGTGCGGGCGCTCCATGCGCAAACGAGACAAACCCACTATTTGGCAATCGCCCCTAGGTCCGACGGCGATCCGGCGATCGGCATCGTGGCACTGCGCGACTCTCCCTTCACGGCAGAGGATCTCGCATCTGCCCGCTCGCTATTGCCCGACGTCCGCCGCGCTTTGAAACTTCGCCGGCAAGCCGGGCGCGTGGAGGCGCTCGGCCTCGGCGTTCAATTGTTCGATCGCAATCCGGTCGCGATATTCATCACCCGTCAGCGTGCCGTCGAAAGAAGCAACGCCGCCGCCACCGTGTTGCTAGCCGCGGGCCGTCCCGTCAATGTCGTGGCGGGACGATTGCATTTTGAGGACTCGCGCGTTCATACGGCGTTCGAACTCATCTCGCGCGCCGACGCTCACGCTCAAGGGAATCAGGCATTTGCATTTGTCGTTGAAGGTTCTGACGGCGACACCTGGATCGCGCAATTGTCGCCGATGCGTTCGACGTCGCGGTTCAGTGCCGGTTCCGGCGCGACTTCCCCCGGCGTCGTAGTCGCGCTGACGCCGTTCAACGCGGCGTCCCAAACGCGCGGGGCGATGCTCAACGGCTTCACCGACCTGACGCCGACCGAGCGGACGATCTTTGCCGCCTTCGTTGACGGTCAAGACATCGCCGCGATCGCCGCGCGTTTGAACCGCAGCGTCGAGACCGTGCGCTGGCACGTCCGTAATCTATTCACGAAACTAGGTGTCATCTGTTTGGCCAAATCGTCCCAGCGCCGCAACGCCAGGGCCTCGGCGCTGTGCGGCAGGGCGTCGAAGAGGTGCAGCTCGTCGGGTGACATTGGTCCGCCCTGCAGCTGCAGCGTGTGCGCCGACGCGGCTGACAAGGTGCTTGCATAGCCGGGCTCCACCGCCACCAGGTAGCGCTTGGCTTGCACATGCAGGCGGATCGGCTCGACCACCTCGGCGCCGAAGCTGGAGACCAGAAAGCCCAGAGCGCGCAGCTCGTGGACATCGTCCAGCGGTTGCAGCGCAGCGTCGGGT
>JANOFM010000194.1:0-3791 GCA_031413635.1 Alphaproteobacteria bacterium | reverse complement strand
GGGTGCTGCTTGACCGATTGCAGGTTCGCCTTCTGGAAGTCGTGTTCCCACTTGATCCATTCGTCCCAGACGTCGACCAGCGGTTTGCCGAACACGCGTTCGAATTGGTTCGAATAGTAGCCGTCGCTTTCGGGGCCGCGCTTCAACCACTCGACGACGTGTTGCGGTGAGCGCGTGAGGGCGAGGTAGCTCAGGAAGCGCGTGCCGTAGAGATAGGCGTTCACGCCGACTTGGAAGTCGACGGAGGAGCCTTCGGATTCGAGGCCGAGTGCGGAGTAGAAATGCGCGTCGTCGCGCACCATGGCGCGGAACACCATCTCGTCATAGGCGCCTTGCGCGCGGCCGATGCCGCCGGCCATCCAGGTGTCCATGAAGACGGCCGAGCCTTCGAGGAACCAGCGCGGCGCGTTTACGCGGGGTGTCGCCAGATAGTTGTAGAGGATGGATTCCGGGTGTTCCTCCATCGGCATGGGCTTGCCTTGGAAGAGATTGCGCCAGAACGCATCGTCGTCGTTCCACACGTCCATGGTCGCGACGTGGACGAGTTCGTGGTTCATGAGCGTGTAGATGCGCTCGCCCGCGGTCAGGGTTTCGAAGGCCTGGTTGAGCGGCGCGACGTCGATGAGGAGGGCGTTGTTGGGCGAGGCGCGTGCGGCGGCGTTGCCGGAGTCGGTGAAGTCTTTCAGGAGAAGCGTCGTCTTTTCCCACGGCTTCCATTCGAAGATGCGCTTCTGGAACTCGATCGAGTTCAGGAAGGCGCGCGCGGCGTAGGGCGTTAGATAGGTCTGCGGCGGATCGAAATAGAGAAGGTCGAGATCTTCGGTTTCGAGACGATCCAGCTCGATTTCGTCGGCCATCGCGGAGCCGGCCATCGCGGAGCCGGCGAGCGCGCAAATCAGCAAGCACAGCAAGGCCGCGCGCATGGATTCCCCCGAATCACTTCAGGGCGAAGCTTGGGCGGGCGGACACCAAAACAAAAGCCGCCCGCGTGAAGCGGGCGGCTTTTGCCGTGAAGTAGCGGGTCGGTGTTACTTGCGCGACATCGCGTCCATGAACGCTTGATCGCTCAAGGCCGCCGCGAAGGACGGGTTGGCGGCGACTTGGGCGAAGGCCGGGTTCGCGGCCAGCGACGAGAACGAGGCGGCATTGCGCGACATGGCGTCGAGCGCCTTTTGGTTTCTGGCCAGCGACGCGAAGGCGCTGGCGTTCTTGGCCATCGCGTCGAGCGCCACCGAGTCGCCAAGGGCGCTCAGTGCTTTCGCATCGGCGCCGAACGCGGCAAAGGCCGAGACGTTCGCCGACATCGCTTCAAGCGCCTTCGATTGGCGCGCGAAGGATGCGAACGCCGAGGCGTGCCGCGCCATCGCGTCAAGCGCCTTGGCGTTGCCGAGTGCGGAGAGCGCATCCGTATCGTTGGCGAGAGCGGCGAAAGCCGAGGCGTTGTCTGCCATGGCCGAGAACGCGCTGGCGTCGGCGTCGAGAGTGGCCATGGCTTTGGAGTCGGCGGCTAAAGACTGGAACGCGGCTGCGTTGGCGGACATGTGCGCTACGTTCTTCGCGTTCTTGGCGTCGGCGGCGAAGGACTTTGCGTTCTTGGCGTAGGACGCAAACGCCGAGGCGTTGCGCGCCATGGCTTCAAGGGCTTTCGACTGACGCCCGAACGCGGCGAAGGCGCTGGCGTGGTTTGCCATCGCTTCCAGCGCCTTGGGCTGACGGCCGAAGGCGGCGAAGGCCGCGGCGTTGTCGGCAAGCGCCGCAAGGGCGTTGCTGCTGGCGCCGGCGTTTTTCGCCATCGCGGCAAGCGCTTCGGCAGAGGCCGTGTCGGCTACGCGCGACCGGGCGAGCGAGGCGAAGGCGTCGGCGTTATTCGCCAGCGCTTCAAGCGCCTTTGGCTGGCGCGCGAAGGCGGCGAACGCTTCGGCGTTTTGCGAGATCGCTTCGAGGGCCTTGGGGTACGCGGCGAGCGCGGCAAAGCCCGGGTCGGAGACCAGTGCGCGGAAGGACGGGTCTTTCACCATCAATTCGAACGCGTCGGTTTGCATCAGCTGGGCGACGCTTTGATCGGCGAGTTGCACGTCGGCGTCTTGGACCTGTGCGTCGCGATAGCGTTCGGCCGGGACGATCGTGCCCGCCGTTTGGTCGCCGGACGGCGGATAGACGCCGCCGAAATAGAGTGCGCCCGCCGCGATGGCGATGACGCCAGCGCCTGCAAGCCAGTATTTCTTGTTGTTCAACATGTCTTGGGTCATTTGGGCCTCCCGCCCTTCTTGTGTGGTGCACAGGTGGGGCTGCGCCAGCCAGTTCGTCAATGGTACGTTGGTCACAATGGAGCGCAACACCCGGGCGTGTTCTGTCGTCTTCTCGCAATGCACAAAGGCGGAAAAGTGCCAATCAGGGAGCGTTCGCAGAGGCTTGCGGTCGATGGCTTCCGCCGGCGGCAACCATCGTTATAAAGCAGGGGTGGTCTGGGATGGCGATGCGATGCGGTTGGTCTTTCTTATCTGCGCGGCGGCGTTGGCGCTTTCGGCGTGCGCGAGCGTGACGGTGGCCGAGGACGATGCGTTCCTGTGGCTTGAGGATGTGCACGGGGCGAAGGCGCTCGACTGGGTCAAGGCCGAAAATGCGCGGACGGCAGGGCGGCTTGAGGGCGACAGGCGGTACGAGGTTTACCGGCGCGCGGCGTTGAAGATTTTTACCGCGAAGGACCGCATTTCGTTTCCCGTTTTTCGCTCCGGCGGCATCGACAATATCTGGCAGGACGACAGGCATCCGCACGGGCAGTGGCGCCATGCAAGTCTTGCCTCTTATCGCGCCGGCAAGCCGAAATGGCGGACCGTGCTCGATCTCGACGCGTTGTCGAAGGCCGAGGGGCGCAACTGGTTTTGGAAGGGCGCGGAGTGTTTGGTGCCGGACGATCGTTTCTGTCTGGTGCGTCTGTCGGATGGCGGCGGGGATGCGATCGAAATACGCGAATTCGACGCGGTTGCGAAGGCATTCGTCGCCGGCGGATTTCGCTTGGAGCGTGCAAAACAAAGCGTCGATTGGCTCGACCGCGACACCGTGATCGTCGCACGCCCGACGTCGGCGGAAGATACGACGACGTCGGGTTATCCGTTTGTGCTGAGACAGCTTAGGCGCGGGCAGGCTTTCGGCGAAGCGCAAGAGGTGTTTCGCGGCGAGACGAAGGACACTCTGGTGTCGGCGAACGTGATGCGCGACGCCGAGGGCCGGCTGCGCGCGACGATCGCCGAGCGGCGCGTCGGGTTTTTCGAGACGGAGTTTTATCTTCTGAGTGGCGGCAAGCCGGTGAAATTGCCCTTGCCGCGCCGTTCGAACTTGCAGGGATACGTGGACGGGCAGTTGGTGTTTTCGCTTGAGGAGGCGTGGGCGGGGTTTGAGTCCGGTGCGTTGATTGCCTTCGACCTTGGCGCCATCGACAAGAGCGGCGCCAAGCTGATCATGATGCCGAACGCACGTCAGACGATCGACGCGGTGCAAACGACGCGCGATCATGTCGTGGTTCAACTGCTCGATAATGTGAAAGGCGCGGTCGAGGTCTATCGGAGGCGCGGCGGTGCGTGGACGGGCACGCCCTTGAAGCTGCCCGGCGACTCGTCGTTGGTGGTGCGGGCGGCGCAGAAGTCGGGCTCGTTGCTGTTCGTGACGTCGGAAAGTTTTCTGGAACCTACGACCTTATGGTGGGCGGATGCGGCGGGTGCCAAGGTTGGCGCGATCAGAGCGTTGCCGCCGCGGTTCAAGTCGTCGGGGCATAGCGTCGAGCAGAATTGGGC
>JANOFM010000193.1:0-25695 GCA_031413635.1 Alphaproteobacteria bacterium | reverse complement strand
CCGGACGCCCGTGGTCGATCCAGACGATCACCATGTCTATGCCAGCCTTGGCTGCGCCGCGGAAAACTTGGCACTTGCGGCGGCGGCGCGCGGCCGTCCCGGCGCTTTGCGCTTCGACGATGGCGGCGATGGTTCGATCGTTTTCGAGTTCGCGTCCGGCGCACGCACGCCTTCGGCGTTGTTCGACGCGATTCCGCAACGCCAGTCCACACGCGCCGACTATGACGGAAGAACGGTCGGTGCCGAAGAGATGCGCACGCTGGCGGCGGCCGCCACCGTTCCCGGCGTCGATGTCGTGTTCATCACCGATCGGCCGCAAATCGACCGTGTGCGCGATCTTGTCGTTGCCGGAAATACCGAACAGGTGGGCGATGCCGCGTTCGTGCGCGAACTAAAGGAATGGATACGTTTCAATCCGCGCGACGCGTTGGAAAAGGGCGATGGTCTTTACGCGGCATCGAGCGGGAACCCTATCCTACCGGCGTGGCTTGGCCCGTTTTTGTTCGACATGGCTTTTCAGACGAAGGGGGAGAACGACAAGTGCGCTCGTCAATTGGCGTCCTCGGCGGGGGTCGCTGTTTTCGTCGGCGCAAAGGACGACCGCGAACATTGGATGCGCGCAGGCCAAGCCTGCCAACGCTTCGCACTGCAGGCGACGGCGCTCGGCTTGAAGCACGCTTTCCTTAATCAGCCCGTCGAAGTTTCGCGGCTGCGGCCGGAGCTGGCCTCGCTTGTCGGATTGCCCGGACGGCGGCCCGACATTCTCATGCGTTTCGGGTATGGGCCGACGCTACCGATGTCGCCTCGCCGGCCGGTTGAGGCGGTGCTTGCGTAGCGGATAGGGGTTGCGGCTCGGCCTTAAAAGCCGGCCGTCGAGAGTGAACTGTATGATTGCAACGCTCATTGCGCTCCAGATCGTCTTGCCGCTCGCATTGATCGCGTGGCTTGGCCTCAGGCCATTGCACAGTGGACTCGGTTTGGCGTTGCAGATGACGACGACGGCGCTTGCCCTACTGCTGCTATGGCGCAGCGGCGTGTGGATTGTCCCGCCGTGGTGGGCGGTCTTGGTCTATGCCGTTCTGTTCGCGATGGCCGCCGCTCAGGGCGCATCGAGATTGCGACACTTGCCGCGCCTGCCGGGCGGTCCGGCCGGCTGGCTCGGCGCCGCGTCGTTCGTGCTGCTGGGCGGATATTTCGCATTCGCGCTCAGCAACACCGTGACGGCCAGGCGCCCGCCGCACGGCCGCATTGTCGACCTGCAATTTCCGTTGAGCGGCGGCACTTTCCTCGTATTGAACGGCGGCGCGAATTTGAGCGTCAACGCGCATGCCGACGCGCTCGACCAGTCGGTGCCGGCTCATCGCGCCTGGTGGGGCACGGCCTATGGCGTTGACTTCGTCGCTGCCGACGATTGGGGCTTTCGCGCGTCGGGGTTGCAACCGCGAGAGCTCGACGCTTACCGCGTCTTCGGCATGACCGTGTCGGCGCCATGCAGCGGCACCGTGGTCGTCGCGATCGACGGTCTGCCGGACTTGACGCCGCCGGAGCACGATCTTGCGAATCTCGCGGGCAATTACGTCATCCTCGCCTGCGGCGACGTGCATGTTCTCATGGGCCACTTCAAGCGCGGCACCGTCGCCGTGCGCTCGGGCCAAGCTGTTGCTGCCGGCCAAGCGATCGGAAGCGTCGGTAACTCGGGCGGCAGCGACGAGCCGCATCTTCACATCCACGCACAACTGACCGGAAGCGCGGAGGCACCGATCTCCGGCCGGCCTCTGCCCGCGACGTTCGACGGCCGTTATCTCGTCCGCGGCGATTTTGTGCACAAAGCGGTCGAACTTCCGAAATGACCGGTGTCATCAGGTGCAAGGGATAGTTCAAGCTGGGGCGCGCTGACTTTGCGTGTGACCTGCCGATAGTGACAGCTGGATCGGCCGGCGACGCTGCAGCTAGACGGCCACGCCCCGGTTCGCGAGCGCGGTGCGGTAGTCCGTGAATAGTTTCTTCATCGCCGCCGCGTCACCCGCGCTGACGGGGTCCGCGACTTGAACCATCGCGCTCTCGACGCGGGCAGCGAGACCGGACAAGGCCGCGGCACCCGCCATGGCGCTTGCGCTTTTGAGGGAGTGCGCGATGCGGATCGCTTCGGCCGTTGCGGATTTATCGCCGGCGAGCTTGGCCAGTTGGCCGAGCTTCTCGGCGGTGTCTGCTAGATAGGTGTCGATCAACAGACGCAGCATTTCGTCGCCGGAGTCGACACGGAATCTATCGAGGATCTCCCAGTCGACGACTGGGGCGTCGCTCGGTATTGCGGGTTTGACCACCGCGTCCGACGGACTTTTGCCTTGCAGCGCATCACCCAAGGCGACGATCAACTCTTCGGCGCGGAAGGGTTTGCCGATGTGGCCGTTCATGCCGGCGGCACGGCAGTTCTCGGCGTCGCTCTCGAACGCGTTGGCGGTCAAGGCGATGATGGGCACACGCGCTTGGGCCGTTGGAAGCAATCTGATGGCCCGCGTCGCGTCCAGCCCGTCCAACTCGGGCATATGCACGTCCATCAGAACGACGTCGTAGGATTTGCGGCGCACGGCTTCGATCGCCTCGAGCCCGTTGCCCGCGACATCCGGCACGATGCCGTGCTTGGCAAGTGATGCCTTGGCGACCAACTGATTGGTTGCATTGTCTTCGACCACGAGCAGACGCAGCGGCCGCCCAAGTCCCGCGATCGCGGCGAGCGCCTCCTCGACGTGCTGGCCGGAGACGCCGCGCGCGGACGCGTCGACTTCGGATTCCACCGCCGGAACCAGCGGCAGCTCGAACCAAAAGGTCGAGCCCCTGCCCGGCGCGCTTTCGACGCCGATGCGTCCGTTCATGCGTTCGATGAGCTTCTTTGAAATCGCAAGGCCGAGGCCCGAGCCGCCGAAGCGGCGCGAGATCGATGCATCGGCCTGGCTGAAGCGTTGAAACAGGCGGTCGATCCGGTCGGCCGGAATGCCGATGCCGGTGTCGGTGACACTTACGCTCAACGTCGCGGGCCCGGCGCCGGACGCGAGAACAGCGACGCGAAGTTCGACAGCACCATTGTCGGTGAACTTCACGGCATTGCCGAGAAGGTTGAGCACGACTTGGCGCAAGCGCCCGGAATCCGAACGGACGAACCGCGGAACCTGGGGGGCGATGTCCACAGTGAGCGACAGCGACTTGGCGCCGACGCGCGGTGCCACGATCTCGGCCGAACAACGCAGCAGCGCGTGAAGATCGAAGGCCATATGCTCGAATTCCATACCGCCGGCTTCGAGTTTCGAGATGTCGAGAACGTCGTTGATGATGCGCAACAGGCTTTCGCCGGACTCGCGGATTGTCGAGGCGCTGTGTTTTTGCTCGGGCGTCAAGTCGCTGTCGAGCAGGATGCCGGTCATGCCGAGGACGCCGTTCATGGGCGTGCGAATCTCGTGGCTCATCATGGCCAGGAATTCCGACTTCGCACGGTTCGACGTTTCGGCCGCGTCGCGGGCGCGGGCGTACTTCCGGGCCAGTTCCTCGTTGCGCAACTGCGTGCGGATCATGGCGCCGATCATTTTGCTGGTGCGCAAGGTGTAGTAGGCGCTGAGCGCGAACCACAACGGCGCAACGGCGGCGATCAAGAGTGCGTAATTGGGATCGCCGCGGAACGCACTCGGCACGCAAAGCACCGCGATGGCAACAACCGCGGCCAGATACGTCGCCGGGTGAGCCGCCATCCGCGCGCCATAGATGTTGGCGACACCCATCATGACCACGGTGACGATGAACCCGTTCAAGGGCTGTGCGGGATCGGCCACGATCCAAGGCAGGAGCCCATAGCTGGTGCCGCAATACGCATAGACCGCCGGATAGGCGACGTTTCGAGGAATGCCAAACCACCCGACCTGTTGTCCGGCCGACCAACCCAATCGCACGAAGTGCAACAAGAGCGCGGAAACGGCGTTGGCTGCGGCCCAGAGTAGTATCAGGGACGTCATACCCGCGCTTGTTCCCGGAATCGCTCCGCTGAAGAGAAGTACGATCAGCGCCGTCCACACCGGAATCTGATTTCGGGCGGATGCCAGATTCTCGAAGATCATGTCGAGCCGAAGCTGCTCGACGACGCTTTCGTCGACCGCGATATCCGGCGCATCGGGCCTGCGCGGCGCACCTTCAACCATTTGCGACGAAGCCTCTAGCTGCGACGTGAACGCGATAGCCGGCAGATGCGTCGCCTGCGCCGTGTGTGAAATGCTTCGGGCTGGCGCTGTTATCGGGGAGGAGCATCGGCATTGCGTAGTGTCCGCACGTTTCAGGCTTGCGCGGCGGAAGTGGCAGATCGACGCAGCGACAGTGCTTGATCGACCGCGGCGGAAAGTTCCGACAATTGGAACGGCTTTTTCACCGTGACGTCCGCACCCATTTTACCTGCGATGTTAAGAATATCGACGTTGGATACGACGCCGACGCTCAACCCGCCGGAAATGGCGACGATGGCGAGGTCCGAGCGATCGAGGCGCATCTGCCTTATGGTCTGCACGCCCTCTTGCTCGGGCATCAAGATGTCGCAGACGACGGCGTCGAAGCGCGAACGCTCAAACGCCCGGCAACCCGCGAGGCCATCAAGAGCGAATTCCACGTCGTGTCCGCGCTGCGTCAACGCGTGAACCATCAACTTAACGAACAGCCGGTCGTCATCAATCACCAATATGCGCGCCATGTATCCCCACGAAACCTGCCGGAGGAGCATCGCATGGCGGGACTAACGCGGCATAAACCCTGCGCAAGCGGACAACGCGCCTGAGTGAAAATTCCTGCGGCGCAGTCGCGCGCCCGGACGCTGTTTCGGGGCCATAGTGGTGAAAAATCCCTTAAGAGTTTGGCGGCGGTTCGGCGCGATAGGCGACAGGCCCGCGCGCACCGGCATGTGCGCGCGCTACCGTCAACTGAAGTGCGAACTTATTCCGCCGCTTCGGCGGCCCTGCGTGCGCCGGTTTCGCGAATACGCAGCGATTCGACCGTCGCGTCGACCAGATTGTAGGCAAAGGTCTCGTCGAGCGGGGCGTGGACATTGAGCAGGCGATAAAGAATCGGGCCGTAGACCAAATCTGCCGCCAGCTCCAAATCGGTATCGAATGCCGCTTCGCCGCGCAGCTGAGCGCGGGCGACGATGGCGCGGACGGTTTCGCGGTGCGCTGCCATCAGCGACGCGCGGAAGGCTTCGGCGAATTTCGCGTCGGCTTGGGCCTCGGCGATCAGGGCCCTGAATACCGGGCCGCGGCGCGCCGCCAGTGCGCGCACCGTCGGGCGCACAAGCTCCAACAAATCTCCTTTGAGCGAGCCCATGTCGGGCGCGACGGCGTCTTGAGATTGCATATCGGCCGTCAGGGCTTCGAGGACGATAAAGGCGGCCGAGGGCCACCAGCGATAAATCGTTTGCTTCGATACGCCCGCCTTTGCGGCAATCGCTTCGATGTTCAACGCGGCATAGCCGTCGTTTTGAAGAATGTGCATCGCCGATTGAATGATGGCGCGGCGCGATTCGACGCTGCGCGGACGGCCGGCGCGTGGTTTGTGTACGGCGTTCGCTTCCGCAGATTCTGCGTTTGTCATGAGCCCCTCAAAGGACATTGCCCCGGTGATTCGCGAGTTTCTCCCGCCGCGAATCACTCGTCAGTCCTGAGGGTGTTCGCGTGGGCCTCGAGGGTCAAGCACCACGCGGTGCAATTATTGAGTCGCGTTCGCGCGCTTGAGGAAATACGAAGGGTCGATGGGAATTCGCGTGACCACTTCACCACGCCGGCCCATCACGCCGGCGCTCAGACCGTCTACCGCAACGTGAAGACCGCCGGCATTGCCCGTCTGCATCAAAAGGCCGGTGCGTTGCGGCGCCGAGACCGATTCGCCGGTATTCAAAACACGATCGACAAAGATCCCTTTTCCTTCAGGCTGGCGCGGATCCTTGATGCGCACATAGGTCGGCTCGAGCGCCGTCAGGACGATGCGTGAACTTGTGTTCACATTTTCGGACGGTGTTTGAGAACCCGCCTCGGGCGAAGCGGCAACAACGACGCCAGAGGTCGCGGACCGAAATAAAGCGGCGGCGTCGAAAGCATCGCGTTCGGCGTCGCGCGGGACGGCGACGGGCGCGATGGCTAAAGGCAGAGCAGAAGCGGGCAAGCGCGCATCGCCCGCAACAAAGGTCGTTGCGGCGGACTTTGTGGCCACTGCGGCGAACGGCAACTCGAGAGGTATCCCGTCAACCGGTGGCGACGCCGGGTCCAGCACCAAAACGGCCGGTGGGCTTGCTTTTGCGACCGTGGGCGACTGCCGGCTGGGCAGCGTCAGGTATGAGATTCCGTAGATCACGAGCGCGAGCACGAGTGCGAGAACGAAAATCGATCCGTTCGGTACGTGCTTTACTTCAGGTGCCTCGGGAAAAACCAAGCCGGCGGGCTTGTCCGCATCCTGGGCCGCGCTTTCGTCGTCCTTGAAGCGCTGGATCAGTGCGTTGTCATCGAGTTCGAGATGGCGCGCATAAGAACGAATGAAGCCGAGCGTGTATGTGCGACCCGGCAGACGCGCGTAGTCGCCGTCTTCGATCGCTTCGAGTTGATCGCGGCGCATTTTGAGCTTGGCCGCAACGGCGGCCGCTTCTTCGCCACGCGCGAGGCGCGCGGCGCGTAACGTGGCACCGATCGACGGCGTTTGGGAGCCCTGTTCGACCTCGCGCAGATGCAAGCGGCGCTTGGTCTTGCGTTCTTCAACCGGCGGCATTTGCGCAACGTTGCTCATCATCTGACTTCTTTTTACCCCATCCCCGCCGGGCGGCACATGGAAATGACGACGCGACCCAATGATGCTTCGCCAATTCGCCGGCAGCGCTTACCTGCAGGCACTATAAGCTCGCGGCCGTTAAATATTGCAAAACATGGACTTGCCGACGATCATTCGCGCTCGCTCGTAAGTGAGCTAGACCATCACGCGCTGATCGGTTGCAAATTGTTTCAGCGCATCGCGCAACGTGTGATCGGATCGGCCGTACAAGCCGGTCATGAACGCCGCCAAACGCCCGAAATCCAACGACAGAACCATTTGCTTGACCGGGCCGATGGAGGCCGGGGCCATCGATAGCGAGCGAAACCCCATCCCGATCAAAGCCATCGCCTCGAGAGGGCGGCCCGCCATTTCTCCGCACAAGGTGACCGGCACCCCCCGGGCGCGCGCAGCCTCGACAATTCCTTTCAAAAAATTAAGCATCGGCGGGCTCAGGAGATCGTAGCGATTGCCGAGGCGGGGGTTCCCGCGATCGCTGGCAAAAAAGAACTGCATCAGGTCGTTGGAGCCGATCGAAATAAAATCGGTCGAGCTCAACAGCGCGGGCATCTGGAACGCCAGAGCGGGGACTTCGAGCATGGTGCCGACGCGCACCTTGCGCGGGGGGGCGCCGCCGGTGCGCGAGAGGCGTTCCAGCTCGCGGTCAACCAAGGTGCGGGCGACGCGGAACTCGGCCACTTCGGCCACCATGGGAAACATCAGGTCGAGATCGCGGCCTTGGGCCGCTGCCAGCAGGGCACGGATTTGATAACGCAGCAGCGCCGGGCGATCGAGCGTCATGCGGATGGCGCGCCAGCCCATCGCCGGATTTTCTTCTGGGACCGGGCGCGCATAGGGCAAGACCTTGTCGCCGCCGAGATCAAGCGTTCGGAACACCACGGGTTTACCCGCCGCGCCATCGAGCACGGCGCGATAAAGATCGACCAGATCCTTCAAGCGCGGCATTTGGCTCGAGATCATGAATTGGAGTTCGGTGCGAAACAGACCGATTCCTTCGGCGCCGGTTTCTTCCAGATGCGGCACGTCGGCGATCAGGCCCGCGTTCATCAGAAGCTTGATGTGCTCGCCGTCCTTGGTGTTGGCGGGCTGCAGACGCATCGCAGCGAAGGTCGCCTGCCGCTGGGCGCGCAGGGCGAGTTTGTGGCGGTAGGCTTCGCGTACGTTTTGGGCAGGACGGAGATGAATTTCCGCCGTGTCGCCGTCGGCGATCACCCAATCGCCGGGTTCGATCTGGTCGAGCACGTCTTCGATGCGGCCGATCAGCGGGATGTCGAGCGCGCGCGCCACAATGGCGACGTGGCTGGTGGGCGAGCCTTCCTCAAGAACCAAACCCCGCAATTTCGAGCGGTCGTAGTCGAGCAGTTCGGCCGGGCCCATCGTGCGGGCAAACAATATCGTGTCGGCGGGCAGTGTTTCGTGCGCCGAGGTGTCGGCTTTGCCGGTCAAGTGACGCAAGAGGCGATTGGCCAAGTCGTCGAGGTCGTGCAAGCGGTCGCGCAACATCGGATCGGACTGGCGGACCATGCGTGCGCGCGTGTCGTTCTGGACGCGTTCGACGGCCGCCTCGGCAGTCAGACCCGTCGTTACCGCTTCGCGCAATTTGTTGAGCCAGCCGCGATCGTGGGCGAACATGCGATAGGCTTCGAGAACGTCGCGCGTTTCGCCGGTGATGACGTGATCGTCGGCCGAGAGCATGGCATCGATGGCGTCGCGCAATTCGGCGATGGCGCGGTCGAGGCGCTGGCGCTCGGCGGTGACGTCGTCGGCGATGAGCTTTTCCACTTTGACGCGCGGTTCGTGCAGCACCGCGCGGCCCATGGCGATACCTTCGCAGAACGAAACGCCCTGCCCGCGCCATGGCCGGTCGCGTTTGGGGCCGGCGTCGATTTCGCCAAGATCGACAAGCGCGCCGGACACCACCATCTCGGCCAATAGCAAGGCGATGGTTTGGAGCGCTTCGACTTCTTCCTCGCCGTAGTGGCGATGCGTCTTATTCTGCACGGCCAAAACACCAAGCGTGCGCCCACCGCGCAGCAGCGGCACGCCCAGCATCGACTGATAAGGGTCTTCGCCGGTTTCGGGCTTATAGGAGAAGCTCGGATGGCCCGGTGCGTCGGAGAGATTGAGCGGGCGCGCGTGTCGCGCGATATCGCCGATGATGCCTTCGCCGAGTTTCAGGCGCGTGTTGCGGACAGCCGATTTGTTCAATCCCTCGGTGGCGAAGAGTTCGAACACGCCGCCGGGCTTGGCCAAATAGATCGAGCAAACCTCTGCCACCATGTTGGAGGCGATGGCGACGACGAGCTTGTCCAGACGCGCCTGGGCGGAGATGCGTTCGACCATGATGTCGTGCATCCGCTTTAAAAGCAGACGAGGGCCGGCTTGTTGCGGTGACATCGGGAATTCTTAGTCCGGCAGATTCGCAGTCATATCGTGGGGCTTATGCCCCATTACTTGTCCAAACCATAGGCCGTGTGCAGTGCTCGCACTGCAACATCGGTGAATTCGGCGGCGATCAGGACGCTAATCTTGATCTCTGATGTCGAAATTACGTGAATGTTTATGCCCTTTTCGGCCAAAGCTTTGAACATCGATTGGGCGACGCCCGCGTGGGCGCGCATGCCGACGCCGATCACGGAAACTTTCGAAACATTTTTGTCGGTCAGAAGTTTCTGATAACCGATCGAGGAAATATTACGTTCGATGATGTGAATTGCGCGTTCGAATTCGGCGCGGCCGACCGTGAACGTCATGTCGGTGAACTTGCCGTCCTCCGACGTGTTCTGCACGATCATGTCGACATTGACGCCGCCGTCGGCGAGCGGCCCGAATATCGCCGCCGCGACGCCGGGTTTGTCGGGCACTTTCACCAGGGTGATCTTCGCCTCGTCCCGGCTGTAGGCGATGCCGCTGACCAATTGTTTTTCCACGATTACGTCCTCATCGCATACGAGCGTGCCGGGCAAGTCCTCGAAACTGGAAAGCACTTGCACGCGCACGCCGTGAATCATCGCAAGTTCGACCGAGCGCGTCTGCAGCACCTTCGCACCCAGCGATGCCATTTCGAGCATTTCTTCGTAAGATATTTTGTCGAGCTTGCGCGCCTTGGCGGTGATGCGCGGGTCGGTGGTGTAGACGCCGTCGACATCGGTGTAGATGTCGCAACGTTCGGCTTCGATCGCGGCAGCTATCGCGACAGCGCTGGTGTCGGAGCCGCCGCGACCCAATGTCGTGATGCGATTGTCCGGGCCGATCCCCTGAAAGCCCGCAACCACGGCGACGTGGCCTTGATCGAGGCGCTCGTTCAATTGTTTCGTTTCGACGCCCATGATCGCCGCAGAGCCGTGCAAGCCGCTGGTCGAAACCGGGATCTGCCAGCCCAACCACGAGCGCGCGGGCACGCCGATATGCTGGAGCGCGATGGCGAGCAGACCCGCCGTGACCTGTTCGCCCGCCGAGACGACGGCATCGTATTCGCGGGCATCGTGAAGCGGGGACAATTCGCGCGCCCAATTGACGAGCTTGTTGGTCTCGCCGGCCATCGCCGAGACGATGACAGCCACCTGGTAGCCGCGATCGACTTCGCGCTTAACCTTGAGGGCGACATTGCGGATACGCTCGAGGTCCGCCACAGACGTTCCGCCGAACTTCATGACAAGTCTGGGCATGGCGTCGCGCGGCGTTCCGGTTCGGGTTTGGGGGTTGATTGGTCAGCGCAGCGGTATAGTTAGAGGCTAAGAGTTTGTCACGCAACGCAAGCAAGGCTCTGTCCCCCGTGTCAGCCGTCACACGCGAACCATCCACAGTCGACGCCGCCGAGGTCGCGCGGTTCTCGGCCCTGGCCGCCGAATGGTGGAACCCGAACGGCAAGTTCGGGGTCCTGCACAAGTTCAACCCGGTCAGGCTTGCCTTCATCCGAGATCAGGCCTGCGCGCATTTCGGGCGCGATGCGAAGGGGGGGCGGCCGTTCGCGGGGTTGCGGCTTTTGGACATCGGCTGCGGCGGGGGATTGCTGAGCGAGCCGATGACGCGGCTGGGGTTTGCGGTGCTTGGCGCCGATGCGTCGGAGAAGAACATCAAGACGGCCGCCGTACATGCCGGGGAGCAGTCGCTTGCCATCGACTATCGCGCGACGACGGCCGAAGCGTTGGCGGCCGCGGGCGAGCGGTTCGACGTTATCCTGAACATGGAGGTGATCGAGCACGTCGCCGACCTGAACCTGTTCGTCGAGAGCTGCGCGTCGATGCTGAAACCCTCCGGCATGATGTTCGTCGCCACGATCAATCGCACGGCGAAGGCGTTCGTGCTGGCTATCGTGGGCGGCGAGTATATTCTGGGTTGGCTGCCGCGGGGCACACACGACTGGGCGAAGTTCGTGAAGCCGCTCGAACTCGACACGGCGCTGACGCGGGCGCGGTTGACGGTGGGGGGCGAGACCGGCGTCATGTTCAATCCGCTGAGCGGACGATGGATGCTGTCGTCGGATATGGACGTGAACTATATGGTGGTGGCGGTGAAATAGGTGGAAGCGCAAATGAATGTAGCGCCTACGCGTCGGTGGGTGGCGGCAGCCGTTGTCGCTGGGTTGACGCTCGGCGGGTGCGGCACACTTCGTCCTTCGGTCACTCTGACACCGATTGGAATTTCCCGCGTTTCCGTCAACGAGATGCCCGCCGAACTCAACAGGTTTCGCCACGGCGGTGCCGCCTTACGGGTCGACTTCTATTCGCGGCCCGAGTTGCTGTCCGAAGACGTCACGCACATCATCGACAACGCGCGGTTTTGCGATTCAAACGATGAGCTGCCCGGGATGGCGTCACCGTTCTTCGGCGACACGGAAATCCGCCGGGATGTCCCACGCGAAAAAGCGCGAGCGGCGTGGGCAAGTGGGCCCAACGCATCCGTGCGGCCCGTCTACTCCACCTATGTCTATGTCGCACGGCCCGAGATTCCGGCTGCCAATGGAATTCCATACCGTTCAGCCTATGACTTGACGAAGCAGCCGCGAGCGCTGTGCGTGTCTCTGAGCTTCTACAACGGCTACGATATTGTGCGAACGACGAACACGATGGCGTTTTCGGCGGAGCAAGTGCGAGCGGCACTGCAATCGGGGCGCTGAGAAGGGCTCGATGCTGAAATTAGACGCCCGACTTTCTGGGCGGAAGGTTCGAGATGACGTCCACCATCGGCGCCTCGTCGCCGTTGAAGCCGCCGATGGCCGCTTGAAGCAATTTCTTTGGATCGATCTTCGATAAGTCACGCGGGTGGCCGGCGTGTTCCAGCAGCAATCCGAGGAATGCGTGTTGCGTGCGGCCGTTGCCTTCGCGGTACGGATGGATGGCATTGAGTTCGACGAGATAGTAGGCCGCGCGTTTGGCTGCAGCCGGATAGTCGAGACCTTTGACGTGCTTTTCGTCGCGCAACGCGTTGAGTAGCTTCGTCATTTCCGAGTCGATGAAGTCGACGCGGCAGAATGGCGAGCCGCCCTTAGAGATACTCAACGCACGCGGTTCTCCAGCCCATTCGTAGATGTCTTGAAACAAGTGGCGATGAATGGACTTGTAATGCGTGTAATCAAACCGGCCGGCTGGCAGACCTTCGTCAGCACGGGCGCCGGTCAGGCGACGTTTAAGTTTGGCAAGTTTAGAGGCGCTTTGAATGCCGAAGAGGTTCTTCAGGACGAATGAGCCAGGATACACGTACGGATCTGGGTCCGTTTCGTACATATTCACTCAGCCGCGATCGCTCTGGCCTCGAACTTTAGGAATGCGATGCGGCGTTCGTGAGACCAACGCTCGCGGTCGAACATTGCGAACAGTTCGTCGTCTTCCGGCGTGAAGACGATGCCTTCAACCGCGCAAATGGCGCGAAAATCGGCGCGGCGCTGTTTGACGGCGGAAAGTTCCGCATCGCTGAGCTTGGTGTCCATTGATACAGTCTATCACGAATCCGCCCTGGGGAGCGAGGGCAGAGGTGCCACCGGGATACCTTCCTCGACCAGTTCGTGGGCGTCGGCCAAGGTCGCCTCTCCGTAGATTTGGCGTTCCTCGGCGTCGCCGTAGTGGATGGCGCGGGCTTCGTTGGGGAAGCGGTCGCCGACATATTCGGCGTTGTCTTCGACGTGTTTGCGGACGTTCATGACGAACTCGCGCATGGATTTTGCCTTGGCGGCGGCTTCAGCGAGGTCGCCCTTCTTCGACACCGCCGGTGCCATCGGGGCTTTGGTGATTTTTTTCGAGTCGCAGGTGGGGCAAGCAAGCATGCCTTTCTTCGCCTGCGCGTCGTAGGCGGCGCTGTCGCGGAACCAGCCTTCGAAGACGTGGTTTTTCTTGCAGACGAGCTGATAGCGGATCATGACGCGTTACTGGTCCCTGGCCCTTTGGCCTTTGCCGCCCGGCAATCTCTAAAGATGACTGCTCACGCCGCGAACGGCAAGGCATGCCGCATGGCACGCCTGCAACGTTAACAAAGTGTAAAGGGCCAAGTTTCCTGGCGTCTTGGTCAGGTCACGGTCTTGCGCGCCTTGAACGCGGGCGCGTCCCAGGTCCGATTCTTCATTACGTCGTCGATGACGGCGACCGCGTCGTGAACGTCGACATGGCGAGTGTAGAGCGGCGCGAAGCCGAAGCGGACGGTGTCGGGGGCGCGGTAGTCGCCGATCACGCCGCGCGCGATCAGGGCCTGCATGATCGCGTAGCCTTCGGGGTGGGAGAGCGAGACTTGTCCGCCGCGTTGCTTGGCATCGCGCGGGCTTGCGAGTTTGAAGCCGTAACGCAGCAAACGCGCAGACGTTAGGTCGACGAAGAGTTGGGTCAGGCTTTCGGTCTTGGCGCGCACCTGGCGCATGTCGACGCCGTCATAGGCATCGAGGGCCGCGTCGAGCGCGAGCAGCGAGAGGATCGGCGGCGTGCCGGTCAACAGCTTGTCCATGCCGCGGGCGGGCACATATTCCGGCGCGAAGGCGAACGGATCGGCATGACCGAGCCAGCCGGTGAGCGGATGATCGAATTCGTGGTGGTGGTGTTTGGCGACGAAGACATAAGCGGGCGCGCCGGGACCGCCGTTGAGATATTTGTAGCCGCAGCCGACGGCGAAGTCCGCGTCGCTCGCGCTGAGGTCGAGCGGCATGATGCCGGCGCTGTGCGAGAGATCCCAGACGATCAGAGCGCCCTTGCCGTGGGCGGCCTCGGTGATCGCTTGCATATCGTGAATGAAGCCCGATTTGTAGTTGACGTGGGTGAGCGAGACGATTGCAACGTCGTGATCGATGGCATCGATCAGGTCATCGGCATTGACGCGCACAAAGCGTGCGCCGGTGAACGTGGCAACGCCGTTTGCGATATAGGCGTCGGTCGGGAAGTCGCCCTCGACGCCCAAGATCTTCGCGCGACCGGGCCGCATGCGCAGCGCGCCGGCCAAGACTTTGAATAGATCGACGGAGGTCGAGTCGGTCGCGATCACCTCTTCGGCGGCGGCACCGATAAGGTTTGCGATTTTGGCACCGACGCGTTGCGGCGCTCTGTACCAGTCTGCGTCGTTCCAGGAGCGGATGAGGCCCTGCGCCCATTCGCGTTCGATCGCCTGCTTGAGGCGCGGCGCCACCGATTTCGGGAGGAGGCCGAGCGAATTGCCGTCGAGATAGTTGATGCCTTCGGGCACGACAAAGCGTTCGCGCAAGTGTGCGATCGGGTCGCGCGCGTCGAGGGTAAGGCAATCCTGTCGAGTCCGGCTCATTAAAGCGTGAAAGGTCGATCGTGATTTAGGGCCGGAACGCGGGCGCGCGCCTCCGTCACTTTCGCGGGATCGATGTCGGCAACGACGATGCCTGGGTCTTCGCCGGCTTCCGCGAGGATTTTGCCCCAGGGGTCGACGATCAGGCTGTGGCCGTAGGTGCGGCGGCCGTTTTCGTGGGTGCCGCCTTGGGCGGGAGCGATGACGAAGCAGCCGGTTTCGATGGCGCGCGCGCGTTGCAGCACGTGCCAATGCGCCATGCCAGTCGTGTGGGTGAAGGCCGCCGGGATGGTGAGGAACGCGGCGCCTGCCTTGGCGAGAGCGCGGTAGAGCTGGGGGAAGCGCAGGTCGTAGCAGACGCTCATGCCTAACTTTCCCCACGGCGTGTCGGCAACGGCGCCGCGTTCGCCGCGACGGTAGTTGCGCGACTCGCGATAGGCTTCACCGCCCGGCAGATCGACGTCGAACATGTGGATCTTGTCGTAGGTCGCCGTCACCTGCCCTTTGGGGTCGATCAGGAACGAGCGGTTAGCGCATTGGCGCTCGGCCACTTTGATCGGCAGCGAACCGATGAGGAGCCAGAGGCCCAATTCCTCGGAGAGTGAGCGGAAGGATTTCAGTGCGATGTCTTCGTCTTGCGATTTGACTTTCGCAAACAACGCATCGCTTTCGGCCTCGAACAGCGAGGTCATTTCGGGCGTGGCGACGAAGTGCGCCCCTTCGGTTTTGGCTTGGCGGATCAGGCGCGTCGCGGCGGCGATGTTGCCCGCTACGTCCAAGCCCGTGCGCATTTGCACGCAGGCTGCGCGAAAGATGCTGTTCATCGGCCGAGGTTAGCCGTGCGCCAGAAGCGTGTCGAGCTTGCCTTCCTGGTCCAACGCGTGAAGGTCGTCGCAGCCGCCGACATGCTTGTCGCCGATGAAGATCTGGGGAACCGTGAAGCTGCCGTGGGCGCGCTTGGTCATTTCGGCGCGTTTGGCGGCGTCCATGGAGACGTCGATCTCCGTGAAGGCCACTCCTTTCTTGCGCAGCAGTGCTTTGGCCCGATGACAAAATGGGCAGAGCAGCGTCGCGTAGACGATGACTCTGGCGGCGGCGTTGGAGGCTGTATCTGCAACGGACATGGAACGAATCGCGGTTGGTACGCAGCGACGATATAGGGCGTTCGGGCAACACGCCCACTGTCGCAGATTATAGGGACAGGCTTAACGGACGTACAACTCGCGCCAGTGTGATTACGGACACAGAGGCAGCGCCGGCACGGTTCAATACTTTAGTACAAGCGGAGAGCGTGGCACCGGTGGTTAGGACATCGTCAACCATGACGATCTTTCGGCCGGAGAGATGCGGTTTGGCATTTTCCGCGACTGCGAAGGCGCGGACGACGTTCTTCGCGCGGGCGCGGGCGGAGGGCATTTCGCCTTGGCTGGGTGTGCGCCGTGTGCGGACGAGCGCAGAGGTCTCGACCGGAATGCTCGTGAGCTTGGAGATCGCATGGGCGAGGACGGCTGCTTGGTTGTAGCGGCGAGATGCAAGCCGCAACCAATGCAACGGAACGGGAACGAGGATGTCGGCAGCGGCGAGCGCATCGCCCCCGGCTGCGACAATCCAGCGCGCGAAGAGCGGGACCGCTTCCAGACGATCGCCGTGCTTGAACGAGAGGATTAGATCGCGGCTGGCGTCGTCGTAGGCCAACGCGGCGCGCGCACGAAGGAACGGCGGCGGTCGGGCGATGCAGGCGGCGCATTTGATGCCCTCGCCGAGCGCATGGGGAAACGGTAACCCACACTGGGCGCAGTGAGGGGCGCTCAGGAAGCGCAATGCGTTCCAACAGGTCGCGCACACTGATTGAGGTTCGGCGACGGGTTCGCGGCATTTGAGACAGAGCGGCGGCAAGACGAGATCAAGAAACGCCCTGCCCGCGCCGCGCACCATCCGGTTCAGTTTGCCAACCCGCCGATCCATCGCCGGATAATGACGCGGGGCAAGGCGGCGTGCCAGAGTCGCTTGTGCCATGAACGATATTCCTCACATCTTCGACGACCGGCTTCGACGGTTGCGCCGCGCGCGCGCCGCGCCGGGCTTTGCTGCGTTCGCGTTCTTGGCGGAGGCGGCGGCAGAGGAATTGTCGGAGCGGATCGGTTCGCTCGATCGCGATTTCCCGCGGGCCGTGTGCGCGGGAGCGCGGGCGCCGCAGTCGCCGCGCATCGGTCACTGCATTCGCGGCGATGTCGAGGCGGCATTCGCCACTGTCGTGTTCGAAGAAGGCCGGTCGGCCTTCGCCACTCAGTCGCTCGATCTCTATGCGAGTGTGTTGACGCTGCACGCCGTCAACGACTTGCCTGGCGCGTTGTTGCAAATCCGACGGTGCCTGAGGCCTGAAGGGTTGTTCGTGGCCGCGCTGTTCGGCGGCGAGACGTTGCGCGAGTTGCGCGACTGTCTGGCGCAAGCTGAAATCGAGATCGACGGCGGTTTGTCGCCGCGCGTCGCGCCCTTTGCCGACGTGCGCGATGCAGGTGGGTTGTTGCAGCGCGCCGGATTTGCCAAGCCCATCGCCGACATCGAGACGATCACGGTGGCCTACGAGCATCCCTTGAAGCTGTTCGCCGATCTGCGCGGCATGGGCGAGACGAACGTGTTGGTCGAGCGGCGGCGCTCGTTCCTGAAGCGCGCGGTCGTGGCGCGAGCGTGCGAGATTTATTTCAAGAGGTTTCGCGATGCCGGCGGGCGCGTGACGGCAACGTATCAAATTCTCTATTTGACGGGCCGCGCGCCAGCCTGTGGTTCGAATATCTGACTTCTGGGCGGTTTCGAGTCGGCTTCGCCACGAAGGCACGAAGGACACAAAGGCTCACAAAGAATTGAGACAATCAGCATCGCGCACTTCCGCGCGCCGCAGGCGCGCAATCGCGGTGAAAAAAATTGCGCTCCGCGTCGATCATCTGCTTCGTGAGCCTTTGTGTCCTTCGTGCCTTCGTGCCTTCGTGCCTTCGTGCCTTCGTGGCGAAGCCGACTCGACGCCGCGCAAAGGTCATCAATTCCGACCGCCGGTGTTAGGCCTTCGCCGCTTCGCGCGTGGCGCGGCGTTCCAGGAGGGCGCGGATGCGGCGGTGGCGTTCGGGCGTGATGGGAAAGCGCCAGAGAAAGGAAATCGATAATAGCGAAAATACGATGGGCACAGCGATGTAGGCGAGCTTCAGGCCGAGTACGGCGGTTTCGTCGTTGGCGCCGTTCGGGTTGAAGCCGAACAATGACAAGATCAGCAAGCCGAGGCCGACGCCCAGCGCATCGGCCATTTTCTGCGCCATGCCCCAGAAGGCGAGCATCAGGCCGGCGCGCGCCTCGCGCGAGCGCAACGCGTCGAGGTCGATCACGTCGGCTGCGATCGAGGCGCCGAGCGTCGCGGAGGCCGAGCCGGTGATCCCGGCCAACGCCATGACGATGTTGGTGAGCGCGAACTGACCCTTCGGCATGAAGAACAGAATGGCGAAAACGGCGATGCCGCAGAGCGATGCCAGGATCAGGGCGTTGTGCTTGGCGATTTTGTGGCCGACCCAGATCCACAACGGCGCGCCGAGGATGGAGGTCAAAAGCCAGATGACGAGCGGGACGCCCGCGGCGGTGCCCAAGTCGAGCGCCTTTTCGAAGAACCAAATGACGACCGCCAGGTTCGCCGCCGCACCGATGCCGCCGAGCAAATTCGCCGCGAGCAAGCGCATAAAGGGTCCGTTTTTGGCTGCGACTTTCAAACCCTTAGTCCACGAAACCATGCCGCGGGCGACGGTTTTCGGTTCGGGAACGACTAACGTCAGAAGAAGAACCGAGAGCGGCATGAGAACGAGCACGATCCAGCCCAGGCCCGTCATCAACGGCGCGAAGCCCTGGGGCGAGCCCGGCCCCCCGCCGGTGAAAAGCGGCGCGAGGCTTGCGATCAAAATTCCTAAGAGCGCGAACATCTGGCGCACGCCGGTGATGCGCGTGCGTTCCGCGTAATCGCCCGAAATCTCCGCGCACCAGGCGCCGTAGGCGATCGTGCCCATCGTCCAACCGAAATAGACGATGAACAAAGCAAGCAAGAGGTAGAGCGGACCTACGCCCACAGGCGGCATGAACGTCAGATAGACGCCGGCCATGGTGATGGGCACGGCGATCAGCGTCCATAGTTTGCGCCGCCCTTGGGCATGGCCGTAGCGATCGGCGATCGCACCGATCAGCGGATCGACGATAAAATCCAACAGGCGGGCGACCACCAAGACAAGACCGACGGTCGCAATGTCGAGCTTGAGATCGCCGGCGTAATAGCGCGTGAGATAGAGATGGAGCGGCAGGTAGGCCACCGCGAGAGGAAGCGCGAACTGGCCCAAGGACACGATCGTCGTGACCGGCAGCCGGGCGGAGGCGGAACTGGCTTGGGCGCCCGGGGACGCGGAACTGGCAAGGGTCATCTGCCGGGCAGTGTGGCACGACTTAGAGCGGAGGCAAACCGCGCGGCGGCTATCGGCCGGCTAGGACATCGCCGCCGTGATCAACGCATACATCGCGATTGTGGCGTTGGCCACGGATTGAATGCTGGCGATGATGGCCAAGAAGATCAGCGAGACGATCAAGCCATACTCGATCGCAGTCGCGCCGCTTTCGTTGGCGGCGAATGCGCGGATAAAATTCGCAACGGCTTTCATCGCCCACCTCTTGCTTTGGCGCGTCGAGGGAGTTTGGACCGCGCGCGCTTAACAACCGGTAACATTTGCAATTTTACGGAATTATTTTCGGCGTAGCGCGCGTCACAGAAGGTCGCGCAATTGCGCCACCAGCGGCAGATCGGCGGGCGGCATTTGGTAAGCGCCCATGTCCTTGGGCCGCGCCCAGGCGAGTTGCTGGCCTTCTCGCGGCGTGACGATGCCTTCCCAGCGCCTGCATAGATAAAGCGGCATTAAAAGGTGAAAGCCGTCGTAACCATGCGAGGCGAATGCGAATGGCGCGAGGCAATCTTCCTTCACGGCGATGCCGAGTTCCTCGTTGAGTTCGCGGATGAGGGATTGTTCGGGGCGCTCGCCCGGCTCGACCTTGCCGCCGGGAAATTCCCAAAGCCCGGCCATCGATTTGCCAGCGGGGCGTTGGGCGAGCAAAACGCGCCCGTCGGCGTCGACGAGGGCGCAGGCGGCGACGAGGAGGAGGTTGTGTTGGCTTTGCGTCACGACAATCCGTTGAGGACCGCTAACTGCGGTAGCTGCCGTTGATGTCGATGTAGCCGTGGGTGAGGTCGCAGGTCCAGACGCCGGCGTTGAATTTCGAGATGCCGACGTCGACGTCGATTTCGATTTCGGGGCGCTGCATATAGCGGGCCATCAGGGCTTCGCTGTAGTTCGGATCGCGCAGGCCCATGGTGGCGACTCGGTGGCCGCCGAATTTGATCGAGAGCTTGTCGCGGTTGGCGGCCTCGCCCGACTTGCCGACGGCCATGACGATGCGGCCCCAATTGGCGTCTTGTCCAGCGATCGCGGTTTTGACGAGCGGCGAGTTCGCGATCGAGAGCGCGATCTTGCGCGCGGCCGCCGTGCTTTCGGCGCCCGAGACGTTGATGCGCACGAGTTTGGTCGCGCCTTCGCCGTCGCGCACGACTTGGACCGCGAGGTCTTGCAGCAGAGCGTTGAGCTTGAGGCGGAAGTCGTCGATGCGCTTGTCGCCCGCGCGCAGCACGGGGTTATGTTTGGCTCCCTTGCCGGTTGCGAACAACAACAGCGTGTCGGAGGTCGAGGTGTCGCTGTCGACGGTGATGGCGTTGAAGCTGGTCTCCGTGCCTTGCACCAACAGCGTCTGCAAAACGTCGGAGGGGATCGCCGCATCGGTGAAAACGAAGGCGAGCATGGTCGCCATGTCGGGGGCGATCATGCCCGAGCCCTTGGCGATGCCGTTGATCTTGACGATTTGGCCGTCGATCTGCGCCGTCGCTGTCGCCATTTTAGGGAAGGTGTCGGTGGTCATGATGGCGCGCGCGCCCTGGTCCCAAGCGGTGGCGCCGGTGTTCTCATAGATGTCGGGCAAAGCCGCAGTCAGGCGCTTGACGGGCAAGGGTTCGCCGATGACGCCGGTCGAGGCGATGAAGACTTCGTGCGCCTTGCAGCCCGCGAGCACGGCCGCGCTGTCGGCGGTGGCGCGCACGGCGTCGGCCCCGACGCGACCGGTGAAGGCGTTGGCGTTGCCGGAATTGACGATCAGCATGCGCGCCGATTTCTGCACCAGGGCGATGCGGCACCAATCGACCGGGGCGGACGAGGTTTTCGAGGTCGTGAAGACGCCGGCGACTGTCGTACCCGGCGCCATGACGGCCACCAACACATCGGTGCGGCCCTCGTAACGGATGCCCGCGGCGCCCGCCCCCAACCTGACGCCAGATATAGGCTGCAGCTTCGCCAAGGTTTTGGGCGCAAGCGGGGAAACGGAATTGGCGCTTTTCGCGGCCTTGGGAGCGGATTCCGCCGCCCCCCTTGTGGCAGCGATCGCCTTGGAGCTCTTGCCCGCAGCCGGGGCCATCGAATGCTTCCTCTCTCGCGCGCCGCGCGTGCGACGCGGCGAACCGCAACGTAGCCGTGCCCCGGGCAATTGTCAGTACCCGTTGCTTTTGAATGGCCAAAAAAAGGCGGATATCCGCAGCTTCGCGGCGGCAATCGTTAACGAACCCCATGGCGTCAAACCAGGAGTTTAGGGGTCGCGGAGCGGGGCGTTTCACGGGCAATTGACCAATGCGTGTAACAACGCCGAGCTTAACCGCATTCAAGGGGTCGCCGGGTGTAGTATGAAGGGATCATGGGTGGGATTTTGCGAACAGCGACAAAGTCGGCTGTCAGCCTTTGGCTGACGGCGGCGCTAGCGTTCGCGCCGGCGGCAAACGCGTTCGCCGACTGCTTGCCTGAGGCGCCGAAGTCCCACCCGTCGATGTCGCATAGCGGGGAAGCGCCGTGCGATACGCCGTGCAAGCACTGCGAAAGCGACGATGAGCAAAACGCATGCAAGGGCCAATGCGCCGGCATGACCGTTTCAATCGCTCCGCCGGTGATCGGCTTTGTGCCGATCGCGCTTGCGGAACGCGTCGCGGTGCAGCTTCATGTTTCGTCGCTTGCCTTTGCGCGGCCACCCGACACTCCACCACCTCGGTCGTTTCCTTTCTGAAATTTTGAATGTGACCGCCCTGCCCGTTATCGGCCGGGCTTGATTGCGTCAGACAAGGAATTGCATCGTGATCCATCTCATTTCGGGACGCATGGCGTCCTTCGCCGCCGTCGTTGTCGCACTGGTGGCGCTTGCCGCATGCGGTAAGCCGAGTTCGCCCTATGTTTTCTCGACCGTTCAAAGCGAAGTGTCGATGGCGGGCGAAGCCGTCGTCGATGTGCGCTTGATCCATCAGCCGACCGGCAAAGCGGTCGAGAACGCCGTGATCTTCGAATCACGATTCGACATGGGCCCCGATGGGATGGGCGAGATGACGGCACCCGTCAGCGCGGAGGGCTCGCCGTCGCCGGGCGTCTATCGCTTCAAGGTTGCGCCAACGATGGCGGGGCGTTGGGAACTGAAGCTGAGCGCGAAGGTGCAAGGCGAGGCGGAGACCGTGACCGGCTCCGTCGTCGTGACGGCGAGCTGATCCCATGCGCGCGCGATTGATTTGGGTTGCGGCCGCGCTGGCGCTGGCCGCGGCGGGCGGCATAACGTGGTGGCTGACGGCGGGGCATGGCGAGCCACCGCGCCAGGCCACGACGGCGCAGACGGGGCGCGTCCTCTATTATCAGGATCCGTCCGGCGCGGCTGAGTTTTCGCCGGTGCCAAAAAAAGATGCGCGAGGACGCGACTACGTCGCCGTGCGCGCGTCGACCGAGCCACCGCAACAGACGGACCGGCAGGTTCTCTACTATCGCAATCCGATGGGGCTGACCGACACGTCGAGCGCACCAAAGAAAGACTCGATGGGGATGGACTACATTCCCGTCTATGCCGACGAGGGCGCCGCTCAACCGGGGACGGTGACGATCAGCCCGCAAAGGGTTCAACGGCTGGGCGTGCGCACGGCGGCGGCGTCTCGCCAAGTCTTAAACGAGACTGTGCTGCTGTCGGGCACGGTGACGGCGGACGAGCGCAAGCTTGCGGTCGTGTCGTTGAAGTTTCGCGCCAACATTGTGAAGCTGCATGTCGCGGCGACCGGCGAGAAGGTGCGCCGCGGGCAACCGCTGTTCGACATCAACAGCCCCTTTCTGCTGCAACAGGAAGCGACGCTGGCGATCGCCTTGAAGGCGCGCGCCGTATCGCAAGAGCTGGACGACGTTTATGCGCGAACAAACGCGCGTTCCGCAGCGTCGGCACGCGCGCGGCTTGAGAATTACGAGGTGCCCAAGCGCGAGATCGAACGTTTAATTCGTACGCGTGAGGCCAGCGGCCGGGTTACCTGGCTCGCGCCGCAAGGCGGCACGGTCATCGAAAAGCCGATCGTTGCCGGCATGCAGGCGGAGGAAGGCGAAACGCTTTATCGCCTCGCCGATCTTTCGAACATTTGGGTGATCGCCGAGGCGCCAGAAATGGCACTCGGTATTGCCAAGCCAGGCGCCACCGCGCGCATGACGCTCAACGCCTATCCCGGCAAATCGTTCGAAGGCAAAGTCACGTTCGTTTATCCGGAAGTGGCGATGACGACGCGCACGGTCAAAGTGCGCATCGAACTGGCGAACGCCGAGGGGTTGTTGATACCGGGCATGTTCGCCTCGGTCGACATCGCGGCGCCCGCGGGCGAGGCCGTGCTCACCGTGCCCGACAGCGCGCTGATCGATTCGGGCGCGCGGCAGGTCGTACTGGTCGCGCGCGGCGAAGGCTTATTCGAGCCGCGTGCGGTCACAGTGGGGCGGCGCGCCAACAATTTGGTCGAGATTGCTACGGGACTTAAAGAAGGCGAGACCGTCGTCACCTCGGCGACGTTCCTGATCGACGCCGAAAGCAATCTGCGCTCGGCGTTGCAGGGCTTTGCGGGAACCAAGCCATGATCGCTTCCGTCATCCGCTGGTCGGCGGGAAACATTCTGCTGGTGATGATCGGCACGGCGCTGGCGATTTTCGCCGGCGGCTATGCCGTGCTGACGACGCCGGTCGATGCGATTCCCGATCTGTCGGACACGCAGGTGATCATCTACACGGAGTTTCCGGGCCAGGCGCCGCAAGTGGTCGAGGATCAGGTCACCTATCCGTTGACCACGGCGATGTTGAGCGTTCCGAAGTCGCGCGCGGTGCGCGGGTTTTCCTATTTCGGGGTCAGTTTCGTCTACGTGATCTTCGAAGACGGCGCCGATCTCTATTGGGCGCGCTCGCGCGTGCTCGAATATCTGAACGCCGCCGCCAAGCGTTTGCCCGCGGGCGTCACGCCCACCTTGGGGCCCGACGCCCCGGGCGGCGGCGGGGTCGATCAATACGCGATCGAGCATCCGACGTTGAACCTCGCCGAGACGCGCACCTTGCAGGATTGGTATGTGCGCTTTGCCGCCGCAAAGGCCTCCGGCGTCGCCGAAGTGTCGAGCGTCGGCGGCCTTGTTAAACAATACAACGTCGTCGTCGATCCGAAGCGTCTGCTTGCCCTTGGCCTTTCACTCGACGACGTGCGGCGCGCGATCGCCGGCGGCAATCGCGACGTCGGCGGGCGCGTGGTCGAGCTCAGCGAGACCGAGCATGCGGTGCGCGGGCGGGGCTATCTCAAGAGCGTCGACGACATCGCGCAGATCATGTTGAAGTCGGCGAGCGGCGTCCCGGTCACGATCCGCGACGTGGCGCGCGTCGATATCGGGCCCGACGAACGGCGCGGGGTCGCGGAGTTGAACGGCGAAGGCGAAGTTACCGCCGGCATCGTCGCGCAACGCCAGGGCGCTAACACGATCGATGTGATCGACGCGGCGAAGGCGGCGCTCGACGGTATCTTGCCGAGCCTGCCCGCAGGCACGCGCATCGTGCCGGTCTACGACCGCTCCGACCTGATCAACCGGGCAATCGCAACGCTCGAGCGTACGCTGGTGGAAGAGGCCATCATCGTCGCGCTGGTGTGCATCGTCTTCCTGCTGCACGTGCGCAGCGCGCTGGTCGCGATCATCATGCTGCCTATCGGCGTGCTGCTCGCGTTTGCCGGCATGAAGGTTTTGGGTCTCAGCTCCAACATTATGAGCCTCGGCGGTATCGCGATCGCTATCGGCGCGATGGTGGATGCCGCGATCGTGATGATCGAGAACGCCCACAAGCACATCGAACGCATGAAGCCGGGCGAAAGTCGAACGCAAGCGATCATTGACGCCGCCGTCGAAGTCGGGCCCTCGCTTTTTTTCAGTCTGCTCATCATCACGGTGTCGTTCGTGCCGATTTTCGCGCTTGAGGCGCAGGAAGGACGGTTGTTCCATCCGCTCGCGTTCACCAAGACATTTGCGATGGCGGCCGCTGCCTTGCTGTCGGTCACGCTGGTGCCGGCACTCATGGTGATGTTCATCCACGGGCGCATTCGCAGCGAAAGCGAGAACCCGATCAACCGGGTGCTGATCGCGCTCTATCGTCCAATCATTCGCGCCGTGCTCAATGCCCGCGTGTTGACGGTGGTCGTTGCGGCGGCGGTTCTGGCGCTTTCGGTTTGGCCGTTGCTGCGCATCGGTTCGGAGTTCATGCCGACCTTGAACGAAGGCACGCTGTTCTACATGCCGACCACCCTGCCCGGTCTGTCGGTGACCAAGGCGGCCGAACTCGTTCAGACCCAGAACAAGATCATCAAATCGTTTCCGGAGGTTGCCTCCGTCTTCGGCAAAGCGGGTCGCGCGGCGACGGCGACCGATCCGGCACCGCTCGAGATGTTCGAGACTGTGGTCAACCTGAAACCCGAGAGCGAATGGCGGGCGGGCATGACGACCGACAAACTGATCGCCGAAATGGACGCGCGCCTGCAATTCCCCGGCGTCAGCAACGCCTGGACGATGCCGATCAAGGCGCGCATCGACATGCTGTCGACCGGCATCCGCACGCCCGTCGGGGTGAAGGTCATCGGCCGGTCGTTCGCCGACATCGAAGCCGCGGCGCGCGAGATCGAGCGCGTGTTGCGCAAAGTGCCCGGCACGGCGAGCGCGTT